>SVMC01000029.1 GCA_015067585.1 Oscillospiraceae bacterium
GCAGCGCCGGTCATGCCGCTGTGGAAGAAGGTGGAGTCGCCCATGACACCGAAGACCTTCTTGTTGGTCTGACCGGTGGCGGCGAAGGCCTTGGCCATGCCCATGGCAACGGTGAAGCCACCGCCCATGCACACGACACTGTCCAGAGCGCTCAGGGGAGCGGAACCGCCCAGAGTGTAGCAGCCGATGTCGCCGGCGATCACAAAGTCCTTGTGACGGCTCATGGTGTAGAAGAAGCCTCTGTGGGGGCAGCCGGGGCACAGTGCGGGGGGACGGGAAACGGCGCTGACGCCTACATCCACAGTCTCCGGCTTCTGACCGAAGATGCGCTCAGCCAGCAGCTGGGGATTGAATTCATACAGCTTGCCGGTCAGCTCCTTGCCGACGCATTCGATGCCAGCGGCCTTGATTTGTTCTTCCATGAAGGGTTCCAGTTCTTCGACAATGTAGAGCTTTTCTACCTTGGAAGCAAAATCACGGATCAGATTCATGGGCAGGGGGAAGGTGATGCCCAGCTTCAGGAAGGAGGTATCTTCGGGGAAGACATCCTTGGCATACTGATAGGCGATGGAGGCGGTGACGACACCGATCTTGCTGCCCTTCATTTCCACCTTGTTCAGGGGGCTGGTGCAGGCATACTCTTCCAGAGCGATCAGGTTCTCTTCCACCTTGGGATGGTTCAGATAGGCATTGGCGGGGGAGCAGATGTACTTGCGGGTGTTGCGGGCGTAGGGAACGGGTTCTACTTCTTCCCGCTCACCGAAGCTCACCAGACTCTTGGAGTGGGCGATACGGGTGGTGGTGCGGAAGAGAACGGGGGTGTCAAACTGCTCGGAGATCTTGTAGGCTTCCTTCATGAAGTCCAGACATTCCTGGGAGTCGGAAGGCTCCACCATGGCCATCTTGGCAGCTTTGGCGTAGTAGCGGTTGTCCTGCTCATTCTGAGAGGAGTGCATGCTGGGATCGTCTGCGGAGACGACAACAAAGCCGCCGCTGACACCGTTGTATGCTGCGGTGAAGATGGGATCGGCTGCCACATTGACACCAACATGCTTCATGGCGCACAGACTGCGGACGCCTGCGATGCTTGCGCCATAGGCAACCTCGGCGGCTACCTTCTCGTTGGGTGCCCATTCGCAGTACAGAGAATCCTTATACTGGGGCAGATTTTCAAAGATTTCGGTGCTGGGAGTGCCCGGATAAGCGGAGCAGACCTTCACGCCCGCCTCATAGGCACCGCGGGCAATGGCTTCATTGCCGGATAACAAGTATTTTTCCATAGATAAATTCCTTTTTTTATTTAAAATTTTGTTGAATATATCATACAGCAAAATGATTTTCTTGTAAAGTAGGATAAGGAGATATTTTTTTGAAAAATTTTCAATTTCAACGCGCTTGGGTTCATCGGCCTTTCCTGCATTCGCATTGATGCTGCGATATATTGTTACAGGATCAGATCTTTGAAGGCTTTGGCGGCATAGGAGAGAGGGGCGTTCTTCAGGTAGGCGCAGCCGATGCTTCTTCTGGGGAGGGGCGGGTCGAGGTTGAGCTTGCGGATGGAGCCGTTATTTAATTCCTCTTTGGAAAATTCCTCCACCACACAGGATACACCAAGATGGATGGAGGCGAAGCGGATCAGAAGATCGTGGGCGGCGAATTCTACCTGAGGGTTCAGAGATATGTTTTTTTCCTTGAAGGTCTTTTCCAGGAATCGGCGGGAGGATGAGTTCCTTTCCAGAAGGATCAGGGGCAGCTCTGCGGCTTCCTCCCAGGAGTAGGAAGGCTTCGCCTGAAAATTGGGGCCGCAGATGAAGATATCGCGGATCTCATGGCATGGCTCAATCACCAGTTCGTCATCCGTCAGGGGCATATTGATAAAGGCCAGGTCGGCATTGCCCTCTTTTACCCGGGAGAGCATCTGGGAGGAATAGGAATTGGCCATCTCGATGCGGATCTCGGGATAGAGTTTGTGGAATGTTTCAAGATAGGGCAGCAGAAAATACCGTGTGATGGTATCGCCCGCGGCGATCTTCAGTTCGCCGGATTCCAGATGGCGAAGCCGCTCCAGCTGGTTCTCCCCCTGTTCGATGAAAGCAATGGCATTTTCCACCTTTGCAAACAAAATCTTCCCCTCGCTTGTGAGGGACACGCCCTTTCGGGTCCTGACAAAAAGTTGCACTTTGAGGTCATTTTCAAGCTGCTGGATACATTGGGAGATGGCAGACTGGGAAATATACAGGTGCTGAGCAGCGGTGGAAAAGGATCGGAAGCGTGCCGTTTCATAAAAAACACGGTAATAATCAAGTTTTGTTTTCATATAAGCCCTCCTTATCACCGATGTAAGTATTATTCGCTTTACTTATGCCTGTGTTTGTATTATAAATAGTATTAGGCGAATAAGTCAATACTCGGAGGAATTTTTATGAGTAGAGTTTTTGGAACAGTTTCTATGGGGCTTCGCGCACCGATCATCCGTGAGGGTGACAACATGGTGGACATCGTCACCGGCACTGTGGTTGACGCTATGAACGAAGAGGGCCTTGCTCCCAGAGATCGGGACATCGTCTGCATGACCGAAGCCATCGTAGCCCGTGCGCAGGGCAACTATGCCAGCGTAGACAACATTGCCACCGAAATCCGCAGCAAATTTGAAGGCGGCACCGTTGGTGTCATTTTCCCCATCCTCAGCCGTAACCGCTTCGCGATCTGCCTGCGCGGCATCGCCAAGGGCTGCAAGAAGGTCGTGCTGATGCTCAGCTACCCCTCTGATGAAGTGGGTAACCATCTGGTGGATCTCGACCTGCTGGACGAAAAGGGCATCAATCCCTATACCGATGTTCTGTCCGAGGCCCAGTGGAGAGAGCTGTTCGGCTGCCCCAAGCACACCTTTACCGGCGTTGACTATGTGGAATATTATTCCGAACTGATCCGTGAATGCGGCGCAGAAGTCGAAGTCATCTTCGCCAACGATTGCCGCGCCATCCTGAATTACACCAAGAACGTTCTCAACTGCGATATCCATACCCGCTTCCGCACCAAGCGCCTGCTGAAAGCCGCCGGTGCCGAAAAAGTCTTCGGTCTGGACGACATCCTCACCGAATCCGTGGACGGCAGCGGCTGGAATGCCCGCTATGGTCTGCTTGGCTCCAACAAGGCCACCGAAGATACCGTCAAGCTGTTCCCCAGAGAGGAAAGCCAGCAGATGGTGGAAGATATTCAGGCCAAACTGCTTGAGATCACCGGTAAGCACATTGAAGTCATGGTCTATGGCGACGGCGCATTCAAAGATCCCGTCGGCAAGATCTGGGAACTGGCTGACCCTGTGGTTTCCCCCGCATATACCCCCGGTCTGGAAGGCACCCCCAACGAACTGAAGCTGAAGTACCTGGCCGACAATGATTTCTCCAATCTTTCCGGCAAGGAACTGCAGGACGCCATCAAGGCAAAGATCATGCAGAAGGACGGCTCCTCCCTCGTGGGCAGCATGGTCTCTCAGGGCACCACTCCCCGCCGCCTGACCGACCTGATCGGCTCCCTCTGTGACCTGACCTCCGGTTCCGGCGATAAGGGCACTCCCATCGTCTATATCCAGGGCTATTTTGACAATTATACCAACGAATAAGCAAGGCAAATCATCTTAATATTTGAGTTTATAGAAAGAGGTATCACTATGGAAAACCTGAAGCTTCTGTATACCGGCAAAACCAAGAATGTTTATGAACTGCCCAACGGCAACTGCCTGCTGCTGTTCAAGGACGACTGCACCGGCAAGGACGGCGTGTTCGATCCCGGCGAAAACAGCGTTGGCCTGACCATCGAAGGCGTGGGCGATGTGAACCTGCGTATGTCCATCTACTATTTTGAGAAGATCAATGCCGCCGGCATCCGTACCCACTTCGTTTCCGCTGACCTTGGCACCACCACCATGGAAGTTCTGCCCGCAAAGGTTTTCGGCAAGGGTCTGGAAGTCATTTGCCGCCGCAAGGCTGTCGGCTCCTTCCTCCGCCGCTACAATGACTACTGCACCGAAGGTCAGGATCTGCCTTACTATGTGGAAACCACCTTCAAGAACGATGCTCTGGGTGATCCCCTGGTCACCAAGGACGGCCTTGTCGATCTGGGCGTTATGACCGCCGAGCAGTACGACTCCCTGAAGGCTCAGACCCAGGCCATCACCAAGATCGTTGCTGACGATCTGGCTGCCAAGGGCATGGAGCTGTACGACATTAAGTTCGAGTTCGGCTACGATCCCGAAGGCAATGTCATGCTCATCGACGAAGTCGCCTCCGGCAATATGCGCGTCTACAAGGACGGCCAGTACATCGATCCCATGACCCTGAACACTCTGTTCTTCGCATAAGATGATTAAGATTAGAAAGAGGTTTCGCACAAAACTGTGCGGAACCTCTTTTTAATGATATATCGCTTGCGCGATATGATATACAGCAAAGCCGTATGATATATTTGCACAGCAAATATGATATAATATCCGTTCCTTCATATGCCGAAGGCATATATCATCCACCGTAGGTGGATATCATATCGAAGATATATCACCCGTTCCGACAGGAACGGATATCATTGTAAACCCCGCTTTTGTCTTGCAGACAAAAGCGGGGTTTACATGGTGCCGGTGACCGGACTCGAACCGGTACGCTGTCGCCAGCGGTGGATTTTGAGTCCACTACGTCTACCAATTTCATCACACCGGCATATTCATTTGAATTCTTCCGTATTATAATACAGCTTTCTTGAAAAGGCAAGCAAAATTTGCCGTTTCTGAATAAAACGGCCCGGAGGGAGGCTCCGGGCCGCAAAAATACGATCACAGGCTGGTCTTCATCTGGGCGGACAGGTGCTTGGACAGCACCGCCAGAGAGGTGGCCATATTTTCATTCTGTACCAGAACGCCTTCCGGGACATTCAGATGCACCGGGGCAAAATTCCAGATGGCACGGATGCCGTAGCGGATCATTTCATCACAGACCTGCTGGGCGTATTCCTCCGACACCGTCAGGATGCCCATGAGGATCTTCCGCTCCCGGCAGACCCGCTCCAGCTCCTGCATGGGAAGCACGGTCTTGCCCGTCTTGGTAAGGCCGATGATGTTCTCATCCACATCAAAGCCGCAGATGATGTTCAGACCGTATTCCGCAAAGCCGCTGTAGCCTAAAAGGGCACGGCCCAATCGACCGGCACCTACTAAAACTGCATCGTTGGTATTGTCATAACCCAAAAACTGCTCGATATCATTGATCAGGAGCTGACGGTTATAGCCTACCTTGGGCCGACCGCCATCGGAAACCATGGCAAGGTCCTTGCGCACCTGCACTTCGCCCATGCCAAGGGCATTGGCAAGGAAGGTGGCGGACACATTGGGGGAAGCATCCTCCGGCATGGCCTTGAGGTAGGCAAGGTAGCCGGGCAAACGCCGCAGTACAGATTTTGAGATTTCCTTTTGCATCATGGATCGCTTCACTCCTTTTCATTGATACCCACGATATTATAGCGATTGTTAGGGGAAAATGCAAGTGATTTAGAAAATTCTGCATTATGCGGACCACTGGCGGGAGATTTCCCGCCGCAGCCTTGCCATAATGCGCTTCTCCAGCCTCGAAATATAGGATTGTGAGATACCAAGCAGGTCTGCCACCTCCTTCTGGGTGCGCTCCTTCTGCCCCCGCAGGCCGTAGCGCCAGCAGACGATGTTCTGCTCCCGGGGCGACAATAGGGTGAGGGCCTCGTGAAGGAGGGTCTTTTCCTCGTTTTCCTCCATGGGGCGCATGACGGTATCCGCGTCCGTGCCCAAGATATCCGAAAGCAGCAGCTCATTTCCGTCCCAATCCGTATTGATGGGCTCATCCAGAGAGACTTCCGTCTTCTGGGATGAGATCTTTCGGATGTGCATCAGAATTTCATTCTCGATACAACGGGAGGAATAGGTGGCTAACTTGATCTTCTTGTCCGAGCGAAAGGTGCCCACCGCCTTGATGAGGCCGATGGTACCGATGGAGATGAGATCCTCTAAATTCACCCCGGTGTTTTCAAAGCGCCGGGCAATATATACCACCAGACGCAGATTGTGTTCGATCAGGGTCTGCTTGGCCTCCTCGTCCCCGTCCGTGAGTCTTTGCAGCATGGCCTGTTCTTCTTCTCCTTTGAGGGGCGGCGGCAAAACATCGCTGCCCCCAATGTACATGATTTTTGACGGGCGCAGCACGCCCATCTGCATAAGGATCCCGCTGATCTTCATATTATACTCCTTCCCCGATCAATCCCTCATAAGTCCCGTTTTCCGATACCGTGGTGGGGGAGATCGCCACATAGATGCCCCGACGAGTTTTCCCATCCACGCAAAATTCCTCGCACCTCACCGCCAGCAGCATGGCCCGCTGGGTCCCCACCGCCCGGTAGGGAATCAGCCGCATGGAAAGGTCCGGCAGCAGCTTGTGGAGCTTTTCCATTGCGGCTGCGGCATCCTCTCCGCAAAGCCGCAAATCCCCGGCCGCCTCCGGCAGCAGTCTTGCGAATACCTGCCACTCCACCACAGGAAGGGCACTGCCGGTAAAGGGGTCCCGCAGGGTGTTGCCGCTGTCCCGGAGTAAGGTCAGCTTCTCCCGGCGGCCCCGCAGTTCGATGGTGCCTGCAGCGGTCCCGCCGCCTGCGTGAGCCATACTGCCCTGCAGCAAAAGCCACAGACCCAGATACATCGCCCCTGCCAGCAGGACCAATGTGGCTGCGTCCACCGCATAGAAAGCCCGTCCCTCCAAAAGCCAGACCTCTGCTCCCAGCAAGCCACTGAGCATCAGCACAAGACCGCTCAGGGCAAGACTTAACGCCAGAAAGATCCCACCCATCGGCACTGTCCGCCCGGAGAGACCAAAAGCTACGGTCAGCATGGCCGCCAATGCCACGATGCGCCACAGCACCCCGCCAAAAAAAGAGCACCCCGGCAGAAAGGTCAGGGCGGCATAGGCTGCACCGAGAACCGCAGCGCCAATCAGCCTGCCCCTGCGGGCAAAGCTTCCCACAAGGCGGGCACTTGCATTGAGCAGCAGATAGTTCACCACGCCATTGAGCACAAACACCACATCCAGATAGACGCTCACCCCATCCCTCCTCCCTTTCGGTGACTGGATTTTACCCCGCAGTGCACAAAAAACAGGTCGCAATTCCCATAGGGAACGCAACCTGTTTGTCGTGAGAATCTATGATTTCCCGGTGCTTTTACCGGGCTTGCCGCCTTTGCGGTCAGCACTCGTCTGCAATCGCTGTACAATCAACCATCGCCCTGTCATGGGCTGTCGAGGGATTATTCTCCCCTGCGTATTTCCCGGATGTTCTTTTCCGCCTTGCTTCGGGGAAGCAGCACCTCATGGCCGCAGCCAAGGCACTTGAGGCGGAAATCCATACCGGTTCGCAGCACCTTCCACTCCTTGCTGCCGCAGGGGTGGGGCTTTTTCATAACAAGTACATCCTGAAGCCGTACATCCATTATCCGTGACCTCCCTTGATCTCGTCCCAGTAGCGCTTGGCGGCCTGCTCTGTCTTATTGTCGCCGTATTCATAATATCGCTTGCCCATTAGTGCGTCGGGCAGATACTGCTGCTGTACCCAATGGCGGGGATAGTCATGGGGATAGAGGTAGCCCTGCTCCCGCTCCTGTCCCGCACTGTCGGCATGGACATTTTGCAGTTCCCGGGGGATCGGCCCGGTGATACCCTTGCGGACATCCCGCAGCGCCAGATCGATGGCGTCGTGGGCGGAATTGGACTTGGGGCAGGTGGCAAGGAACACCACCGCATCCGCCAGAGGAAGCCGTGCCTCCGGCATGCCCAACTGCAGGGCCGTGTCCACACAGGCCTTCACGATGGGAATAGCCAGCGGATAGGCAAGGCCGATATCCTCGCAGACAGAGCAAAGAATGCGCCTGCAGCAGGCGGGCAGATCGCCCGCTTCCAAAAATCTTGCCAGATAATGCACCGCCGCATCCGGGTCGGAGCCGCGGATGGACTTCATCAGGGCAGAAAGGCAATCATAATGATTGTCCCCATCCCGGTCATAGCGCATGGCGGAGCGCTGGGTGACGGTTTTGGCATCGGCAAGGGTGATATGGAGGATCTCGCTGTCGGTTCCGGCAGCGGAGAACAGCACCTCCACTGCGTTGAGGGCCTTGCGGAGGTCCCCACCGCAGGAGAAGGAGATATGCTCCAGCGCGCCGGGCTCGCATTCGGTGCGAAGGCCCGTTTTATTCTCCATATAGGCGATGGCACGGCGCACCGCCTGCATCACCGCCTCGGGGTCGAGCTGCTTGAACTCAAACACCGTAGAACGGCTCAGAATGGCATTGAATACATAAAAATAGGGGTTTTCCGTGGTGGAAGCGATCAGGGTGATCTTGCCGTTTTCAATGTGCTCCAGCAGGGTCTGCTGCTGCTTTTTATTGAAGGACTGGATCTCATCCAGATACAAGAGCACTCCGTTGGGGGCCAGCATGGTGTCAAGCTGAGATACGATCTCCCGGATATCCGAAGTGGAGGCGGTGGTGGCATTGAGCTTGAAAAGCTTGCGCCGGGTGCGCTCGGCAATGATGTTGGCTACGGTAGTTTTGCCTGTACCGGAAGGGCCGTAGAAGATCAGATTGGGGATCTTGCCGGATTCGATGATGCGTCGCAGCATCTTCCCCTCACCAAGGATCGATTCCTGCCCATATACCTCATTTAGTGTCTTTGGCCGCAGTTCGTCTGCCAGCGGCTGGTACATACGCAGCACCCCCTTCCTTATTATTATTTTACAGCATTTTTATGGATTAAGCAAGGGGTGACGGAGTGTTTGCGAAATCTGGAATTGTGTGTTATACTATGGCACAAAAGGGGGAATGAACATGGATATCTCCGAACGGGTCAGCGGCGTGCTGCAGGCACTAAAAGAAGAATACCCCGAAGCGCCCTGCGCCCTCCACGCACAAAAGGACTATGAACTGATGATCGCGGTGCGCTTGTCTGCCCAGTGTACCGATGCCCGGGTGAATTTAGTAACCCCTGCCCTCTTTGCCCGCTATCCCACATTGGAAGCCTTTGCAGGCGCTGATGTGGAAGAGGTGGAGGAATATGTGCATTCCTGCGGATTTTACAAGCATAAGGCCCGGGATATCGTATTGGCCTGCCAGATGCTGCTGTCAGACTACGGCGGCAGAGTCCCCGATACGATGGAAGACCTCTTAAAGCTCCCCGGTGTGGGCAGAAAGACCGCCAATCTCCTGCTGGGCGACCTGTATGGGCAGGAGGGCGCGGTGGTGTGCGACACCCACTGCATCCGCATCTGCAACAAGCTGGGACTTGCTCAGGGCAAGGACCCTGTGAAGGTGGAGCATCAGCTCCGTGAGATCCTTCCCCCAAAAGAAAGCTCCGATTTTTGCCATCGCATCGTGCTGCACGGCCGTGCGGTCTGCGTGGCGAGATCTCCGAAATGCGGCCTGTGTACTCTGGCCCCCTATTGTAAAAGCTATGAAGATAACCAGTGAACAAAAAAATATGCTGCTGGGTACCGTACTGGTGCTGCTGGCAGGCATTTTGTGGAGCACCGTGGGCATCTATGTCCGCAGCCTTCGCGCCGCCGGATTGAGCACATGGGATATCACGCTGGTGCGTATGAGCGTCAGTGTATTGTCCATGGCGCTGTATCTCATCCCCTTCCATCGGGAACGGCTTCGTGTGAAACTCAAGGACCTTTGGATCTTTGCGGGCGCGGGCATTCTGAGCCTGCTGTGCATGAACTACTGCTACAGCGAGTCCATTCAGGTCAGCAGTTTGGCCGTGGCGGGTACCCTGCTCTACACTGCCCCCATTTTCGTGATGCTGATGAGCCTTGTGTTCTTCCGGGAAAAAATGACCGGGCGCAAGCTTCTGGCCCTACTGCTTGCTTTTGTGGGCTGTGCGCTGGTTTCCGGCATCGCCGGGGGCGAACTCTCCCTGACGCCGAAGGCACTGTTTCTTGGCCTTGGCTCCGGCTTCGCCTACGCCCTGTACTCCATTTTTGGCCGGGTAGCGCTGGACCGGAAATATGACAGCTGGACCATCACATTTTACGCCTTCGTATTTGGTATGGCGGCCTGCACCCTGCTGGCTGACCCGGGGAAGATCGTGGCTGCCGCTGTGGCAGACTATACCCTGCTGCTTCCCATGATGTTGCTGGGTGTCACCACCGGCTTCGCCGCTTATCTCATCTATACCATTGGCCTGACGAAGCTGGAACCGGGCCGCGCCTCCATCATCGCCTCTCTGGAGCTGGTGTCGGCAGCGGTACTGGGGGCCATCGCCTTTCAGGAGACCATCGATCTGAGTGCGGCTGTGGGCATTGCGCTGCTGCTTTGTGCCGTGGTGGTGCTGAATGTGCAGAAGAAAAAGTGAACAATTCGTAAATTTCTATCCCAATCGGTTGAAAAATCGCCAAACTGCACTATAATACAAAGGTCTATGAAAAAATAAAAAGGAATGCATCCATCTACCTTTGATGCATTTGGTGATCTCTATGTTTCAGCGCTGGAAGCAAAGCTTTTTTCGCTTTATGTATGGCCGCTACGGCACGGATCAACTGAATAATGCCCTTCTGATCCTCGGGGTGGTGCTGACCATCCTTGGCTGGTTCAGTTCGACGGCGTTCCTGACCGTTCTGTCCTATATCCCGCTGGCGTTGGTGATCTTCCGGATGTTCTCCCGGGATGTGAACCGCCGCCGCAAGGAGAACCAGAAGTTCCTGCAGTTCTTCAACCGCCTGAAGGATCGGGACAGCCGTTACTTCTCCTGTCCCCGCTGCCGCCAGACCGTCCGCGTGCCCCGGCATCGTGGAAAGATCAACATCCATTGTCCGAAATGCGGCAACCGGTTCATCAAAAAAACCTGAATATCACAAACCCCTGTGCATAGCCTTGCACAGGGGTTCTTTTATGGAGTGTTTGGTTTACCGCCGGGGGGAAGCCGTCGGCACATTGAAAATTGAAGAGGACGGCCTCTATCGGATACTCACCGCCCGCATCCCACTCTACCGGGAGATCCTGCGGCTGTATGTACCGCAGGCGATGGGGGTATTTGTCCCGGAAGAAGGGAGCCTCATCTGCCGCAGGCGTATCAGCCGTGGAAAGCTTCCTGTGAAGCCGGTCTTCGCCTGTGCATGGTGCGAGAAAGACAGCCTTTGGTCAGCGGAATCAAAAGGTCTGCGCCGCCGATGGCTTCCGGAGGGGGTGGAGCTGGCCATGCGCTGGCAAACGGAAGCGCCAATGTGCTTCCCTGCCGCACCGGACCGGCTGAAGCCCGTCCTGATCGAAAATGTCGCTTATCTTACCTGTCTGCTACCCTATGAGGATCAATAGACAATGCGGCGGATGGTGTAGATAAATTTGGAAGTATCGTAGTCATACCGGCTGATGACCACACCGGTGGCGCTGGACTGGGCGTGTACCATCATGCCGTCGCCTATATACAGGCCCACATGCTGGATGCCGCCATCGGACTTTCTGGAGAAGATGATGATATCACCCGGTTCCATTTCGCTTTCCTTTACCGCGATGCCGTTCTTCGCCATGCCGTCACCGGCACGGTAGAGGTTATAGCCGAACTGCTTGTAGACATAGTACACAAGGCCGGAGCAGTCAAAGCCCACGGAGGGACTTGCGCCCGCCCATACATATTTGGAGCCGACCAGACTGATGGCCAGATTTGCCACCTGCTGGGAAATGCTCAGAGAGGTCAGGGGACCAACGATCTCCTTGAGGGGATGGCTCTCGCACCAATCGATCACTTTACGATAAGTACGCATCAGCATGGCGATGGCCTGTTCACAGGTGGTGCCGTCAAGGGGGACGGCATTGCCGTGGCTGTTGCCCTGCATGATGCCCATGCGGTACAGGAGTGCTACCGGAGCATAAGCCCAAGTACCAACACTGCCTGCATCGGTGTAGACCCTTTGCAGCAGTGCTTCGTCGGTTTCTTCTTCATGGCCGCAGGCAACGAGGAAATTGCTGGTGATCTGGAAGAACTGTTCCCGGGTGAGAAGCTCATCGGGGCGGAAGGTGCCGTCGGTAAAGCCGTTGACAATGCCAAGGGAACCTGCCTGAGAGATGGCTTCCAGATCGGTATCGGAGAACATGGGTTCCTCCAATGCGGGGAGCTCATATCCCAATGCGGTATAGGTCATCACCGCAAGCTCGCACATCTGTCCACGGGTGATGGGTTCCGTCACCACCGTGGTGGTGACAAATTCCGGCAGCAGGCCAAGCAGATCCAGTGTCTTCAGGGCTTCCTCTGCCCAGGAGCTGGCACCGGAATAGGAGGGGACATATTCCCCCTCGATGGGGTCCGCCGCGCCGCCAAGCTCGCCCTCTTCATCGGAGGACAGGAGGTTGTAGGCCCGCAGGAACATGATGCCTGCCTGCTCAATGGAGGTGGAATCCTGGGGACTCAGCTTACCGCTGCCACCTGTGACCACGCCAAGCTCCACCATTCTGGCAGCCGCCTCTCTGGCCCAGGAACCAACCTTCGCTTCATCCTGAAATGCGCTCAGGGTCTGGGCATCTTCCGACCAACCCAGAACAGTCAGCAGATTCTCAATGATCTTGGCAAATTCCTGACGGGTAATGGTCTGATTGGGACGGAAAGTGCCATCGGGCAGACCGTTCACAATGCCCAATTCAAAAGCAACGCATACATCCGCGTCTTTGGTATCGGAAAAATGGTTGAGCTTTGCGGGATACAGGGAGGTGTCGGTGATCTCCTCAAAGGTGTTTACCGCCATATGGCACATTTCCAGACGGGTCATGGCTCCGGACAGGGCCTTCTTCTCAAGAGAATCCGGGATAATGCCCAGTGCCTCCGCTTCGTCCACATCCTCCTGTGCCCAACTGCTGACACCGGTATAGGCCAGCACCTCAGCACTCATGCCGAGGCAAAGGGACAGGCACAGGATCAGCGCACAAATTCTACGAAAAAGCTGCGATCTCATGCAAAAGCTCCTTTCTCATCCAAAATCAGGCCCACCGGGCAATGGTCAGAGCCAAAGACCTGGGAGTAAATGGGCGCTTCCTTTACAAAAGGCGCCAGACGGTCGGAAACGATGAAATAGTCGATGCGCCATCCGGCGTTGTTGGCTCTGGCTCTGCCACGGTAGCTCCACCAGGAATAGGCACCCACCGCATCCGGATGAAGGAAACGGAAGGAATCTGTAAATCCTGCCCCGAGAAGCTGCGTAAACTTTCCACGCTCCTCATCAGAGAAGCCGGCATTGCCACGGTTGGGGCCGGGATTCTTCAGGTCGATCTCCTGATGTGCCACATTCAGGTCGCCGCAGGCGATGACAGGCTTTATCTTGTCAAGCTCCGCAAGATAATTGCGGAAGGCATCGTCCCAGGCCATGCGGTGGTCGATGCGCTTCAGACCATCCTGCGCGTTGGGGGTATAGCAGGTCACAAGGTAAAAATGCTCATATTCCAGGGTGATCAGGCGGCCCTCATGGTCCAGCTCCTCCACCCCCACGCCATAGCGCACGGAAAGAGGCTGGGTCTTGGAGAAAATGGCGGTACCGGAATAGCCCTTCTTTTCCGCGCTGTTCCAGAACTGCGCATAACCCGGCAGATCCACATTTAGCTGCTCCGGCTGCATCTTGGTTTCCTGCAGGCAGAAGCCGTCCGCATCCACTTCATGGAAAAAATCGTAAAATCCTTTCTGCACGCAGGCCCGCAGGCCATTCACATTCCAGGAAACAAATTTCATAGTGACACCTCATTTCGTGAAAATTCGGTAAAAATATTGTAACAAAAGATTACAAGATTTTCAAGGGTTTGGAACAAGAAAATGGGATAGAAAAGAAAAATTAACAATTTAAAGATTGGGACTTGATTTTTTCCGCTTGCGTTGCTATAATAAACAGGCTCTGGAGGATTAGCTCAGCTGGTTAGAGCGCCTGCTTCACACGCAGGAGGTCACTGGTTCGAGTCCAGCATTCTCCACCAAAAAGAAACGACAATTTCCGTCAGGGAATTGTCGTTTCTTTTTGGTGTTCTCTTCGCTATTCACTCTTCTCTTTTCTCTCTTCTCTAAAGAAATTGTCGTTTCCAGTGAAAAGTGAATAGAGAAGAGTGAAGAGAAATTGTATCCGCTTCGCGGATATGATTTTAATTGAATTAAAGGAGCAGATATGATATCTTAAAATAGAGGTGATCGCCATGAATAGTCCATTATTAGAGAAATCATTGGATTTTGCGACGCAGATTGTTCTGTTCTACGAAGATTTTTCAAAAACAAAGAAAGATACCACCATTTCAAAGCAGCTTCTGCGCTCTGCCACCAGCATCGGCGCAAATATCAATGAAGCTGTCTACGGAAACAGCAAAGCAGACTTCATTTCAAAGCTGCACATTGCGCTGAAAGAAACCGGCGAAAGCATCTACTGGCTGACACTTTTAAGCCGGACCCACTTGATTGAATACGATTTTCAATCCTTGCTGGCTCTGGCAGAAGAAATCAAACGGGTGCTGGTTGCCTCTTTGAATACCGCCAAAAGCAAGTCGCGCTGAGTTGAACATATTCTATACAAATCATTCTAAAAGGAGCGGATAAGGTTCATGCTTGCCTTTCTTAAGGGACCCTTTTCAAAGTACAACATAATCATTTCAGAAGATGGATACCATGCAACAATTTGCAATCCTTTTTCGCACGAAAATATCAGAGTGGAGTATTTTCCCGCTGATGACTTTACGCCATACATTGTTTACTTTTCCTTTCAACACTGTCATTTATTGGACGAAGAGAATGTGATTGAATGGGTCTCCGAAATAATAGACGGTAAAAGATGCGCAATAGAATTTTTCGCCAATCACGCAAATCTCTTTGGTGGGGATATCGAGGCAAGTAGTCTGGAAAATCTATCGTATACCTCACTGGAGCAATATACCGGCTATTACGGCATACATAAATTATATCAGTTTGCAGATTCTTTTAAAGTAAGAGGTTGGGACAGCAAACACAACTTTGATGGCAAGTTCGTAAAAAACGACGATGGAACAATCTCATTAAATATTACTCCAATAAACTGATATTGTTCTTTCATCATGTATGTTTTTTGCATTTGTAAGGAGAATTCATGCTAATTGAAATAGAATCTGTATATGGAGATACCCTGCTCCACGGCAGGAGCCTTTCTCTGCCGGAATTAAGGTCGCAAGTGAAGCACATCCTTTCCGAGGTTGGGGAGGAAGATTTTTTGTCCATATTCTGTGCCCGCTGTCAATATGAAGTGCTTCTCCATGCTTCCGATCAACCCGCAGATTATGTGATCGATCTGGATACGCATCTCGTATACTCCCCAACTCGTTAAGCAATGATAAAACCCATGCAGGCATTTGATTGCCGCATTTCACAGGTGATTAACATGATTAAAGCAGAGTTCGGTATTATTGAAAACTTTAATGAAAAAGGCGATTACACGAAATATGCCCCTGAGAAATATGGGTGTGTTGCTATTGATGATGACAAGTATCTGAATGATTGGTGGAACGCACTTCTGGAAATAGATACGTTCAATGTTTATAGCAAGCGTATTCTGCAGCCGCAAAAAGCACTTTCCCGTTGGGGAATTACCATTATTCCACCGAAGTCCTTGCCCCAGTTGCTGGATATCGTAATTTCTGACAAAAGATTTCGCCGTGACAAACGGCTGCAAGCCTTTGCTCTTTTGATTCAGCAGGCAATCGAACGCGGGAAATACATGATTCACTACGGAGTGTAATTCCATTGTTCCCCAATTCGTTAAACAATACTAAACCCCATGCGAACATTTGCGTCCGCATGGGGTTTTCTATGCATATAAGAATCAAGATATGGCCTTCTCAGTTTCAAAGAAGCGGCGCAGGGGAAAGCGGTCCACAAAATCGAAGTGTTTTTCCAGTCCCCGGCTCATCAGGCCAATCAATGTACCGTTGACCACGGCGCACACGATGGTGCCCACCTGCACCCCCACAAACTGTCCAAAGCCAAAGAACAGGAAGGACATGGCCAGTGCCGCAAGACAGCTGATACAGTCGTAGCAGGTCTTGAAGCGATGGATGGGAATGCGGTATTTTTCCGACAATCGCTTGACGAACAGCTCATAGACCTCCGGGGCAATGTAGGTATGAAATACCAGACTCACACCCAGCGCACACAGCACCATGCCGAAGGCATAGCCGCCAAGACGCATGGCGATGTGGTCAAAGGGAATGGATCGCACTGCCAGCATGGCACCGTCCAGCATAAAGCCGTAGAGCACCGCTGTGACGAAGGAGAACAGGTCGGCAAGCCGGATACGGCCCAGCAGGATGCACAGCACGATCAGCAGCACCGCCTGCAGCACATATTCCGCCATGCCAAAGGTGAAGAAGGGCAGGCTCGGAGAAACCGCCCGATACAGCACATAGGCGGGGGCCACCACCATGGATACGCCAAAGTTCGCCTTTTCCATAAAGGCAACGCCGATGGCGATGGCGATGAGTCCCAGAAGATACGCAAGCTCTGTGGAAAAGGCTGTCTTTTTCTGTAGACTTGGCATTATTCCTTGGTCAGAAGCTCCGCGATCTGTACTGCGTTGGTGGCAGCGCCCTTACGCACCTGGTCACCGCAGCACCACAGGTTGATGCCGTTGTCGTCCGTCAGGTCGGGACGGATGCGGCCCACGAATACGATGTCCTGATTGGAGGTCTCGATGGGCATGGGGTAGCGACCTGCGGCCAGATCGTCCACCAGACGGCAGCCGGGAGCGGAGGCGATGACCTCGCTGGCCTCTTTTACGCTGACGGGACGGTCGAAATGCAGGGTGGCGGAGATGGAGTGGCTGCGGACCACGGGAACACGCACGCAGGTGCAGGAGACCTTCAGGTCGGGCAGGTGCATGATCTTGCGGCCTTCGTTCTGCATCTTCATTTCTTCGCTGGTGTAGCCTTCAAATACATCGCCGCCGATCTGGGGGATCAGGTTATAGGCGATCTGATGGGAGAATACCTTTGCCTCCACCGGCTGACCTACGCGGATGGCTTCCACCTGCTGCTCCAGCTCGATGGGGCCGCCTGCGCCCGCACCGGAAACCGCCTGATAGGTGGAGACGGTCATGCTGCGGATGGGGGAGAGCTTGTTGAGGGCATTCACTGCGGTCACGGTGATGATGGTGGAGCAGTTGGGGTTGGAGATGATGCCCTTGTGGTTCTTGAAATCTTCAGGGTTGACTTCCGGCACGATCAGGGGAACATTGGGGTCCATGCGGAAGGCGGAAGAGTTATCCACAAATACCGCGCCTGCTGCCACGATGGCGGGGGCGAACTTCTTGGCGATGTCATTTTCTGCCGCGCCCAGCACGATGTCCATACCGGCAAAGGCTTCGTCGCAGGCCAGCTCTACTGCGATCTCTTTGCCTGCAAAGGGCAGCTTTTTGCCCACGCTGCGGGGGCTTGCCAGAAGATGCAGCTCCTCAATGGGGAACTGGCGCTCTTCTAAGATGTTCATCATTTCGCGGCCCACCGCACCGGTGGCGCCCAGAATCGCAACTTTGTACTTCTTCATTATGATTTACCTCCTGTAGATAGGGAATTATACGAAGCTGTTGTACAGCACACGGATGGCATTGCTGAAATCCTTATTGTCCACGCCGACGATGATGTTCAGCTCTTCCGGACCCTGGGTGATGGTACGGACATTGATGCCGTTTTCGCCCAGCTTTGCGAAGATCTTACCGGAAACGCCGGTGCGGAATGCCATTTTCCGGCCGACGGCTGCCACGATGGCGATATTGTCGATCACCTTGAGGGTGTCGGGTTTCATTACCTTCTCCAGCTCGGCGAGAATGGAGTAGAGGCAGGGGGTCAGGCTTGCGGTGGTGACCACCATGGAAATATTGTCGATGCCGGAGGGGGCATATTCCACATTCAGATTGTGCTTTTCAAATACCTCCAAGATCTTGCGCCATGCGCCCACCTCGGAGGACATACCATGCTTTGCAATGGTGATGACGGAGTAATCCTTTCGGCCGGCGATGCCGGTGATGAAGTCCTCCTGTGCGGGGTCATCGTTGTCATCAAAGGAACCCAAAATCAGAGTGCCGGGATGCTCGGGGCAGTTGGTATTGCGGATGTTCAGGGGGATGTTCTTTTCCCGAACGGGGAAGATGGTCAGCTCATGCAGCACCTGTGCGCCGAGGTAGCTGAGTTCTCTCAGTTCGTTGTAGGTGACCCGCTCGATGGGGCGGGGATTTTCCACGATGCGGGGGTCCGCCATCAGAATGCCGGAAACATCGGTCCAGTTTTCATAGACATCCGCATCCAGTGCGGCTGCGGCCAGAGCGCCGGTGATGTCGCTGCCGCCACGGGAGAAGGTCTTGATCTTTCCGTCGGGCATGATGCCGTAGAAGCCGGGGATGACGATGCCACGGGGGCTCATGAGCTGCTGCAGGGCGGCATAGCTGGCCTTCTGGTTCACACTGCCGTCAAAATTGAACTGCAGCCAGCGGCTGGCATCCACAAAGTCATAGCCAAGGTAATCTGCCATCAGCATGGCGGAGAAGTATTCACCCCGGGAGACCAGTTCATCCTGAGAGATGCCCTTATCCATCTGCTCACGAAGGCGCTTCATTTCGCCTTCGATGTCAGTCTTGAGCTGCAGGGTGTCCCGGATGGCGGCATAGCGGTCGAAGATCATCTGGAAGATGCTGTCGCAGGAGACACCGTACTGCAGATGTGCATGGCACAGATACAGAAGGTCGGTCAGCTTATGGTCGCCGCTGTAGCGCTTGCCCGCGGCGGATACCACCACCACACGGCGGTCGGGATCTGCTTCCACGATGGATTTAACTTTTGCGTATTGGCTGGCGTCCGCCATGGACGAACCGCCGAATTTCAGAACTTTCAGCATAGGTTGGATACTCCTTTCACACTTACCGGATGCCTGCCATGAAGGCTTCGGGGTCCTCGGCTGCGATGGAGGCCATGAAGGCGTGCATCTGCAGGTTGCTGACAGGCTTTGTCACGATGCCCTGACCCAGTGTATGGTCGAACAGCTCGTCAAGCCACTCGCTCTTGGCACTGGTGCGGACATAGTAGGGGTGGGCATGGCTGCCCTGAGGTACCGGGTTGGCGGCACTGCCGTAGAAGCCCCGCTCGCCCGCCAGAATGTCGATGCAGTCCTGCACCACATTGGCGGCGGTGGGGAAGCGGCCTGCGCCCTGACCGTAGTAGCTCTGTTCGCCAAGGTATTCGCCGGTATAGGTGATGAGGTTGAAGTTGGCAGGAACCGCGGACATCATATCCTGAGAAGACAGCAGGGTGGGTTCCACCCATGCGCTGACGCCGTCGGCGGTCTTCAGACCGGTGGCAACTAACTTACATACGAAGCCGGCTTCGGTGAAGGTGCGGATATCGCCGTCGGTGATGTTGCGGATGCCGAAGACAGGGACATCTTCTTCCTTGAGCAGGCAATCAAAGGCCACATTGGAGGAGATGATCAGCTTGCGCTGAATGTCCAGTCCGTCGATGTCGGCGGAGGGGTCAGCCTCAGCGTAGCCCAGCTCCTGCGCTCTTGCCAGCACATCTGCGAAGCGCACGGGGCTTTTCAGCATGGTGTCGAGAATATAGTTGGTGGTGCCGTTCATGATGCCCTGAATGCTCATGATATCGTCCACCCGGCGGGCACGGGCCAGGTTGACCAGCCACGGAATGCCGCCGCCCACGGCAGCGGTGCAGCGCAGGCAGGCACCGGATTCCTTCGCGGCTTCGATCAGCTCCTGATAATAATGGCTGATGAGGTGCTTGTTGGCGGTGACATAGTTCTTGCCCGCCTTCAGTGCTGCCATAGCGAATTCATAGGCAGGATGCAGGCCGCCCATGGCCTCAGCAACGGTATCCACTTCGGGATCATTTATAATGGTATCAAAATCATGCACAAGGCGCTCACCCAGCTCAGGGAAGCTGCGGAGGTCCAATACATACTTTACTTCCATATCTTCGCGCGGAGCGATGATGCGGTCAACACCGCCGCCCACAACGCCATAACCTAATAATGCGATTTTCATTCATTCTCACCCTTTTGTGTGCTTAAACTGGACAAATGTTTTCGCAGGAAAAACACTTGACTTTCTGTGAAAAACAATATATCATATGTTTGTTCAAAATGCAAGAAAAAGATTGGAGTTTTTTTATGAATTATCAAAGCACCAGAAATCATGCCCTGACGGCGGTCTCTACGGCTGCGGTACTGCGCGGCATCGCTTCGGATGGTGGGCTTTTCATTCTGAAAGATTTTTCCTCGCTGAACTTTGATTGGCGCGCTGCCCTTGAGAAGGATACCCTCGGCATGGCAGAGCAGATCCTCTCCGCTCTGCTGCCCGACTATCCCAATATGGGAGAACTAGTCCGCCGGGCCTATACCGGCAAGTTTGAGACGGAGGATCTGACTCCCGTGGTTCCCGTGGGCGACCGCTATGTGCTGGAGCTGTTCCGCGGCCCCACCTCCGCCTTTAAGGATGTGGCCCTTTCCATGCTGCCCCAGCTCATCACGGCGGCAAGAGCGGGCGAGGGTGTGGAAGACGAGATCGTCATCCTCACCGCCACCTCCGGCGACACCGGCAAGGCGGCTCTGGAAGGCTTCCACGATGTGGAAGGCACCCGTATCATTGTATTCTTCCCGGAAAATGGTGTGTCCAGTGTGCAGAAGGCCCAGATGGTCACCCAGGCGGGCAAGAATGTGTGTGTCTGCGGCATCAACGGTAATTTTGATGACGCCCAGACCGGCGTGAAGAACACCTTCGCCGCAGTTGAGGCAGGCGACCTGCTTGCGGGTAAGGGCGCAAGACTGTCCTCCGCCAATTCCATCAACATCGGCCGTCTGGCACCCCAGGTGGTATACTATTTTAAAGCCTATGCCGACCTTGTGAAGTGGGGCAAGTGCAAGGTGGGCGATCCCGTGGACTTCGTGGTTCCCACCGGCAACTTTGGCGACATTCTGGCAGGCTATTTTGCCAAGTATATGGGCCTTCCCGTGGGCCGTCTGGTGTGCGCCTCCAATGCCAACGATGTACTTACCGATTTCATCCACACCGGCGTGTACGACCGCAACCGTCCCTTCTATAAGACCGTGTCTCCCTCCATGGACATTCTGGTTTCCAGCAACTTAGAGCGGCTGCTCTTCCTCATGAGCGGCTGCAATGATGCGGTGGTGGCAGAGTTGATGGCAAAGCTCAAGACCGAAGGCGTCTACCGTGTGGACGATGCCATGGTGGCCAAGCTGCAGGAGGAATTCTGGGGCGGCTGCTGCGACGATGCCGCAACGAAGGAGACCATCGGCAAGGTCTGGAAGGAGCATGGCTATCTGTGCGACACTCATACCGCCGTTGCATGGAATGTGGCAGACCAGTATCTGAAGGATACCGATTCCAAGAATCCTGTGGTGGTGCTCTCCACCGCCTCTGCCTATAAATTCCCCGTGGCAGTGCTGAGCGCACTGGATGTGGAAGCAAAGGGCGACGAATTTGCCATCATGGAGCAGCTCCATGAGATCACCGGTGTTCCGGTACCCAAGAACCTTTCCGGCCTGCAGGAGAAGGAAGTCCTGCACCGGGATGTGATCGAAAAGGACGAAATTTTAGACTATGTGCTGCGGAAGATCTCCCAGCCGGAGTGGAACTGAAAAGAGGTTCACCATGAAATACATCCTCCTCATCGGCGACGGCATGGCCGATAACCCTGTCCCCGAACTGGGGAACCGCACCCCGCTGGAAGCGGCGGAAAAGCCTTTTATTGATGCTCTTGCGGCAAAATCTCAGCTTGGCTCTGTATTGAATGTACCCCGTGGTCTGCCTCCCGGAAGCGATACGGCGATCCTGTCCATTTTCGGCTGTGATCCCAAGGTCTATTTCACCGGCAGAAGTCCTCTGGAAGCAGCAGGCTGCGGCGTGGAAGTGAAGCCCGGCGAGATCAGCTACCGCTGCAATATGGTGGCGCTGGAAGACAGCGATGTGCCCTTCGATGAAAAGCACATTGCCTCCCACAGTGCCGGCGGCATCGACGGCGAGACCTCCATGACCCTCATCCGCTGGCTGTGCGCGCAGCCGGACTTTGCCGCTGCCATGGCCCAGTGCGGCCTTCGCATCGAAGCGACCCCCTCTTTCCGCCATATCGCTGTGCAGACGGGCGGAAGCACCGAGGGTATGCTGGCAGCGCCTCCCCATGACCATCTGGGCGAAGTCATCGGCCCTCTGGTGATGCACGGCAGTGAAAATGCCATGGCTCTGCGCAAGCTTATGGTGATGGCAAACGAACTGCTGCAGAACCATCCTCTGAACGAAGAGCGCCGCGCCGCGGGCAAACTCCCCGCCAACGGCATCTGGATCTGGGCAGAGGGCACTGCGGTGCAGCTTCCGGATTTTGAGGACCGCTACGGCCACACCGGCAGCGTCATCAGCGCAGTCCCGCTGGTGCATGGCATCGGCGCTCTGTGCGGTCTGAAGCCGGTAACGGTGGAAGGTGCCACCGGCGAGGTGGACACCAACTACGCCGGCAAGCTGGAGGCAGCCTTTGATTGCCTCAGCACCGACGATGGCTTCCTGTGCCTGCACATTGAGGCACCGGACGAAGCCACCCACAACGGACATTTGGAGGAAAAGCTCCTTGCCATCCGTCAGCTGGATGACTTGGTTGCAAAGCCTCTGGTGACATGGCTGGAGGAGAAGGGAATGGAATTCCGCCTGCTCATGCTCTCCGACCATAAGACCCTGATGGCCACCCGTGGTCACGACGGTGACCCGGTGCCTTATATGATCTATGACAGCCGGGTGGATACCGGCCTTGGCCTTGGCTACACCGAAGCAAACGGAGAAAAAGGCCCCTATGT
>SVMC01000030.1 GCA_015067585.1 Oscillospiraceae bacterium
GATGAACGGCACCGGCGGCGACAAGTTCAGCCCCGAGGGCACCCTGACCCGCGCACAGCTGGTCACCATCCTCTACCGCGTAGAGAACGAGCCCGCAGTGGAACTGAAGGGCACCTTCTCCGATGTAGCCGCTGACAGCTGGTACTCCAAGGCCGTGGAATGGGCCGAAGCAAACGGCATCGTTAAGGGCATTGGCGGCGGCAAGTTCGCTCCCGAAGCGGTCATCACCCGCGAGCAGATCGCAACCATCCTGTATCGCTATGAGGCATTCAAGAACGGCGCACCCGCAGTTGCGGGCAACCTGAAGGCATTCCCCGATGCAGGCTCTGTCAGCAGCTTTGCAACCACCGCAATGGTCTGGGCCATCGAGAACGAGATCATCACCGGCGCATCCGTGAACAATGTCACCTACCTGAAGCCTCTGGACAGCGCCACCCGCGAACAGATCGCAGCCATCATCATGCGTTACCTTGAGGCAGAGTAAGTCTCAGCTTCCCGAAAAACATCCCCATAAGCAGTTCCGGCACCGTTGCAAATGCAGCGGTGCCGGCTTTTCATACTATTATTTAATTCGTTTGACGAAAAAAAGCTGCAGGGAGCGGTTCACTCGTCCCCCTGCAGTCCTTTGTCATCTTATTTCCACACAAATGTTTTTATGACCCACAGGGCCAATATTGCATTCAGCAAAATCACAGCCAAACAATAGAAAAACCTTGTGCTTTTTCTATGAAATCTTCTGGAAATAAACATCCCCCACACCGACAAACCGATGGTCAGCACCGTAAACACGGCTGCTCTGAGATCATTGGCATTGAAGGGGATGCCCAGCATATTGGTTTCTATAGATGGCACGCAGCCGCACCCAAATACTTCTACAAGAATACTGCCGTCTAAAGCCATGTAGATCGGCAGGAAGATAGGCATGACGATAAACGGCATTGCGGTAAGCAGTTTCTTATTCATGCAATGGGCCTCCTTTGTCAAATTGAGGGGACGAGAGAACCGGCCCTCTGTCTCCGATCTTTCATCGTTGATGCGCTTTCATAGAGAATCTTCGATGCATGAGAAGGATCTTTTTTGCTTTGGCAAAGCCGATGTCATTGCTGTAGATGGTTACCTTTTTCCCATCTGCAAAGATCAGCCACACCACATCCGGCCCCATGCCCGGAGAATAACCTATCACATCTTTGATTTGAGAATAGTCATATTCCCGCCGATAAAACAAGGAGGTAATCTTGATCTTTTTTTCTGAAAACCGGATGTTCCAGATCAGATAATAAGCCAGCAGCAGTGATGTCAGAAAAAGGGTAATAGAAAGCGGCAGCAGCATGGCAATGCCTGTCTGCACCGAATCGATGAAGCAAATCACTACAGCACACAGCTGGAGTACGATCAGCAGCACGCCAAGCACCCTGTATCCCGTTGCTCTTCGTACGACGGCTAATTCCTGATCTGCTTTTTTCCTGCTCATGAGGCGTTCCTTTCGCTATCTCCTGTTATTATATCTTCCTTATTCGAATCACTTCTTCAATCCGCTTGGAGGATGAGGCAATAAGGGTCATTATTCATATCTGTTTCGTGGGTGTAGATAGCGCTCCATGCAAAGGAGTCATCAAACACATAGATATCCTCTGGAAGTTCTTTCTGTATCACTTCTGACCAGTTTTTTGCATAGAGAATGCATTCTTTGGGATATTTCCAATAATTCGGCACAAAAATACGGTCTTGCGAGTGAATATCCCACATAATGTAGATACCTTTTTTCGTTTTCAGTTTTTTGGCAATTTCTGATTCTGAAACTACCACCGGTTTTTTCAGGCAATCCCACAAATAGCCGGTATAACACAGTCCGTCAGAAAAGTGTAGGCGCGTTTTAACCCTGTCAATGTACATCTGCGATTCTGTGTTGATGAATGTGGATATGTATTTTTCACGAAGCCGTTTAGATTCTAAAACATCCAAAACGATCATATCACATCCCTCACTGTCCCTTACTCTTCAAAAGGCGTGATCGTAATATTGTTCACACTGATCCAATACGAAGGATCCGGATTCGGAAGATAAGAATAGTAGGTAACAAATTCTTTATCCAGCGCAGCATTTGCCTGTGCAACCGGGTAGAATTCCGAACCCATACAATCGGTTATTTCAGAAGTACCGCCATTGGTATCAAAAACGGTGAGATAGTATTCGTTTGTGTTTTGATACCGGTATACATATAATACGATCCCATCCTGAATACTTTGGCTGACAAGCTTCGTATCCGCCCCGATCCCAACCTTCCAGCCATCGTTTGTTTTGGGCACGATCAGGGATACATTCTTGTCCCCGCTGCCTCCAACCACATAATCGCTTTGCTGTCCCTCCACAACGATTCTTATATTTGTTTCTCCGGTAAAATACCCGTAGGCTGCCTCCGGGGAATGGAAGGTGACAAACAGATTTTCAAAGGGAACGAAAGCCAATGCCATTGTCAGAACAACCGCTCCGATTGCAGCGAGAATCACAAGCAGTTTCTTTTTTACAGCATTGCTTTTCTTGATCATGATAATCGCGCAAAGGAGGAATATGCCACCAATGAGCAATCGAATGATACTATACATTTCACTTATCACCTCTCCTCAAGGCTGTATTTTTCCGGCAGCGGCTGGATCGTTTTGAATTGCGAAATAAATCTGACCGTTTCCTCTGTTTTGGGGACCGCGATGATATCAGGATTGCGCCGAATATCAACATATTGTTCCGCAGCATATTCCCTGCTATTTGCGATGTTAATGTTCAGTTCCACCCGGGGTCTTCGCATGATTGCAATATAGGGAACCGTATAACGACTACGCCCCTTATAATATTCCATAAGGATCTCGCACACATCGACAACCTCATTCCATGTGTAACTGCGGCAATACTTTTTTTGCTTTGATTGCATTTCAGCCCCTTCATCGGTCAACCGATATGTCGGTTCATCATTATAATCATAAATCACAAAAATCAAACCAGCTAATATCAGCAACAAGAATACACCCATTCCCCATGCTGAAGTGAAGAGTGAAAAAACCGCAAACATCGCTATGATTCCCAATCCGATTCCAACAATGACTCCAAGGATCATTTTGATGACACGGATTTCTTCCTTTGATGCTCCAAAAACAGCAACATTAACATTAACGAAACCAGAAACCTGGTTTTCTATGGGATCGCTCATTGGGAACCTCCTGTCAATTCGGCGAATTTGCAATACTTTGTGGGACGGGAAACCCGTCCCCTACGGTGAAACCTGACAATCTGTGCAACAGACTTACAACGAAGGGACAAAGGGACGGTTTTTGTCCCCTTGCCCCCTAAGTTCTTATCTGTGCAGATCGGCTGCCATGTCTTCGATATCATCGTTGCCCATGGACAGACCCTCCTGATAGTAGACCCGCTTCTTGGTGCGCTGGGCTTCGATCAGCTCGGAGAGGAGATTTTTGACCTCTCTGGGATTCTTGATGCTCTGAATGTCAAAATCCTTCTGGGAGGAATCAGAACTGCAGCAGTGCAGGGTGCCTACCTTGAAGATGCGCTGCCACAGGGTCTGGCGCAGGGTGACATCCAAAATGCGGTACACCCGCACCTCGTCTTCCACTACGGTAAACACACCGCTGCGGATATACAGCCGCTCTTCATCCAGGGTATAGCGGGTAAAGGACAGGGGCAGGCCGAAAATGGTGCGCTTCTTATCCGTCCAAAGCTGCTTTATATTGATGTTGCCTTTCATTTTTCTTCTCCTTCTGCCTTGCCAAGACGGCGCAGCATGGTTTTTTTCACTGCCCGCACCACATTCTCATAGCCGGTACAGCGGCACAGATGTCCTGACAGGAGCTTGCGGAGCTCATCATCCGTGTATTCTTTTCCGCTCTCTAAAATTTCCACTGCCGTCATCAGGAAGCCGGGGGTGCAGAAGCCGCACTGTACTGCCGTTTCCTCGATGAAAGCTTCCTGAATGTCGCTCAGCTCCCCGTTGGGGCCAAGAAGCCCTTCCAAGGTACGGATGTGCTTGCCGTCCGCCCAGACCGCTAAATAGATGCAGGAATTGAAGCATTCGCCGTCAATGAGCACATTGCAGGCGCCGCATTCGCCCACCTCGCAGCCCTTCTTCACGGAGGTCATGCGGAAATCATTGCGAAGCAGATCCGTCAGCGAGGCGCGGACATCCACCATGGTCTCCACTTCTCTGTCATTGAGCCAGAATTTGATTTTTTTGAACTGCCGTTCCATTACAGCTCACCTCCTGCCCGTAGGATGGCTTCAATCAGGCAGCGCTTTGCCATTTCCACCGCGATATGCTCACGGAACGCCTTGGAGGCGCGCCAGGAATCACGAGGCCGGATGTCATTGAGCACTGCATTGCCGAAGGCTTCCACCGTCTCCATGTGAACCGGCTGACCATTGGCCGCTGCCTCAGCGGATTCTGCCCGCATGGGGATGGGGCCTGCCACACCGTAGCCGATGCGCGCTCTGACGATGGTCTTCTTATCCTCACTCAGCACCACATTCACGCTGCAGCCTGTGGTGGCAATGTCCATGGCATTTCGCATGGCATACTTATGATAATAGCCGAAGCAGTTTTCGTAGCTTTCCTTCGGGATCAGGATGGCGGTCTGAATTTCGCCGTCCTCCACCCGGATATCCACGGTACCGGCCTTGATATAGAACTCACGGATGCTCTGGCGGCGCACACCGTTTTTGCCCGTCAGCTCCACGATGGCATCCCATGCGTGGAGGGTGGAGGCGGAATCCGCGGAGGTGACACCGTTGCAGGTGTTGCCGCCGATGGTGCCGATGTTTCGGATCTGGGGGCCGCCCACCTGATCCACCGCTTCGCCCAGCACATTGATGTACTTCTGAATGATGGGGTCCTTGGTAATATGGGAGAAGGAGGTAAGAGAACCGATGCGGATGTTTTCCTCCTCGTCGATGCTGACACCGCGAAGGGCATCGATGCCGTAAATGGAGATCAACTCCATCCCGGCTAAGCGGCCTTCGCGCATCTGCACCAGGACATCGGAGCCGCCGGCAATGATCTTTGCTTCGGGATGCGCCAATCGAAGCGCCACCGCTTCCTCCACAGAAAATGCCTCGTATAACGCTTTCATATCATACATAAGGGAAACCTCCTTTCCTCAAAGCAGTCCCTCTTCCCGGAAGCGGGCAAAGAGGACATGGGGTGTGATGGGGATTCGATCAATGCCCACACCCGTTGCCTGCAAAATGGCATTGCGGATGGCGGGTGCCACCGGGCAGGCCGGGGGTTCGCCAAGGGCCTTGGTGCCGTAGGCAGAGGTGGGCTCGAAATTCTCAATAAACTGTGCCTCTAAATGGGGATGATCCATGGTGGTGGACAGCTTGTAGTCCAAAAGGTTGTTGTTCAGCGTTCTGCCGGTGCGTGCGTCGAACAGGAGCTGCTCGGACAGGGCATAGCCGATGCCCATGGACATACCACCATGCACCTGCGCTTCTGCCAGGGCGGGGTTCATCAGCTTGCCGCAGTCATGGACATTGATGATATCCACCAGACGCACCTTACAGAGCTTGACATCCACCTCCACCTCCGCGAAGCAGCAGCCGAAGGAATAGGCATTGTTCTTGATCTGATAGGTGGACTCCGCCTGCAGATGGCGGGAATGGCTCAGGCTATAAAGCGCCTCCGTGGCCAAATCGCCCAAGGTCATGAGCACACGGCCATCGGTGATGCGGACGATCTCGCCGTCGATGATATCCAGATTGAACACCGCCTGACGGGTCAGCTCGCAGGCATAGTCTAAAATCTCCCGCTTCAGCTTCTCCGCCGTCTGACGGATGGCAAAGCCAGCGGCATAGGTCTGGCGGGAGGCATAAGCGCCGGTACCAAAGGGAGTCACATCCGTGTCCTGACAGGAAACCACATGAACATCCCGGTAGCAAATGCCAAGGCTCTCCGCTGCCATCTGGGCGAACACCGTGTCCGCGCCCTGTCCGATCTCCGTCTCGCCCACCTGAAGCTGAACGGAGCCGTCCTGATTGAGTACCATGCGGCAGGAGGAGGACTCTAAGCTGATGGGCCACACCGCCGTATTGTACCAGAAGGCGGCGCAGCCGATGCCACGGCGAAGATTGCCGGTCTGGTTCTGATATTCTTCGTATTTTCTGTCGAAATCTATGTAAGCCTTGCCTTTGTCAAGGCACTGGCGGAAGGAATCATAGTAATTTTCGTTCTTGCTGAAATCGTCCCGATAACCCTGAGGCATGAGATATTTCATGCGGTATTCCAAGGGGTGGAATCCCATCTGACGGCAGATGTCATCGGTGTGTGCCTCCACGGCAAACATGGCCTGAGGGATGCCGTAGCCGCGCATGGCACCGGCCACCGCCTTGTTGGTATACACCGTCCATGCGTCCCCTTCCACATTGGCGCAGGGATAGAGCTGATGGAAGCAGTTCATTCCCTTTGCCGCAATGCCGTGACCATGGGAGGCATAGCCGCCCTGATCGGAGAAGCACTCGATCTTGCGGGCAGCAAAGCTGCCGTCGGGACGCACCCAGGAGATGATATGGGTGCGGATGGCATGGCGCACACGGTTGCTGACGAAGGTCTCCTCTCGGGATACATCCAGCTTCACCGGGCGGCCGCCCACCTGGGTGCAAAGCCAGGCGCAAAGCGGCTCATACAGAGCATCCTGCTTATTACCGAAGCCGCCGCCGATGTAGGGCTTGATGATACGCACCTTGCCCCAGGGAATGCCCAGCGCCTGACCCACGCAGCGCCTGACGATATGGGGGATCTGGGTAGAGGAAACCACCACCACCCTGCCGTTTTCCTCATAGGCATAGCAGATATGATTCTCAATGTGGCAGTGCTGCACCGTGGGAGTATCGTACCAGCCTTCGATCTTGGTAAGACCCGGTTCCTGAATGGCGGCTTCATAGTTGCCCACCTTGAGGGTGCTGTGTGCCAGTACATTGCCGGGATACTCCTCATGGATCTGAGGCTGACCTTCTTCCATGGCCTTGCGCACATCCAGCACGAAGGGCAGCTCTTCATATTCCACCCGAATCGCCCGGACAGCCTGCATGGCGGCTACTTCATCCTCTGCCACTACCGCCGCCACCTCGTCGCCATAATAGCGGACATGGCGGTTGAGCAGCAGGCGGTCAGCCACATCCTGATGGCCCGGGTCTGTGGACCAGGGATGGCCCGCCGTGGGGAAGGGAAGATCCGGCACATCGAAGCAGGTGAGGATCTTCACCACACCCGGGATCTTCAGGGCCTCGGATATATCGACTGATGTTACATAGCCATGGGCAACGGAGGAATGCTTGATCTTCACCACCAGCGCATTTCGCGGCGCAAGATCGTCGCAATACTGTGTCCTGCCTGTCACCTTGTCATAGCTGTCAACGCGGGGAACACTTTTACCGATTTGACTCATAAGGCAGACCTCCTGTGAATATTCTGACCTGAGATATATCTATCCCAGTTTATTACCCAATATTATATCACGAAAATTTTTCTTTGGGAAGTCATTTTGTATGATGGGTGACGAAAATTATACACCAAAATTCAGCACATTGACAGATACCCCGCCCATAAGGTATACTGTTATACGATCAGGGGGTGAGGAAATGAAGATTGGCTGCGTGATCTTAGCCGCAGGAAGTGGGATGCGCTTTGGCGGCGACAAGCTCCATGCGGAGTTTTCCGGGGTAAGCCTCATCCGCAGGGCCATGCAGGCAGTGCCGGAGGGCTGTCCAGCCGCTGTGGTCACAGGCGATTCTCAGATTGCCGCCCTCGCCCGAGAGCAGCAGATGACCGTGGTTTGGAACCATCGCCCGGAGCTGGGCATCAGCCGTTCGGTCCGTCTTGGCACCATGGCCATGACCCAGTATAATGCCATCTGCTTTTTAGTGGCGGATCAGCCGTTGCTGAAAAGAGAAAGTGTCCAAAAGCTTTTGGACGAATGGCGTTTGCATCCGGACCGCATCATTCGGGCCGCCCACGATGGAAAGCCGGGCAATCCCTGCGTATTCCCAAGGGAGTTCTTTCCCGCCCTGTGCAATCTGCAGGGTGACCGGGGCGGCAGCGCCGTGGCCCGCTCTTTTCCCGAAAAGGTAATCATGGTAGAGCTGCCGAAACGGGAGCTGCTGGACTGCGATACCCCGGAAGTCCTGCGCCAACTTTGTAGTGAGGAGGGATCTTCTTGAAATACCCATGTTTGGTCATGGATCATGACGATACGGTGGTGAACAGCACCGCCACCATCCATTACCCCTGCTTTTTAGAATATCTGAAGCTTTATCGACCCGGCAGGACCATGAGCTTGGAGGAATACTTCCTGACGAATTTTGACCCCGGCTTCATTCCCATGTGCCGGAAATATTTTGATATGACAGACGAGGAACTCATTCATGAGCAGGAATTCTGGCGGGAATATGTCCGGGGGCACATTCCCAAGGTCTATGACGGGATGCGGGAGCTGCTGTGGCGTCATGTAGAGGCAGGGGGTACGGTCTGCGTGGTGTCCCATTCCATGAATGAGCACATTCGCCGGGACTGGAAAGAAAACGGCCTGCCGGAACCCGCGCTGATCTTCGGCTGGGATGACCCGGCGGAGCTTCGTAAACCCAACCCCTATCCCCTGCTTGCCATCATGGAAAAGCTGGGTTTTCGTCCCGAGGAGCTTCTGATGGTGGATGACCTGAAACCCGGCTGCGATATGGCAAGGCAGTGCGGTGTGGACTTTGTCGCCGCCGGCTGGTCAAACGACCTGCAGCCCATTGAAGATTTCATGCGAAAGAATTGCGTGCATTATGCCCCCACGGTGGAGGCACTGGCAACATTTTTACAGCAAGCTTAATACATATCACAAGGGTGCGCCGCAAATGCAGCGCACCCTTGGTTTTATTCAGGCTATCGTTGATGAATGTAGGGGCCGGGTCTCCCGGCCCAATATGCTTCGATTTAGAATCGGCCTCATTGGGACGGGAAACCCGTCCCCTACATTCTCAGAAGGAGTTTTTACCGCTCATGTCATGTCGCCGCCGAGGATCTCGCCGGTGTAGTAGTCGATGTCGATGGTTATAATGTCGGCAAATTCGCTTTCGGTGTTCTCATAGGTCAGCACCCAACAAAGGCGGGTGACCTTGCTGGCCTTATGGTTTGCCACCGCGTCATCCGTAAAGAACCAGTTGGGAAGCACCACGGCAAGCTCTGCGCTCTGCAAGGTGTGGTTTTCCAGATTCACATGACCGCAATTCAATGCGATCTCCTCCGCTTCCTGCTGGGTCAGGGGTTCGTCCCCCGGTTCATGGTCGTCCAGAAGCGGAGTATAGAACACATTGCACAGATTCAGCTTTCCCGTTTTGGGATTGATGCCGATACGGACGCACTCGTAGGAGCTGTAGATCCCCTCCAGAACTTCCCGGCAGAAATCGTAGCTCCAATACTGCTCGTCATACTCCGTGCAGCTTTGCAGCACATAGCCCTGGGGTACCGGCAGAAGCGCATAGAAGTCCTTCGCCAAAGCCTCAGCCTCTTCCTTCGTTTCGCAGGCCACGCCCCCTTCATCCGACCAATAGATGCCCGTCAGATTCAGAAATTGTCCGCTGTCGGCATCGAAGGTCACCGTGGTGGCAGGCTCCGCTTTTACAAAGCGCACCTCTGCCTCCTCCCGATCCCAGTACATATGCTCCTGCCGGGAGACGGTCATGGCATCGGTGTCCACCTCTGTGAGGCCCACGGAGCGGAGAATTTCCACCGCCTCAGAGATGAAGTATTCATCTGTCAGAGGCTCTGTGTTCTCCGGCTTTTCAATGACTTCGCCGGTATAGTCCGTTTCGGAGTGGATATCCAGATTGCCCATCTCACCCGGTTCGTAGGATTCCGGTGCGGGCAGATGCCATTTCTGATAGGCCGCATAGCCTACACCGCTGATAGCCGCGATCAGGGCAAGGCAGGCGGCGATCAGCACTGCCTGACGAAGGGGATTTCGTCTTACCGTCTTGGTTTCCCCGGCTTTTTCTTCGATCTCCCGCAGCATGGCATCAAAGGTATCGCCATCCGGCCGGATCTTTTCATATGCGTCATAAATTCGCTTGCTTCTCAACTAAATTCCCCCCAATCGTTTTTTCAGGGCCATTCTTCCCCGGCGCAGATCACTGCGGACGCTGGCCTGGGGTCTTTGGAGCATTTGTGAGATCTTCACCGTTCCATAGCCTTCGTAATAATAAAGATAAATGACCAACCGCTGCTTTTCCGGCAATTCCCGGATAGCAAGCAGAGTCTCGTCCTCCGGCGTTTCCGGTGAACGAAGCGCTGATGCTTCCTCAAGGGGCACATCTTTCCGCCTTGCCCGCTTCATTTCATCCCGGCAGACATTTTTCGCCGTGACGATGAGCCATGCCTTCTCATGCTCTTCATCCCGGAAGGCTTTTCCGGATCGGATCAGCCGCAGGAAGGTCTCCTGCACCGCATCCTCGGTATCTGCCGGGTTCATGAAATAAGGATAGCAGATGTTCCAGACCGTCTGACAGTGGCGATGGTAAACTTTCGTCCATTCCTCTTTTGTTTTCAAATGCTCACCTCCTTGCTATATACACGATTCAGGGGCGCAAAATGTTGCACTTTGGAAATATATTTTATCATAGCATATTCGAAGCTTCTTTTCCACGCAAAAAGCGCACTGCAGAACACAGTGCGCTTTTATGAGTTATGAATTCGCCGATGCCCTCCATATAAATGGAGATTCTCCTGCCGGACAGTCCGGAGGCCTGTCCCTACGAATAACCGCGATTTTCACCGTAGGGGCCGGGTCTCCCGGCCCAAGAGACTGCGATATAGAATCGGCCTCATTGGGACGGGAAACCCGTCCCCTACAATCTTCGATCGAATTTCGTTGATATGTTTATTTCAGCTTTACCGCAGTGCCGTAGGCGATGACCTCGGCAGCACCCTGCATCACGGCAGAGGAACCAAAGCGGATGTTCACGATGGCGTCGGCACCCAGAGCATTGGCCTCGTCCACCATGCGCTTGGTGGCGATCTGGCGGGCTTCGATGAGCATTTCGGTATAACCCTTGATCTCACCGCCAACCAAGGTCTTCATGCCTGCCATAAAATCCTTGCCGAAGTTCTTGGACTGCACCACAGTCCCCTTTACGATTCCAATGGCCTCCATTTCCCGTCCGGGAACATGATCAATATTGAGCAGCAGCATCTTCTTCTCCTCCTTCAATTTCCTTTAGTCTTCTTTTGAGTAATATCCAGATGGCGACGATGGTCGCCAGTTCCAGCACAGATAAGATGGTCAGTACAGCGCCCCAAAAGCTTCCCTTGAGATAATACCACGCAAGGCCAAGCTTTAACCCCGCTGCCAACAGGATCATCACCGTGGAAACCATGGCGCTTGCCCATGCATCGGAGCGGCGCTTTGCCTGCGCCCCTTCATCAATATTTCTTGGCATCCTCTTCCTCCCCGCCTTCGATCTCCTGAAGGCGCTGGCGAAGGGCCATCACCACACCCACGATCACTGCCACGATCAGGCCGCCATACAGCAGCAAAAGGCCCACTGCGATCCACTGACCAAAGGCGCTGCCCAACAGCGGAAACACAATACACGCCAGAAAGACGGCAAGCGCAGCGATGATAATGGCGGCACAAAGGATGGGCGCTTTTTTCTTTTTAGTAGTTTCTTGCATCATCGATCTCTCCCTTCGCGATCTCCTGCACCCGCTGCAGCAGCGCCAGCAGGACACCGCCGCCGATGGCAGCAAAGAGACCGATCATGATCCACAAAAACCAGACAGGGGGCGCATCCTCCGGGGAGACTTGATAGGCCCACAGCAGCAGGGCAGAAAGACCCGCCATCAGCGCCACCATCACCACCGTCACGATCACCGGGGCGATATAGCGCACCCGCACATCCCGGTTTTGCTGATTGTGGAAGGTGGTGCCGCTTCGCTCCATTTCCTCCATGCGTGCAAGCAGTGCTTCCGCATCCAGTTCCGACACCTGGATCTCCTGCCCCTGCAGCTCACGGCACAGGGCGATAGACTGCTCCGTATTTCGTTTTTCCCGCTCCAAGGTGATCAGATGCCGCCGCATCCCATCCCCCACGGTCTGGGCGCCGCTTTGCATCCGCCTGATCTCCTCGATGGGCAGGCCCAGCTTTCTCAGCACCCGGATGCGGCGCAGAATCTGCACCTCTTCCTCACCGTAGTCCCGGTAGCCGTTTTCCGGATTGCGGCGGGGATTCAGCAGACCCTGCTCTTCATAGAAGCGGATATTTTTCTTGGTGATGCCCGCCCGGGCCTCAACCTCGTTGATCTTCATGGTGTTCACCTGCCTTTTCCCCCAGTATAAACCTTACAGCAGGGGGAAAGTCAATAGTATTTGGGGTAGTTTTCAAAAAATTTGGGCACCGCTGTGCTGCGGTGCCCGGAATTTATGCTTCTCTTTTGCGATAGAACACGATGGACAAATACCAGGAAAGGGCATAGATGCCAATTCCCAAAAGGAACATGATCGGCAAAAAGCCACCGAAAGAGATCTCCATCTGCACTCCCGGCTGAAATACCATGCCAGCCGCCGCACCGCCCGCAAACGCAAAGCCGATGATCACCGCATGGGCGATGCGCCCCTTCTCCACTCCCCAACGGAAAATAACCGGAAGGCTGAAGGAGGATGTCACAAAGGACAGAACTGTCAGTATGGCCATCAGAGACATAAGGCCGGAGAAGGTAAAGCTGCCGTCACGGTGCATGATCATCGCCTGGGTAATGGCGGTAAGGATCAGAACGATGGCCTGTGCGAACAGACCAATAAGATATTTGCCAGAAACGATCTGTGCCTTGCTGTAGGGCAGGGTGCCGCTGTAGAGGGTCCACTTGCTGCGCTCATCATAGCTAAGGAGGTTGACCGGGATCAATCCCACCATCAGGCAGGGATAGAAGACAAAGAACAGGTTCTCATTTCCAAAGAAGGAGACTACAAGAAATACCACAACGATAAGGGCATAGGCTCTGCAATACTTTGCCGTCATATAAAGATCCTTCAGAAGTAAACCCTTCATCTCATCTTCCCTCCTTTACCATGAATACAAACAGTTCCTCCAAGCCGATGGGGCTGCATTTCATATCCGCAGGAATGCCGCTGCGCTCCACCACTGCCTCCATGCCATAGGGATTTTTTCTGACATAGCGCACCGCAAAGGACGGCAGTCTTTGCAGCTCCTCCGGGGTGCAGTGGAGCAGGCTGTATTTTGCCAGAAGCTCATCCTTTTCCTCGCAAAGCAGCAGCTTGCCATTGTGAAGGAAGGCCACATAGTCGCACAGCTTTTCCAGATCGCTGACGATGTGAGAGGAAATGAGAATGGAGTGGTTGGGATCTCTCGTGAATTCGTGGAACATCTCCACCACCTCATCCCGCACTACAGGGTCAAGACCGCCGGTGGCTTCGTCCAGTAAAAGAAGCTTACTTCCGTGGGACAGGGCAATGGCAATGCCCAGCTTCATCTTCATGCCCCGGGAAAAGTCCTTGAAGCGCTTGTTGTCCGGCAGATGGAGCTTGGTCAGAAGGCGATCATATTCCTCCTGCTTCCAGTTTTGAAAGGTATGGCGCATTACCTTGCCCACCTGCTTTGCCGTCAGGCACTCAGGCAGGCCCACCTCATCCATCACCACGCCCACATCCTCCTTGGTCAGGCGGATGTTCTCCCGATTGTCCCGGCCCAGGATGGTGATGCTGCCGCTGTCTTTATGGAGAATATCCAGAATCAATTTGATGGTGGTGCTTTTTCCGGCGCCGTTTTCCCCGATCAAGCCCATGATGCAGCCCATGGGCAGGGTCAGATTCAGATTGTCCAGCTGAAATCCCGGGAAGGATTTTGACAGGTTCTTGATCTCAAGGGCATTCATACTCGTTCCTCCAGAGCGAAATTCATCATATCCAAAAGCTCCTCACGGCTCAGATCACAGGCAGAGGCCAACTGCACGATCCTTGCCATATGGGTCTCGATCTCTTTCAGGTGTTCCTCCCGGAGAAGCTCCACATTTTTGGGGGCCACATAGCAGCCCTTTGCCTGAATGGTGTAAATAAAGCCATCTTTTTCCAATTCGTCATAGGCCCGCTTGGTGGTGATGAAGCTGATGCGAAGATCCTTGGCAAGACCCCGGATGGATGGCAGCAGCTCATGGGCCTGCAGTGCGCCGCTGATGATCTGCGCCTTGATCTGGGAATAGATCTGGTCATAGATCGGGGCGCCGCTTTTATTGTCGATCAGGATATTCAAGCCATCACCTCGCCTTAACTGTATATGCTGATTATATACAGTTATAACAGTTTTGTCAAGAGAAAAAGCATTACCAAAAAACAGGCAATGCTTTTTACATATTCTTATACCGTCAGTTCGATTTGATTTCCTTCCAAATCAAGAATGCAGCTTTCATAATACCCATCCCCGGTGGTTCTTGGGCCGCTGATTACGGGGTAGCCATCGTCTTTCATCCGTCGGGTCAGGGCATCCACCGCGTCTTTGCTTCCCAGAGAAAAGGCGATGTGAATGAAACCGGTTCTGACCTGCGCCTTGGCCTCCGCCATGGCGGGGCGGTGCATGATCTCCAGCCGTGCCCCATCGGAAAAACTTAAAAAATAGGAACGGAAATCTGTCTTCGTATTATGATAGAGGGGGCCTGCGGCTGCGCCAAAATAGGTCACAAAAAAGCCTTTGGCCCGTTCTAAATCCTTCACATACATGGCGATGTGTTCGATACGCATGGCTTTCTCCTTTCAGGCAAGCTTCTTTTCCAGCAGCACCAGCTGCACCCCGTCGATGCCGTTGAACACGCAGGGCACAATGCCGATCTCGGCATATCCCAGCTTTTGGTACATGGCCCTCGCCCGCAGATTGCGGGCATTGGTGTCCATCCGAAGATAAGGGCACTCATGCTGCCGGGCATAGTCCTCATAGAAGGACACAAAGGCTTTGCCAAATCCCCGCTTCATCGCAGAGGGCGAGATCACCAAGGTGTGAAGCACCATGACATCTTCATCCTTCGCGGGGTACTGCCAAGCGGCACCTTCGTAAGCATCCACCTGCTGCTGATTGATGATGGCGGTGCCTACCACCTCACCATCCGCCTCCGCCACAAACAGGTCGCCCCGCAAAAGGGATGCCTCGGCGGTCTTTCGGGTGGGGTATACTCCCCGGATCCAGCCGATGGAAGTACGGCCCGCTTCCTCCTCGGTGTGGATGTCGGCATAGATCTTCTCAATGGCAGGAAGATCCTGCGCGGTTGCTTTGCGAAATACCATAGTCGCCTCCTCAGCATTCAAGGCTTCGAGCATCCATCCGTGTCTCCGCGATCTCCATCAGTTCCCGTTCAGATTGTATATCACTGGGATAAGGATACTTCTTTGCAAGCTTCTCAAACTGAGCTTTGAGCTTACTTGCCTTGATTCTATCTTTTTCATGCAGCAAAGCATACACATATTCCGTACGAAGCACCGATGGAAAGTTTTTCATAGCTTTCATAAACTTTTTCTGCTCTGTGCTTTGCATCTCATTGAGAATTGCCCGCCGGTTTTGCGTGATCAGTTCGCAATACATCCGGTCGCAGATCATTAAGCTGCGGTGCAGCCCAACCATACCGTTATCCGTCTCAAGCATATGTGCCATCAGGGTGTTCGCCTCGTCGAACGCATGGGCGTCCATCAGGCGGTTGCAGGCAAACACACCAATTGCCGCAGTCAAGCTGTTTTTCATCTTCTCATCCGCCGGAACGACAAACCATTCCTCCGGCATATCCTTCAGCCGAACACCTTTGGCGGTCTGCTCGGTTACCTTCAGCTGTACCCAAAACGACCGCAGAGCATCCTCATCGCAGGCAAGCAAGACAGCATGATATCCATCGTTATCCACCGTACCGGTACGCATCGGGACAGCATTCGTAATCGCAATCACAAGTCCCATGATCGCAAGAACGCTCATTGCCACAGCTGCCAGCGATTCACCCGGAAGCAATGCATAGAGTCCAAAAAACACAAACGTGGATACCGCGTTCATCAGTGCCCCGCCAAGGTTATACAAAACCACCGGCATTTTTCCGTCTACAGGCTCAGGCGGTGCCATAAGACACTGGCCCGCAGTACCGGCAACATGAAGCCGCCTGCATTTGATCTTATCGTTTTCTTTTACCCAGATCAAATTAGCAATGCGGAAGGATATGAACCGATACCCTGTCAGCAGGCCAAACACCAGATGCCCCGCCTCATGGATCACCAGCTGCACCAGCACTGCAAAGATCATCGCAGCCAGCAGGAACAGCACGCTGAACGGTACCTGTAAAGCATAGACATGATCTAAAAAAGGAACCAACAGGATCCCGGCAAAACACCCGACCAGCAATGACACTGCGGTTGAAAGGTGTTTTTGCCAGGAAGCTTTCTTTTTTGCTCTTTTATCGTTCATTCTTTTATTCCCTTCTTTCTCTCCTGAACCGCCGCCTTACTAAGCACTATAACACTGTAACGGGCTTAGGCTGCAAGGAAGAATCCCATCTGCCCCGAACAGCTTTGACGCAAGGGATGGAGCTATGATTTCACTTCGCTTCCTCAGGGTTCAATGATGTTGAAATCCGCCGGTTTTCCTGTTGTGAACTGGTTGAGGTTCTCCATGAAGCGGCTGAGAAGCTCGCTGTCTCCCTCCACCTGCACCGCCTCCGGATTGGCGGCGAGATTGTTCTGCAGGATCAGGAACAGGGCATTCTTGGGGCAGGTGACAGATACATCCGCATCCTCGGCGTGCGCGTCATGGTACACCAGAAGTACACCGTTTTTCATCCGAAGCATATACTGCTCCTGCGTATTGATAATGGTGAAATTCATAAGGAAATCATCGTTTTCCATGGCCTCCTTATCCAGAAGGATGCCCATGTAATCAAAGATCATCTCCGCCGTCATTTCCCGCTGCATGGCGCCGTTGGTCTTGTTCTGCTGTGCAAGGTGGGTCTGATTGCCATGGCGCAGCTCCAGTACAGCGCTGAGATAGGCATTGCGCCAGGGACCGGATTCTGCCTGATAGCCAAGCTGCTCCAAAGCATCCGCGCACAGGAGCCTTGCCGCTTCATTCTCAGGGTCGGCAAACACCAAAACATTTGTGATCTCAGCCACCCAGCGGTATTCGCCCTTTTCGAAGTCCTCCTTTGCCATGCGGAGCACTTCCTCCGTATCTCCCAGGTATTCCACCCACTTCTTTGCGCTTTCCGTAGGTTCCAAGGGGTTCAGGTTCACGGGATTGGCATCATACCAGCCCATGTATTTCTGATACACCGCCTTGGAGTTATGGGACACGGTGCCGTAATACTGGCGGGTATACCAAACCTTCGCCAATTCCTCCGGCAGCTCGATCATATTGGAGATCTCATCGGAGGTGTAGCCCAGATTGAGGTAGGTCAGGGTCTGATCGTTGATGTATTTATAAACCGCGGCGGTATTGGTCATATACTCCACCACCGTCTCATTGCCCCAATGGGGCCAGTTATGGGACTGGAAGCAGACCTCAGCCTGATCCCCATAAAGAGTGATGCTTTCTGTGATGTACTTTGCCCAGGCAGCGCCGTCACGCACCTGTGCGCCCCGAAGTGTATAAAGGTTATGCAGGGTGCCGGTGCAGTTTTCCGCCAGCCACAGAGCGCGGAACTCCGGCAGCCAGGTATTCATCTCCGCAGGCGCCTCCGTGCCGGGGGTAAGCTGGAACTGGAATTCCACCCCATCGATCACGATGCTCTCACCTGTTTCCCTGATCTCATAGGTGGGAGCCAGATAGGTCACAAGACCCGCAGACTGACCCATGGCAATGCCCATGGCAAGGCTGCCCGTGACACCCGGCTCCAGCAGGACGCCGTACTGATAGTTGGCCCGGCGGCCCATGGCCTGTCCGGCATACACATTTTCTGCCACAGCATTCTCGGCAAAGCCCTCGGGGACAATGATGGGGATCTTGCCGCCGGCAAGCTGCTCCGTAATGGGAAGGCTGCTGTCCGCCGCGTCTTCCCCGGTCATAATGCCCTCAATGCCGCCGAAATGATCCACATGGCTGTGGGAGATGATGACCGCTTTCACGGGGCGCTGACCCAGATTCTTCTCGATCAGCTCCATGGCCGCCTTGGTGCATTCCACACTCATCAGCGGATCAAAGACGATCCAGCCGGTGTCGCCCGCCACCACGGTGAGGTTCGCCATATCGTAGCCGCGCACCTGATAAATGCCCTCGCAGACCTCAAACAGGCCGTAGGCATGGTTATTTTTCGTGTTCTCCCAAAGGCTGGGGTTCACGGTGTCCGGCGCTTTCTCATAATCGTCAAGGAAGCTGTAGGCTGCCTGACTCCAGATCACATTGCCCTCGCCATCCTTCAGTTCCAGCACATCAGGTGCGTCAATGAGATTGCGGGTGGCGTTGTCATATTCGGAAGTATCGGAAAAATCCAGCAAATCGTACACAGCGGAATTGATCCCGGCAGTAATCTCCGTTGCCGGTTTTGTATCCGCATTCAGTTCCAGCTCGCTCAGCAGATCTGCCACTTCCACAGGCTCCACCACATTCGGGATTTCCTCTTCCAACTCCGGCGCTGTCGTTTGACAAGCCATCATCGACGCCGCCATCAGCAGCGCCAAAATCAACGCGATCCATCTTTTCATAGGCTGATTCCTTTCCTCTGCGATCTTCATTACAGATATTATAATCGCTTTTACATCCGCTTACAAGACCAAAACCCGCAAGTTTTATCCCCCCTTGTCGGGATTGCGTTTTGGAACGGAGCATGGTATGATAAAATTGCAGGAGGTGAGAATATGGCCATTACAGAAAATGAAATGCTGCATCTTAAAAAGGGCGAACACAGCTATCTTCTCCTGAAAAGTCCGGATCGCTTCCATCTGATCCATGAAGATGCCGCCCTGACAAAGGCCAAGTTTGATCGGCTGCTGCGGGTGTATCCCTGCGATGATGCATTCTTATGTAAACTCGGTCTTCATTTTTCCGCCTTTCGCCCTGAAACGCTGCGGGGTGTGGTGATACATGGCAATCAGGCAGGGGATTCACTGGAATTCTGGCTTGGCAGTGATGTCCGTAAATATCAGTTAGCCTTGGACTACTCTGACGAATACCTCTCCGATTTTTTCGCAGGCCGCCTCATCACACACGGTTTTTCTCCCATATGGACAGGGCTTGATAAAGCGCTGATTCGTAAGATCACATGGTCGCTCAACGGTATTTCCATTGCCTGCGCCCTTTTGTTTTTCTTTCTCCATACACCTTACCGGCTTTGGAGCATCCTTTGCCTGCTGTGCCAATTCTTTGCGATTGCGCTCCCTTTGCTCTTCTCTGCATCCTTTACGCTGGCAGATGATAGCCGAAAAATCATGTACTCCTTCTCGAACAACTACACGAATAAAGATAGGGGTCATCTTCTCCCCGCTTTGGTTGCCACCAGCTTTGCTCTATGCATGAGAACATTTTTGGATTTTTCGTTCCGTGACAATAAGATATTGTTTGTTATGCTTGGGGTCTTTATCCTGTCGATCATTGCGTTGCTGCTGTATATCTGGTACAACAAAGGTCTCAAAAACAGCTTGGTAAGTGCCTTTGGAATCGTTATCGCTGCTACATTCATTAGCATTGGGACCATTGGGCAACTGAACTACCTTTTGGATCTCCATCCCGCACAAAGCTATGTGGCAGAGGTATCTGATCAATATATAGACCGCGGAAGTAAATCGAGCAGCTACTACTGCATTGTCTCTCAGATGGATGGTGAGCCCCTGGAGCTGAGCCTGACTCGCAGAATCTATTACGATATCGATGTCGGCGACGAGCTGACCATCATCTATCACGACGGTGCCTTTGGCATTCCCTTCTATACAACACCCCTCCACACCGGCGATCAGGCAGCGGTGCGATAGTTAAAACGTCCCGACTGTTAATCTAGTCGGGACGTTTTGCGTTTTGCATAGAATACTGTCTTCCCACCTGCAAAACCTCGCAAATCACTTTGTATACCGCAGTGTTCCCCTTGCTGTCTGTTACGGTGATCTCCGTTTTTCCGGAACCGCCATCGCAGATGGCGGTGGAAAGGGCGGTACGGTATGAATTGTCCGGATTCTTCCTTTCAATCGCATCCACTTGAATAGAGTAAAACGAAAAAAGGTCCAGCGGGAACCGGATCTGATGTCCGTTTTGGATTTCCTCACCTTTATAAGTGTAGACAAAATCCCACTCTTCAAACAGCCCTCCGGACAGGCACTCAACGGAAAAAACAAGCTCATATATGCCATAGGCTGGTTCTTCACCCAGTGCCGTCCGCTTTGTTGGCGCTGTGCAGGCGGTAAGCAGCAGAAGCAGTACCATGCCGATACACAGGGTTCTTTTCATTTCTTTCACTCCCTGTGTCAATCACATTCAAGGTCGGCTTTGCCAAGGTTTATTACCGTCAGACCGCGGCGCTTTGCCATACGGGCAAACTTGTACGCACCGCCGCATAAGCGGTTAACATAACATATGATGATGTTGGCGTTATCTATCAGGTAGCGGTTGCGGCGCTCAATTGCAAATTTAGGATGCCCCTCGATCTCCGGGTATATCGTGTCAGACATATCTTCGTATTCACGCTTCTCCGTGGGCAAATATGCAAGAACTACCCAGTATTTGATCTGAGGGTACTGCACCTTGAGGGATTTCAGGCAGCGACGCACCATACCATCAAACTGCCCCTGATGACCAACCAAGAATTCTTCCACACCCTGTTGTATCAGTTCTTCAATCGCGCCCCTGACCACCGTCTCATCCAAACCAAAACAGTCACGGTGACCAAAAAAGTACATACCATGCTTTTCTCCCTCCGAATTTACGATATATCGCAATTATAGCACATGCTTTCCAAAATTACGATATATCCCACACGATTTATCGTAGATTTGGGTAGACTTATTCTACGATAAATTGTAAAGGGAGAATATGTTGTGCGCACAAAAGAAGCGATTGCCAACCGAATACTACGACTGTGTGAAGAACGAAACATCGCCGTGAATGAATTGGCAAGTATCTCCGGTGTTCCTCCCTCTACTGTCTACAGTATTCTAAACAAAAAGAGCAAGAATCCGGGAGCCATCACACTCAAGAAACTCTGTGATGGTTTTGAAATCACCCTCGCAGAATTCTTTGATACTCCTGAGTTTAATTCTCTGGAGCAGGAAATCAAATAGGCTTCTGCCGTGGAAACAACTATGGATTATTCTGAGATTTATATCCGGCGCATACGGAGACTATGCAAGGAACGGCATATTGCAATAAATAAGCTCGCCACCATGAGTGATGTTAAGCAATCCACTTTGGATAACATTGTTCGTGGACTCACCAAAAATCCCAGAGTTAAGACCTTGCATAAAATCGCCCTTGCGTTCAATATGACCCTTGCCGAATTCCTTGACTTTGACGAACTGAATGACTACTCATTTGATGAAAGTGATGACGAGTAATGCATGAAGGAACATCGTGCAGTTGAGAAAAGTGTGGTGTAAAGGATGCAGTTGAACGAAGCCGTCAGCAAAAGAATCACCGAGCTGCTAAACGAACAGCATATGACCAACTATCAGCTGCATATGAAAAGCGGCTTACCCAAGTCAACCATCGGCAATCTGGTGAACTGCACCTATGATTCTGTAAAACTCCGCGTGATCCACGAAGTCTGCCAAGGCTTTGGTATCAGTATCACAGAGTTTTTCAACTCCCCGCTGTTTGTTGAAGATCATCTGGAACCCTAAAAGCTTCTGTGCCAATGGCATAGGAGCTTTTCTTTTTGTTGATCGTCCGAATTAACACCACTGGCCATTGGTTTTCGTTTTGCAATGAAAATCAGCCCTGCACATCGTGCGATGTGCAGGGCTGTGGTAATTTATAGGATTTGTTTAGTCCAGAGGCTTCATTGTGGGGAACGCATCTTAGGGCTTTTCTTGCCCCCTTATCGTTACGATTGTTTGCCTTCTCGCCGTAAATCCCGGTAGTGCCTATTCATTGCCCTCTCTCCGTCCCTAATGCAAACTAA
>SVMC01000031.1 GCA_015067585.1 Oscillospiraceae bacterium
TGCTCTCTCGTCCAAGGATGCCATGGTATTCGCCCACGGAGCACTGAAAGCGCTGGCGGCGAACCTGATGAAGATCGCCAATGATGTGCGCTGGCTTGCTTCCGGCCCCCGCTGCGGCCTTGGCGAGATCCTGATCCCTGAAAACGAGCCCGGCAGCTCCATCATGCCCGGCAAGGTGAACCCTACCCAGTGTGAAGCGCTGACCATGGTGGCGGTTCAGGTCATGGCAAACGATGTGGCGGTTGGAATAGCTGCCAGCCAGGGCAATTTTGAACTGAATGTGTTTATGCCTGTTTGCTTCTATAACTTCAATCAGTCCGTCATCCTCCTTGCCGACGGCATTCGATCCTTTGTCGTGAACTGTCTGGACGGCCTCAAGGCAAATCGGGAAAGAATGCGGGAAAACCTCGAAAAATCCCTGATGCTGGTAACGGCGCTGAATCCCCACATTGGCTACGACAAGGCAGCAAAGGTGGCAAAGCTGGCCTTTGCGGAAAACTGTTCTCTGAAGGAAGCGGCTGTTCGTCTTGGCTTCCTGACGGAAGAGGAATATGATCTGGCGGTACAGCCGGAGAATATGGTATAATTCACACCGGAGATGTTCTTGAAGCATCTCCGGTGCATTTTTTTTTGCATGTTCAGCCATAATAGTACAAACGGACAGGGAGGATGATCAAATGGAAGCGGAACCCCTTCAGAACGATCAGAATGAACAGAGCAAAAAGGATATCCTTGAGGAATTTGGGACCGTGCATATGGCGGGTGATGCGGGCAATATCTGCACCCTGACCATCATCGGACAGATCGAAGGCCATCAGGTGCTGCCGGAAACGGCGAAGACCACAAAATACGAGCATATTTTACCCTTGCTTGCCTCCATTGAGCAAAGTGAGCAGATCGAAGGCGTTTTACTGCTGCTCAACACCGTAGGCGGTGACATCGAAGCCGGTCTTGCCATTGCTGAACTGATCGCGGGGATGAAAAAGCCATCGGTTTCTCTGGTGCTTGGGGGAGGGCATTCCATCGGTGTACCTTTGGCGGTATGCGCGAAAAAAAGCTTCATTGCCCGTACTGCCAGCATGACCATCCACCCGGTACGCATGACCGGCACCGTCATCGGTGCGCCCCAGACCTATCAGTATATGCAGCGCATCCGGGAGCAAATTGTAGATTTTGTCACTGCCAATTCCAAGGTGAGCCGGGAAACCTTTTTGTCCTATATGATGGCAACTGGTGAGATCGCCTCCGATGTGGGTACTGTGATCTATGGACAGGAGGCGGTGGATTGCGGCCTCATCGACCGGGTTGGCAGCCTGAGCGATGCCCTTGCCTGCCTGCGGCAAATGATCTCAAGGCAGAAAAAAAGGGCAGCTTCCCGCGCTGTCAGCACCTCGAAGGGTGCAATGCTTCAATAATTTTCTTAAAAGACGGACAAAAACGAAAAATCAGTGGAAATTTCCTTCCGGATATGATATGATGTATTGAACTATGTGCATTACGGAGGTCTGCCATGTCATATCTTCAGGCGATCATCCTGGGTCTGGTACAGGGTGTTGCTGAGTTTCTTCCCATCTCCAGTTCGGGCCATCTGAAGCTTTTCGAGAAGCTTCTGGGCCTTCCGAATGTGGAGACGGATTACATATTTTTCGATGTCCTGCTGCATTTGGGAACACTGATCGCTGTATTCATCGTCTATCATCGGGTCATTTGGGATTTGCTCAAAGAATTCATGGGAATGCTGCACCTTCGTCAGTATCGTCCCGGCGAAACTCCCGATGGTCCCAAGCGCCGCATGATCGTGCTGCTGATCGTGTCGCTGCTTCCGCTGTTTTTGGTGCTTCCTCTGAAGGGCGTGCTTGAAAATCTGGGCAGCAACTATCTTGTGGTGGGTCTCATGCTGCTTCTGACCGGTATTTGTCTCTATGTGTGCGATCATCTGCCCCGGGGCAAAAAGGATGAGAAGGAAATGACCCTCTGGGACAGCATTCTCATCGGGCTTGCCCAGGCCTGTGCTGTCATGCCCGGTCTCAGCCGTTCCGGCATGACCATCTGCGCCGGTTCTGCCCGTGGACTTGATCGCAGCTATGCGGTGCAGTTTTCCTTCCTGATGTCCATCCCCACCATTCTGGCAGCTGTTGTACTGCAACTGATCGATGCGATTCAGGTGGGCATCGATCCCACATTGCTGCCCAAATACCTTGTGGGTGTGGCAGTTGCGGCGGTGTCCGGTATTGCAGCCATGCGTTTTCTGCAGTTTATTGCCAAGCGGAGCCGTTTTGGCGGCTTTGCCTACTATTGCTGGGGCGCCGGTGTGCTGTCAATGTTCCTGTTTTTGATTTCCTGAGGAGGATACTATGGCTTCTTCAAAAAATACGAAAAAGTCCAAATCAAAATCCAATGCGAAAAAAGCGGCAGAGAAAAAGCCGGTTTCCCATCGTTGGATCTGGGTGCTTACCTGCTTTGTGCTTGGGATCTTCAGCATCCTTGCCTGCTTTGGCGTTGACGGCCTGCTGATCGACCTTTGGGCAAATGTGGTCAAAGGTTTGTTTGGTGGTACCGGCTTCTATATTGTACCGTTTTCTCTGCTTGTTATTTTTGCGATCCTGCTGTTCCAGAACAATCGTCCCGTAAAAGCAAAGATCATTTATTCTGTTATGATGGTTCTTTGCATTGGCGCTCTGGCGCATATTATGTCCGTGGACGAGTTTAGTTGGAGTGCATCTATTTTCTCTCAGCTTTGGATCTCCGGCATTGAAGGAAGCAGCGGTGGTTTGATCTGCGGTCTGCTTGCTATGAGCATTGAGTTCTTTATCAGCAAAATCGGTGCCGTAATCGCACTGGCCATTGGTCTTCTGATCTGCATCCTTGCAGCCCTAAATATGACCATTCCCGATATCGTCCGGGCGATTCAGAATCGGCCGAGACTGGAGCCGGAGGAGCAGGCAGAAAAGCCGGACCCCGCCAGCGCCATTGTTAACCATGTTGCCCAAAAGCGCATCGACCGTATTCAACAGAAGCGGGCCGCCGCACAGAAAAGAATTGAAGACTATGACCTTCCCGTGGATGAAGTGAGCATAGAAGAACCCAAGCCCCAAAAGTATGCCGGCAAGGCCATCTCTCCGGATCAGCTCATTGAAAAGCGCAGGGCGGAGAAAAAGCAAAAGGAAGAGGCAGCGCCCGTAGATACAGCTCCTGTTCAGGAAGTTATGCCGATTTATGAGCAGATCATTCCCGCAGCAGCTGAACCGATTCCTTCTGCTGTACAGGAACCGGAAGAGACCCCTGTGGTGCCCAGTCCTGCCACAAAGGCAATGGTGCAGGAATTTGTGGAAAGCATGCCGCAGAAGGTAAAAACAGAGGATGCAAAGACTTCTGCCATTGAAATCGCCCAGCAGATCAGTGAAAAGGAAGAAGAGACAGAAAAGGTGCAGTATGTATTCCCGCCGCTGGATCTTCTTTCCCCGCCCTCCGCTTCGGCACTTGACGGCACTACGGAAATGCGTGAGAATGCAAAGCGCCTGGATGAGACGCTGAAGAGTTTCAACATTGATGCTCACATCGTCAATGTCACCCGCGGTCCTTCCATTACGAGATATGAACTGGAACTGGATCGGGGTGTGAAGTTGTCCAAGATCACAGGCCTGGCGGATGATATCGCATTGAGCCTTGGTGCTTCCGGCGTTCGTATTTCCGCGATCCCGGACAAGGTCTCCGTGGTGGGCATCGAAGTGCCCAATAAACTTGTTTCCACCGTCTATGCCAGAGAAGTTGTTGGCTCCGGTGTGTTCAGCCGCGCAAAATCCCGCCTCTCCTTCGCCGTAGGCAAGGACATCGGCGGCATGAGCATCGTGGGTGACATCGGCAAGCTGCCACATTTGCTTATTGCGGGCACTACCGGTTCCGGCAAGTCTGTTTGCATGAACAGCCTGATTATCTCTTTGCTGTACAAAGCCTCTCCCGACGAAGTCAAGCTCATTATGATTGATCCCAAAATGGTTGAGCTTGGCATTTACAACGGCATTCCTCATCTTCTGATCCCCGTGGTCACTGACCCAAAGAAGGCTGCAGGCTCTTTGCAGTGGGCAGTGACGGAGATGCTGCGCCGCTACCGTATGATGGCGGATGCAGGCGTGCGAAATCTGGAAGAATACAACAAACTGGCAGCGGTCAGCGATGAATATGATGTCATGCCCCAGATCGTTGTGGTGATCGATGAGCTTGCCGACCTGATGCTGGTTGCAGCAAAGGATGTGGAAGAGGCCATCTGCCGCGTGGCTCAGATGGGCCGTGCTTCCGGTATCCATCTGATCGTAGCCACTCAGCGACCCTCTGCGGATGTCATCACCGGTCTTATGAAGGCCAACATTCCTTCCCGCATTGCCTTTGCGGTGGCCTCTGCCATTGAATCCCGCATTATTCTCGATACCGTTGGCGCGGAAAAACTGGTGGGTAAAGGCGATATGCTCTATGCACCTCTTGGTGAAGGCAAACCCAAGCGCGTGCAGGGCTGCTTCATCACCGATGAAGAAGTGCAGCGGGTGGTGACCTTCATCAAGTCTCAGCAGCTTTCGGTCAGCGATCAGGAGCAGCAGAAGATTCTTGAACAAATTACCCAGCGGGCGGAAGGCAAAGAACCGGAGCATGAGGAAGGCTCAGCCGTTCAGCCGGAGGGTGATGAGCTTCTGCCTGCAGCAGTGGAAGTCATTCTGGAATCCGGTCAGGCTTCCGTGTCCATGCTGCAGCGAAGGCTCAAGCTGGGCTATGCCAGAGCTGCCCGCATTGTGGATGAAATGGAGGATAAGGGCATCGTTGGTCCCTTTGAAGGTTCCAAACCCCGGCAGCTTCTGATCACCAGAGAGCAGTGGCAGGCCATGATGAATGGTGAACAGCTCGAAATTCAGGAGCCTGTTCCGGATGAAATTCCGTAATATCATGTTTGGCGGGCAACGCCCGCCAAAACTGTTATATGGTGAACGCCGGTCTATCTAATGGTTTACAAACCTTAAGAATTATGATAGACTAACTGAGTTGCATAAAAGAAGAAAAATGGAGGCAAAAGAAGAATGAAACGAAGTGTGATCACACTGCTGATCGTTGTCGTACTTACGGCAGCGCTCCTGTATGCCGCGATCTTCGGCATCGGCACCGTCGTACCCGGTGTGCGTGACGGTATCGTGTTGGGTCTTGACCTGGTTGGCGGCTCTGAAATTACATATGAAGCTGTGGTTCCGGAAGGTATCTCCGCTGAGGATCTCGCGAATGGCATGAACAGTGCCATTGCCATGCTCCGTCAGCGTCTGGACGCGCTGGGCTATACCGAAGCCAATGCTTACCTGTCCGGCGACCGTCAGATCGTGGTGGAAATTCCCGCGGTCAGCGATCCCGAGGAAGCGGTCCAGAAGCTTGGCTCCACCGCTGTGGTTACCTTCGAGGATGCGGACGGCAAGGAATGGATCACCGGCACCGATATTGAAAAGGCTTATTATGAATACTCTGCCACGGATGAAAGCGGTGTGGCCCAGCATCATGTAACGATGAACTTTACTTCTGAAGGCCGCAAGACTTTCACTGAGGCTACCAAGGCAGTTGCTAACCGCACCGATGGCAATAACTATCTGTCCATCTGTCTGGATGGCGAAGTGATCTCCAGTCCCGTTGTTGATCCCAACCTGTATTCTCAAACCGGCATTGACTCTGAATCCGCTGTGATCACCATGGGCTACAATGCCACTGCTGAAGATGCTACCTACCTTGCCAATCTGATCTCCGCAGGTCAGCTTCCCTTCAAGCTGGAGTGCGTGAAGCTGCAGGGCGTTGGCGCTACCTTGGGTGAGCGCTCTCTGCAGACCAGTCTGATGGCAGGTCTCATCGGCATCGTGCTTGTTATGCTGTTCATGATCATTGTTTACCGTGTGATGGGTGTGATCTCCTGCATTGCTCTGACCATGTATGGCGCACTGATGGCTGTTCTGCTGTCCGTGTTCCACCTGAACCTGAGCCTTCCCGGCATTGCCGGCATCATTCTGACCATTGGTATGGCGGTGGATGCCAATGTCATCATTTATGAGCGCATCAAGGAAGAACTGCGCACCGGCAAGACTTTGCGTTATGCCATCGATTCCGGCTATAAGGGTGCCATCCGTGCCATCATCGATGCCAACATCACCACCATCATCGCGGGTGTGGTGCTGTGGATCTTCGGCAGCGGTACCATTGTTGGCTTTGCCCAGACCCTGCTCATCGGTGTCATTGTATCCATGTTCGTGATGCTGGTCGTGACCAAGCAGCTTCTTCATGCTGCTGTTGGTCTGAAGATCCGCAATCCGAAGGCCTACTGTGTTTGATTGGGAGGTGCTGTCATGATTGAAAAGATGAAGAACTTCAGTTTTACCGGCAATTTTAAGATCCTCTCCGTCATTGCCTGCGCGTTTGTTTTGGTGGGTCTCCTCGGCCTCATCCTGCTGCCCTTCGGTGTGCAGTGGTTCCAGTTTGATATTGACTTCGTTGGCGGTACCACCATGCAGTATGAATTGCGTGTGCCCGTGACCTCTGAGGTTACTACGGATGTGGCTGCCATTGTGGAAGAGGTCAGCGGACAGGCTGCTTCCTCCGTCACCAAAGCCGGCGACTCCGGCACACAGGTGGTCATCAAGAGCCGTGAACTGGATTCTGAGACCCGTGATGCTATTTTTGACGCAGTCAAAGAAAAGTACGGTCTGGAGATGGAAGATTGCATGAAGAGCGACTATGTGTCCGCTTCCGTGGGCAAGGATCTGAGAGATAAGGCCATCAAGGCTTCTCTGATCGCAGTGGCTCTGATTCTGGTTTATATCACCATCCGCTTTGAGTTCCGCTCCGGCATCGCTGCCATCATTGCACTGGTGCATGATCTTCTGGTGATGCTTTCCATGTACATCCTTTTCCGCATTCCCTTCAACATGAATTTCATTGCTGCGGCCCTGACCATCTTTGGCTATTCCATCAATGCCACCATCGTTGTGTTTGACCGCATCCGTGAAAATAAGAAGAAGGAAGCTCTGAAGAATCGACCCTTCGCCGAGGTTGTGGATATTTCCATCCATCAGACCATGTCCCGCAGTCTGAATACCACCATCACCACTCTGGTTGTGATGATTATGCTGCTGATTCTCGGTGTTTCTTCTATCCGCAATTTTGCTGCGCCCATCTGCGTGGGTGTCATTGCGGGCTGCTTCTCTTCGATATGTATTTCCGGCCCTGTCTGGAATTTGCTCAGCAGCAAGAAAAAGAAGGAAAACTGATCCCAATTCAATACTGCAAGAGGCTGTGCGTATGCACGGCCTCTTTTTTGCATATTAGGTGAAACAGGCTCATAGGGTTAAGCAGGGGGGAGCATATGGACGAGGCTTATCTGACCATCCTGCCACCGGAGCTGGCGGCGGGCATTCGCCGTCTGAGTGAGGAAGAACGGGCAAAGCTGCAGGAGCTGCGGCTTCGCAGCGGGTATCCGGCCGCGTATCTGGCAGGGAATGGGGAGCGCATCCTGCCCACCGGGATCAATGGGTTCCGTGTGGACAGCCGGTGTCTGCAAAACATACTCAACCGGGCAACAGGTTACTGTACATACGCGGCGGCTTCACAACTAAAACATGGCTTTCTCACCCTGCCGGGGGGTCACCGTCTCGGACTATGCGGACAGGCGGTGATGGGTGCGGATGGGGAAGTGAAAAGCCTTCGCAATCTGACCTCTGTCAATCTTCGCATTGCCCGCCAGTTAACTGGCTGTGCCTCGGAAGCGGCAGTGTTTCTGAAGCGATTCCCTGCATCCACTTTGATCGCCGGGCCGCCGGGGTGCGGAAAAACCACCCTCCTGCGGGAGCTGATCCGCCATCGCAGCGACGGCTGCGGGGAACGGGTTGGCATCGTGGACGAGCGGATGGAGCTGGCGGCCTGTGCCGATGGTAAGCCGGGATATCGTGTGGGCAGTAGGACAGATGTGCTTTCCGGCGTGCCGAAGCACGAAGGGGTATATATGCTGCTGCGTACTATGAATCCCGATTGGATCGCAGTGGACGAGATCACAGATGGCCGGGATGTGGATGCGCTGCTGCGTTCTTCCTTCTGTGGAGTAAGAATTCTTGCAAGTGCCCATGTATTTTGCCGCGAAGACCTGTATTCCCGCCCTCTTTACGCCAGAATGTGCAAGCTGGGAATATTTGAGAATTTGATTTTGATGGACAAGTCACACACGGTACGGTTGGAAAGGATGGTTGCAAATGATAAAACTTCTGGGTGCGGCGCTGATCATCGCCTCAGCAGCTTCCGTGGGGATCCGAATGGCCCACAGTGTCAGAATGGAGGAGGCAAACCTTCGGCAGATCCTGAAGGCGATGGAGCTGATGCGCTGTGAGATTCAAAGCCGCCTGACTCCAACGAAAGAACTGTGCGAAATGGCATCCGCTATCTGCCGGGGCAGCTTGCGGGAAGTGTTTCAGGCAACGGCCCAAAGGATCGAACTGCAGAGCGACGGTGATGTTGGAGAGATTATGGAGGCGGTGCTCATCCGCCATGGCCAGTCTTTGCCTATTTCCTGTATCTGCCGCCTACGGGAGCTTGGGGGCATCCTTGGCGCATATGAAGTGGAGGAGCAGACACAAGCCCTTGAGGCGCTGTCCGGGCGTGTCAGTGCCTCCGTTGAGGAAATTCGGCGAGGAAGGGCAGAGCGGTGCCGCAGCTATGAGGTGATGGGAGTGTGCGCGGGATGTGCCCTTGCCATCATTCTGCTTTGATCCATGGAAATTGATCTGATTTTTAAAATTGCCGCTGTGGGCATCATCATTTCCATCCTCAATCAGGTGCTGGTGCGCTCCGGTCGTGAGGAACAGGCCACCATGACCACCCTGACAGGTCTTGTGGTGGTGCTGATGATGGTGGTCCAGAAGATTGCGGCATTATTCGATATGGTAAAGGATTTGTTTCATTTCTGATGGCGGAGTATTTGAAAATTGCGGGCGTTGCCCTGCTTGCGGCAGTGCTTGCCGGGGTGCTGGACAAGCGGGACCATGCCCTTGCGGTTTCCATTGGTTTACTTGCCTGTGTTATGGCTCTGCTTGCCTGCATCCGCAGCTTTCAGCCAGCGGCGCGTTTTTTTGAGGAATTGTCAGAACTCAGCGGATTGGGCGGCGGATATCTCGAACCTCTGGTAAAAACAGCAGGTATCGGAATCGTGACCCAGATTACATGCGCAGTCTGCGCCGATTGCGGACAGAATGCCTTAGCAAAGATCGCCGAGCTTTGCGGTACGGTGGCGGCCCTGTGCATGACGCTGCCATTGCTTCGCTCTGTGCTGGATCTGCTTCAGGAAATGGTGGGAGGCTAAATGCGGAAGATCATTCTTTGCCTATTGAGCGTAATGATGTTGAGTTGTGCTGTTCATGCTTCCACTGTTTCCGCAAGCGAGGATGAACTGCGGCAGGCACTGCCATCGGATGCGGGAGCATTGCTGGATTCGGCTCCGCCGGGCAGTGGATTTGAGGATGGAATCCGTTCAATTTTAGAAAATGCCCTGCCTCTATTGGATGATGCTCTTCATAAAGCCATGAAAAGCAGCGCTATTATGCTGTCGGCACTGGTGCTGTGTGCCATGGCAGGGGCAGGAGAGGGGAGCGATGCCGCGCTGATCGCGGGGGTATTATCCATCACCGCTGTGGGAATGTTGGAGATGAACGCCCTTGCAAGTTCCGGAAAGGAAGCACTGCTGGAAATGCAGAGCTTTGCTGACCTACTGCTGCCCGCCATGGCGGCGGCAACCGCAGCCAGCGGCGGAATCACCGCATCTACTGCCATCTATGCAGGAACTGCCCTGTTCACGGACATTCTGATGCGGTCGATGACCTATCTTCTTTTGCCACTGCTTAATATCTATGTTGCCATCAGCGGTGCAAAGGCCATTTGCGGAAATGAGATGTTAAGCCGCCTTGCTGATCTTGTAAAATGGGTGTTTCGCTCCGGCATCAAGACGATCCTTTTTGTATTTACCGCATATCTCACCATCACGGGCCTCATTTCCGGTGCGGCGGATGCCACGGTGCTGAAGGCTGCCAAACTCACCATATCAGGGGTAGTCCCGGTGGTGGGCAGCATGATCTCTGATGCCTCGGAAACAGTGATCATAGGGGCAGCTACTGTAAAAAATGCCGTCGGGGTCTTTGGTATGCTGGCAGTGATCGCCATCTGTATCGGCCCCTTCCTGACCATTGCAGGACAATATCTTCTCGTGAAGCTGACGGCGGCAGCGGGCAGTGCTCTTGGCCCAAAACCCCTTTTGGGCCTTGTGGATGCCATATCTGAGTCCTTGGGATTCCTTTTGGCGATGACCGGTGCAGCGGCCCTCATGCTGCTCATTGCGTGTGTATGTTATCTCAAGGTGGTGCCGGTATGAGTGAGGTAAGAGGGTATCTATTGACCATTGTGGGCGCTTCCTTTTTGGTGAGTCTTGTGTGCGCCTTTCCGCAGAAGAAGGGCATCAAACGGGTGGTGACCCTGTGCTGTGGCTTGTTTTTGCTGCTCACACTGGTGAGACCCATTCTGTCCTTCCGCTTCGGAGATTTATCAAAGTACCTGGATCAATATCAGATGGATGATTCCGTCATTCATGATGCACTGGAGGCAGGACAAAATGAATCCGCCCGGCTCATAACGGAGCAGACGGTGGAATATATATTGGACAAAGCCACAGCGCTTGGCGCAAGCATTCACCCAGAGGTCACACTGGCATCACTGGGCGAGAGCTATCAATATCCCTACAGCGTCACCATCTCAGGTCACTGGACACCGCAGCAGAAGCAGGAACTGACCATATACATTTCCCAGACACTGGGAATACCGGAGGAACGGCAACTATGGAGCGAGGACAATTCCTGAACCTCAAAGCCATCGGCGAAACGTTTAAAAAGTTTAAATATCCCGCTCTGATCCTGCTTTTGGGTGCAGTGCTTCTGCTCTGGCCCTCGAAAAAGGAGACTGAATCCGAAGTTACGCAGCCATTGCTGACGGAAACCATACCGTCACAGGGCGATTCCACCCAAGCGGAGATGGAGAATATCCTGTCCTGTATCGATGGGGCAGGGGAGGTGCGGGTGCTGCTCACCCGCAAAACGGGAGATGAGACGCTGTATCTCACGGATACTACGGAATCGGAGAATTCCGACGGTGGCAGCAGCCGCACGCAAAGCGCGGTTCGGGTGAATGTGTCCGGCGGGGGAGAAGCACCTGTGATCACCAAGACCGTCTATGGGCAGTATCAGGGGGCCTTGGTGGTGTGCGAAGGAGCAGACAGCGCTGAGGTGCGGCTGAAATTGGTGAATGCCGTGGCAAGCCTGACAGGCCTGTCCGCGGATCGAGTCACAGTCATTAAAATGAAGTCATAGCAGGAGGAAACAATATGAAGATTTGGAAACGAAATGCCGTAGTCGTGACAGTGTTTGTCTTTGTGTGTGCGGGGATCTATCTCAACTGGTTCTACACACAGGAAGAAAACACGCCCACACTGGAAGAAACCCTGAACGAAGAACAGGTGCTGGGGGAAGATACCCTCGTCATGGCACCCAGTGATGAAGAACTTCTCATGGAAGTGGCTTCGGAAGGTCTGGAAAGCGCGGAGGAGGGCACGGAAACCTCTGCCGAGTCCTTTGCGTCGATTCGCCTGAGCCGTCAGGGCGCAAGGGATGCCGCCATTGAGACCCTGCAGGAGACCATCGCTTACGCAGGGGGTGATGACTCCGCTACCACCACTTCTCAGCAGCTGGAAGGCTTGGTGGAAGCTTCCTTGTGCGAAGCGCAGATCGAAAGCCTGATCGTGGCAAAGGGCTATACCGATTGTGTGGCCTACATGACAGATGACGGCATCAGTGTTGCCGTGTCCTCCCCCGAGGAAGGACTGCAGGATTCCGATGTTGCACTCATCAGCGACATCGTCACCAGCCAGACGGAATACGGTCTTGGAGATATTCGTATCATTGAGGTAAAATAGTATTGTTTTTTTTCTGAATTGTGGTACAATAAAGAAAAGTACAAAGGAGGAGAGCTATCATGGCTGAAATCAAGGACTATATCACACAGACACAGGAAAATGGCGCGATCCATATTTCTCAGGATGTTATCTCCACCATTGCGGCAATCGCTGTGAGCGAAGTGGAAGGTGTCTATGCACTGGGCAGCAGCCAGGGCGGCGACATTGCCGAGCTCTTCGGCAGAAAGAACAGCGCGAAGGCTGTCCGCCTGAGCGTTAACGAAGAAGATGCCATTTGTGTGGAATGCAATGTGGTGGCCATTTATGGCTACAGCGTTGTGGAGCTTGCGAAGAATGTACAGGAAAGTGTCTGCTCTGCCATTGAATCCATGACGGCACTGAAGGTCGCATCTGTGGATGTCAATGTCTGCGGCATTTCCATGAAGAAATAATGCCCGGTTGCTATGACCGGTACATACGGAGTGATTGGGTATATGACAAGGTCAACTGCAAGAGAAATCGCGGTCCATCTGGTGTTCGGGATGGACTACACCCATACCAATGTGGATGAGGTATTGGAAACCCTGCTGGAAACCGGCTATTATTCCGGCCTTTCTCAGGAACTGGAACTTTATCAGGAGCGGCCCAATAAGAAGCAGCTCACTTATATCCGCACCGTTGCCCAGGGCTGCGCTGCAAAGAGTGACGAGCTGGACGAGATCATTGCCCGCTATGCCATTGGCTGGCCCGTTGCCCGCATTTCCCGCCTGGTCAAGGCGATCCTTCGGGTTGCGATCTTTGAAGTGTGCTATGTGGACGATGTCCCCACCGGCGTTGCCATCAACGAGGCGGTTCGCATGACCCGCAACTACGAGGACGAAGAAGTGGTGGTGTTTGTCAACGGTATTCTGGGCGCATTCGCAAGAGCGCATCAGGCGGAGACAGAAGAATGATCGTATTAGGGTTTGATACCAGCAACTATACAACCTCGATTGCTGCATTCGATGGCGAGAGCGGACAAAACTGCTCACGACTTCTGGATGTAAAACCGGGAGAACTGGGGCTTCGCCAAAGCGATGCCCTTTTTTCCCATGTAAAGCAGCTTCCGATGCTGGCGGAGCAGCTTTTTGAGCACTATCGTGGACAGGATGTGGCTGCCATTGGTGTCAGCACACGCCCCAGAGCGGTGGAAGGCTCCTATATGCCCTGCTTTCTTGCGGGGGTGAGTCAGGCAAGGGTGATGGCAAGCGCTCTGAAAGTTCCGCTGTATGAATTCTCCCATCAGCAGGGACACATTGCCGCCTCCTGCTGGTCAGCAGGCCGCCCGGAGCTTCTGAACGAGCCGCATCTTGCCTGGCATCTTTCCGGCGGCACCACAGAGCTTTTGCTGGTGGAGCCGGAAGGAAATTGCGTTGCGGCTACACACATCGGCGGCACCACGGATATCTCCGCCGGTCAGCTCATCGACCGCACAGGTCAGCTGCTTGGCTTGCGGTTCCCCGCAGGGAAAGAGATCGACCGACTTTCTTCCTGCTCTGAGAGTAAGGATTTCTTTAAAGTCCGGGCAAAAGATTGCTTCTTCTCCCTTTCAGGTGTGCAGAATAAACTACAGGAGTTCTATGATAAAACGCATGATCCGGAGGCAACCGCCCGCTATTGTATGCGCTCTGTGATCTGGGCGGTTGAAAAAGCAACAAAGCAGGCGTGTGAGCAATTTCCGCACCTTCCGGTGGTATTCTCCGGAGGTGTTGCCTCCAATTCCATGCTGCGCAACACAGATGCAGCACCGGATTGCGTTTTCTGTCCGCCGCAGTATGCCACTGACAATGCCATGGGCATCGCTGTTTTGACCTGGCTGCAGGGAGAATAAGATGGAAAAACGAATTCTTGATGTTTCACAGGTCAATGGATATATCAAAATGCTTCTGGATGATGATCCCATGCTGCAGGAGCTTTGCATCCGTGGTGAACTGTCCAATTATAAAGTATATCCCTCCGGTCACCACTATTTTACTCTGAAGGATGCCGAAGGTGCCCTGCGGTGCGTCATGTTCCGCAGCAGTGCGTTGCGGCTGCGTTTTCGTCCGGAGAACGGCATGAAAGTTCTGGCGGTAGGCCGCATCACCGTATTTCCGCGGGACGGCGCCTATCAGCTTTACTGCAGCGGCCTGATGCCGGATGGCGTTGGCGATTTGCATGTAGCCTTTGAGCAGCTGAAGGAAAAGCTGCGTCTGGAGGGTTTATTTGATCCTGCCCACAAAAAGCCGCTTCCGCAGTATCCTCACCGCATTGCCATCATTACCTCCAGCGCCGGTGCGGCGATTCATGATATGCTTCGCATCCTGCGGGCCAGATATCCCTTGTGCAAGGTGATGCTGCTGCCCGTTCGGGTGCAGGGTGTGGAAGCACCGCCGGAGATCTGCGGAGCGATCCGCTATGTGAACCGCCATAACCTTGCAGACCTCATCATCACAGGACGAGGCGGCGGATCCATTGAGGATCTTTGGGCCTTTAATGATGAGCGGGTGGCAAGGGAGATCTACTGTTCCGAGATCCCGGTGATTTCCGCCGTGGGTCATGAACCGGATGTCACCATTTCTGACTTTGTGGCGGATCTTCGTGCCGCGACCCCCAGCAACGCCGCAGAGCTTGCGGTGCCGGATCAGTCAGAACTAAAAAGAAAACTGAATTCTATGGAAACATCTCTGCTGCAGACCATGCAGCGGCAGCTAAAGCTTTCCCGCCGGCGCTTGGAGCTTGCTTCCAAGTCAAGAGTACTGCAAAGCCCCGTTGCCTATGTACAGGAACGGCGTCTTCTGCTTGATTATCTTGCAGGCAGCATGAGTGCCGCAACCCAAAGAACCGTAGGCAAAGGCCGTCAGCGCTATCTTGCCCTTGCGGCAGGTCTGGATGCCATGAGCCCTCTCAAGGTTCTGAGTCGTGGCTACAGCATGATCATAGATGAAGATAAAACTGTTGTGCGCTCTGTGAAGGGCCTGCAGCCGGGCAAAGAACTGACCCTGCGGCTGAGCGATGGCAGCGCACAGGCAATTATAAAATCCGTTGGGGAGGATGAAAATGGAACAGTCGAAAAGCTTTGAAGCCTCCATGCAGCGGCTGGAGGAGATCGTTCGTACCATGGAGCGGGGAGAACTCCCGCTGGATCAATCCCTGAAGCTCTTTGAAGAGGGGACAGCACTGGTCAGAAGCTGCGGCACCATGCTGGATGATGCTGAACTGAAGATCGTAAAACTGATGAAAGGGCCTGACGGAGAACCCGTTGAGCTGGATATGAACGATGAAGCCTGAATTTTTTGAAAAACTAAAGACCCTTGGCACACAAGTTGAGGATGCTTTGTCTTCCTGCTTTGTATACCCCGGTGAGCCGCAGCAGGAACTGTTTGATTCCATGCGCTACAGCTTGCTTGCAGGGGGCAAGCGCCTGCGTCCGGTGCTGACCCTGGAATTCTGCCGCGCCTGCGGCGGAGATGTGGAAGCCGCCATGCCCTTCGCCTTAGCGGTGGAGATGATACATACCTACAGCCTGATCCACGATGATCTTCCCTGCATGGACAATGACGATTATCGCCGCGGCCGCTTGACCAACCATAAGGTCTACGGCGAATCCATGGCGGTTCTGGCAGGCGACGCGCTGCTTACCGCTGCCTTTACCAGACTTTGCGTGGCAAAGCTGCCACCGGAACGGATCTGTCAGGCGGTTGAAATGCTGGGCGAATGTGCCGGCGAACTTGGTATGGTGGGTGGACAGGTGCTGGATCTTGCGGCAGAGGAAAAGCTCTGCACAGAAGAGGAGATTGGCGCTATCCATACCCGCAAGACAGGCGCGTTAATCTCTGCCGCCTGCACCCTCGGTGTCATTGCCGCAGGTGGATCTGACGAACAGTTCGATGCAGCAGCCCGGTATGCCGCAGGTCTTGGCCTTGCCTTCCAGATCCGGGATGATATGCTGGATGTGATCGGTGACCCCGAAAAATTGGGTAAGAACACCGGCATGGACGAGAAAAAGAACACCTATGCCCGACTTTTTTCCCTGGAAGAATGTCAGCGCAAAGTGGACAAGCTGACGGACTTTGCCCTCGAAGCACTGAGTGCCTTTGAGGATTCTGCGTTTCTCAAAGAGCTTGCCCTGTGGCTTGTGGAGCGGGAATATTGATATTGAGAAGGCCAGACAGCCTGTTGGTTGTCTGGTCTTGCGTTATTGGGGTGTATATTTGCGGCCTGCTATCCGTTTTTTCTCAAGATCAGGGAGGAAAGATTTAATGTTTTGAATGACCATTCATGGATTATTAACAATTATTCTGAAATTTTGAAAATTCATAGAAAATTTACGGATATTTTGTGTATATGCATCTTGTATATTCATACATAATGTGATAGAATACCATCGGTGGCGCAGTATCCTAGTCGGATCTGCCGGTTCTGAAGAAGGGCCTAAAAATCCTTTAAAGGGCATATCGATGAAGTCCCTGGTGCCTGCTTGTTACGCCCAGTTTCGGGTGGGTGCTGGGGGTTAAGGTTATTGGGCGAGCCGCAATGGCATGTGGCTGCCGACCCAGTTTCCGTGGAGACCTGATCTTGTGCGACATCGGCTGCGTAGGCATTCGTGTCTTCCCGACGCGTACGAATCAGGAGATGAACCTGCATTTCGGTGCACAGAATCGTGTGCTGGGTGCAGTGTAGCCTGCCTTGCGTGAATAACTCGGGATTGGGGAGCTATGCACCGGAGCCTATGGCCATAGGCAATGGTGATATTCCCATGAAAGATTATTTGCAAAAGAGGATAGGGATCGGCGGAAGCCGTCGTGGAAATCACCTAGGCTGTCGAAATGGGCAGACAGGGGATTGCAGTACGGACTCAGTGGCAATCGGGTACCGATGTTGGCGACGCATCGGAGGGAGGATCAAAAGGAAACTGCCTTTCCGGCAACGGAAGGTTCTTCCCGGGGAAATCCGACCCGACCTAAGCCGTAAGATTTACTCTGTCTGCTGCCACTATTTTCAGGGAGGAATTCTGAATTGGACAAATCAGACCGGACATCCGGTACACAGAAAAAAGCGAAGAAAAACGGAAATTCTAAGGCGAAATGGATCGTTTCTGTATTTTTATCTACGATTGTGATTTCTGCCACCTTTTCCACGCTTTCTGCAGCAATGCTTGACGGCAGCAGCATTTTAGCAGCTATGCTCATTTTGCTCTGCATCGTCTTTATTGGTATTTTGTTTGATATTGTCGGCGTCGCCGTAACGGCGGCAGAGGAACGGCCTCTGAATTCCATGGCTGCAAAGAAGGTGCCAGGTGCAAGAGAAGCCATCACCCTCATTAAGAATGCCGACCGGGTATCTTCCATCTGCAATGATGTGGTGGGCGATATCTGCGGCGTTATCTCCGGTTCAGCTTCCGCTGTTATTGCAGTACAGCTTTTGGAGAATTTTACATTTTCCCCGGCTTCGATCGTCAATGTGGGTATGTCCGCCATGGTGGCCGGTCTGACGGTCGGCGGCAAGGCTGTGGGCAAGGGCATTGCCATGCGATACAGTGTTTCTATTGTACATTTTACAGGTAAACTGATGGCGATCGTTCGCAAACCGTTTTCTTCCGGAAAAAGAAACAAAAGGAAATCAAAGCGTTAGGAAATCGCTATGAAGCTATTAGATCAAATCAATTCCCGCGAGGATCTGCTGCGCATCCCGCCGGAACAAGAAGCGCAGCTGTGCAGCGAGATCCGTGAGTATCTTGTGGATTGCGTGGCACAAAACGGCGGTCATCTGTCCTCCAACCTTGGCATCGTGGAGCTTACCCTTGCCATTGAGAAGGAATTTGATACCAGCCGCGACCGCCTTGTTTTCGATGTGGGTCACCAGTCCTATGTGCATAAACTCCTCACCGGTCGGCGGGAGGAACTGCGCACCATCCGCACCCACGGCGGTCTTGCAGGCTTTCCCAAGCCTTCGGAAAGTGATTGCGATGCATTTACAGCGGGTCATGCCTCCAGTGCGGTCTCCGTTGCCCTTGGCATGGCCAGAGCCAGAAGCCTCCGGAAGGAGGATTATCATGTGATCGCTCTGCTGGGTGACGGCGCTCTGACCGGCGGTCTGAGCTACGAGGGCATGAATGACGCAGGGGCAAGCAAAGAGCCCCTGATTGCAATTCTCAACGACAATGCCATGTCCATCGCCTCCAATGTGGGCGGCATTGCAAGCTATCTGAATCTCATCCGTACCCGTCCGGGTTACTTCAAACTCAAGCGGATGTTCCGCAAATTCGCCCATACTGCCCCCGGTGGTATGGCCATCTACCGTGTTGGCCACAGCATCAAGGAATTTTTCAAGCGCCATATGCTGGGAATCAACCTCTTTGAGGAAATGGGCTTCCAGTATATGGGTCCTGTGGACGGACACGACATTACAAGGCTTATCTATATGCTTCGCAGAGCGAAGGAAATGCAGTGCCCGGTACTTCTGCATGTGCTTACCCAAAAAGGAAAGGGCTACGAACCTGCAGAGAAGAATCCGGATATCTTCCACGGTGTGGGCCGTTTTGATCCCGCAACCGGGGAACTCAAGGGCGGCGGAAAGCCAACCTTCTCTGAGGCTTTTGGCGAGTCGATATGTGAACTGGCATCGAAAGATGAGAAGCTTTGCGCCATTACCGCAGCCATGTCCCACGGTACCTGTCTGGATACCTTTGCGAAAGCCTATCCCGAGCGGTTCTTTGATGTGGGTATTGCAGAGGGCCATGCCGTTTCCATGGCAGGTGGCCTGGCAAAGCAGGGCATGACCCCTGTCGTCGCCATCTACTCCACCTTCCTGCAGCGGGCCTACGATATGCTGATGCAGGATGTGGCTCTTTTAAAACTTCATGTAGTGTTCGCGGTGGATCGTGCCGGTTTGGTTGGCCCGGATGGGGAGACCCATCACGGTGTATTTGATGTGGGTTATCTCCGTCAAATCCCGGGCATGACGGTACTGTGCCCGGCCAACCGAAAAGAACTGAAAAAGATGCTCTTCAAGGCCATTTATTCCTGCTCCGGTCCGGTGGCGGTTCGCTATCCCCGGGGCGGTGACGGAAAATATTCGGAAGCATCAGAAAAATATATCCTCAGGGAAGGAAACGACCTTACCCTTGTTACCTACGGCATCATGGTGAATGAAGCTCTGGATGCAGCGGACCTGCTTGCGAAAAAAGGCATCCGGACAGAGATCGTGAAGCTGGATACCATCTGCCCTCTGCCTATGGAACCGATCGTAAAATCCGTTAAAAAGACAGGAAATCTCTTTGTTGCGGAGGATTGTGCCAATCAGGGCTGTGTTGCACGGGAGATCTTCTCCGGCGTTGCGGCACAGGGTATTCTTGCTCACTGTGACTGCCGAAATTTCGGCAACCGTTTTATTCCCCACGGCAGCACCAGTCAGTTATTCCGTGACAGCGGTCTGGATGGGGAGAGCCTGAGCAAGTGGATCATGGAGGCAATGTCACATGGTTAAAAAAGAACGATTGGATGTGGCGATGGTTCAGCGGGGTCTGGCAGATAGCCGGGCTAAAGCACAGGCCATCATCATGAGTGGTGTGGTATTCATCGCAAATCAGAAAGTAGATAAGGCCGGCACCATGGTTGCTCCGGAGACGGAGATCGAGGTACGGGAAAAGAACACCTGCCCCTATGTTTCCAGGGGCGGATTGAAGCTGGAAAAGGCTCTGCGGGACTTTGGTGTGGACCCCACCGGCTATGTCTGCTCGGATTCCGGCGCTTCCACCGGTGGCTTTACCGATTGCCTGCTGCAGAAGGGGGCAAAAAAGGTATATGCCATCGATGTTGGCTACGGTCAGCTTGCATGGAAACTGCGGGAAGACCCCAGAGTTGTGTGCATGGAGCGCACCAACATCCGCTATCTTACGCCAAACGATCTGGGAGAACCCCTTGACTTATCCGTTGTGGATGTCTCCTTTATCTCTTTGCATATCGTACTCCCTGCCATTCGTGCCCTGCTCAAACCGGAAGGACAGGTGCTTTGCCTGATCAAGCCGCAGTTTGAGGCGGGCAGAGAAAAAGTAGGGAAGAAGGGCGTTGTCCGTGATCCGCAGGTGCATCTGGAAGTGCTGGAAAACTTCCGTACCCTTGCCAAGAGCCTTGGTTTCACCATCCGCAATATGACCTTTTCTCCGGTAAAAGGCCCGGAAGGCAATATTGAGTTCCTTGGCCATCTGAGCTTGGTTCCCGGCGATGATTGTAAAGTTACCCTGCATGAGTTGGTGGCAGATGCCCACCAGACCTTGAAAGGTTAAGCCATGAAGAGAATTATTCTATCCTCAAATCCCTATCGGGATAAAAATTTCAAGACCCTTCGGCAGGCACTCCAGCTTTTGGAGGCCGCGGGTATGCAATGTGATGTTTGCCTTGCCTTTGATGTAGAGCATAATAGCGACCTGCCCCGGGACATCGTATTCACCGATCTGGATGCCGCCTTGAAAGAAGCGGAACTTCTCATCTGCTTCGGCGGTGACGGCACGGTGCTTCACGCTTCCAAGGCAGCCACGAAAGCCGGTGTCCCGGTACTGGGTGTGAACATCGGCAATATGGGTTACCTTGCGGAGGTGGACAGCGGAGAGCTGGACATCCTCACCCGCCTCACTTCAGATGAGTATTTCATCGAGCGGCGCATGATGCTGGAGGTACAGGTGCAGCGGGACGGTGTCACCGTGTATGAGGATATTGCCCTCAACGATGCAGTGGTGACCAAGAGTGCGGTTGCCCGCACTGTTCACTTGAGCGTCAGCAGTGACGAGCAGCAGGCCATCAGCCTGAGCGGTGACGGTGTGATCGTCTGTACACCCACCGGCTCCACGGCTTATTGTATGTCCGCAGGCGGCCCTCTGGTGGAGCCTACGGCTCGATGCATTGTGGTGACACCCATCTGCGCCCATGATATGATGTCGAAATCTCTGGTACTGTCTGCAGAGCGTACCGTTACAGTGAGATCTGCCCGCCCCGGCAGAAAGACCGCCTACCTGTCTGTAGATGGCGGACGGGCGATCCGGTTGGTTAGCAGCGATACAGTGACCATCCGCCAATCGGCTTATGATACACTGTTCCTCCGGCTGCGTAACCGGAGTATGTTTGAGATCATCAACGCAAAATTCAGAAACAAGTGAGGGAATCGTTATGAAAACCCAGCGACAGGCAAAAATTTTGGAGATCATTGCGGCCTCGGATATTGAAACACAGGAACAGCTTTTGGATGCCCTGCAAAAGACCGGCTTCCGCAGCACACAGGCTACCATTTCCCGCGACATCAAGGAGCTTCGTATTGTTAAGGAGTTGACAAATCTCGGCACCTACCGCTACACCGCTGCCAACAAAGAAACCGGTGGCACCTTCTCCACTCGGCTGAACACCATCTTCCGTGAATGTATTACAAGTTATGACTATGCCCAAAACATTGTGGTAATTAAAACCATGCCGGGACTGGCTTCCGCAGCCTGTTCCGCCATTGATTCCATGAATATGCCTGTGGTATTGGGCTCTCTGGCAGGCGACGATACCGCCTTTCTGGTGATGCGGGATTCCTCTGCCGCCAGTGCTTTCTGTGCCGAGATCAAGCGCCTTCTGAGCTAAAAAAGGGGAGTAGTGCCATGCTGTCCATGCTTCATATTGAGAATATTGCAGTCATTGAAGCTGCGGACATCTGCTTTGCCCCCGGCTTTAATGTGCTGACCGGTGAGACCGGTGCCGGTAAATCCA
>SVMC01000032.1 GCA_015067585.1 Oscillospiraceae bacterium
CCAGAGTGGGGTTCTCGAACACGCCCATGGGGCCGTTCCATACCACGGTCTTGGCATTCTTTGCAGCCTCTGCGAAGAGCTTGCGGGTCTCTTCACCGATATCCAGACCCTGCATATCGTCGGGGAGGGCGTCTGCGGCAACAGTCTGGACTTCTACGGGGCCGTCAATGGGGTTGGGGAAGGAAGCTGCGATGACGGTGTCAACGGGCAGCAGGAGCTTGACGCCCTTTTCTTCTGCCTTGGCCATCATTTCCTTGCAGTATTCGATCTTTTCGCTGTCCAGCAGGCTCTGGCCAACGCCGTAACCCTTGGCAGCCAGGAAGGTGTAAGCCATGCCGCCGCCGATGATGAGAGTGTCGACCTTCTCCAGGAGGTTGTTGATGACATTCAGCTTGTCGGAGACCTTTGCGCCGCCGAGGATGGCAACGAAGGGACGCTCGGGATCAGCCAGGGCCTTGCCCATGATGCCGATTTCCTTTTCGATCAGGAAGCCGCAAACTGCGGGCAGGTGTTCAGCGACACCGGCGGTGGAGGAGTGGGCTCTGTGGGCGGTGCCGAAGGCATCGTTCACGAAGATGTCGGCCAGGTCAGCCAGAGCGCGGCTGAGGGCGGCGTCGTTCTTGGTCTCGCCCTTGATGTAGCGGGTGTTCTCCAGCAGGACCACATCGCCGTCGCGCATCGCGGCAACGAGAGCCTGTGCGTCTTCGCCGGCTACATCCTTTGCCATCTTGACTTCCTTGCCAAGCAGCTCGCTCAGGCGGGCGGCAACAACGCTCAGAGACAGCTCGGGCTTCCATTCGCCCTTGGGCTTGCCCATATGGGAGCAGAGGATGACCTTGGCGCCCTGCTCGATGAGGTACTCGATGGTGGGCAGAGCAGCAACGATACGCTTGTCGCTGGTGATCTTGCCTGCCTTGAGGGGTACATTAAAGTCGCAGCGGCACAGTACGCGCTTGCCGGTCAGTTCGATATCACGGACAGATTTCTTGTTGTAATTCATAACATTGCCTCCTGATTTCGTATGCGGAGCTTAGTCCGCGTGATAACGGATTTTGAAATGGTTTTGAATCTATTCAGCGCCTGCCATTTTTCCATACCCCTGCAGATGGGGGAATGACTGCTGACGCAGCGCCTCATATACAATAATTGCCACGGAGTTGGCAAGGTTCAGGCTTCTGGCCTCAGGCCGCATGGGGATGCGCAGGCAGCGCTCCCGGTGCTCTTCCAGAAAGTCTTCGGGAAGTCCACGGGTCTCCTTGCCGAAGAACAGATAGTCTCCGTCGGAAAAGGTTCCTTCGCTATAGTCCCGGGGAGCCTTGGTGGTGAGGCACCAGAGGGAAGGGGTGGGGTTCTTTTGGAAAAAGTCCTCTAAACTGTCGTAGACTCTGACATCCACCAGATGCCAGTAGTCCAGACCCGCCCGCTTCACCGCCTTGTCGGAAATGTCGAAGCCGAGGGGGCGGATCAGGTGCAGCACCGCGCCGGTGGCGGCGCAGGTCCTGGCGATGTTGCCGGTGTTCATCGGGATCTCCGGCTCCACAAGTACCACATTGAGCATAGTTCCTCCCAAGAAGGGTCAATCAGGGGACGGTCCTCTGATTGACAAGTCAATCGGAGAACCGTCCCCTGATTGACTTGTACCCAATATTTCACAGCATCCCTATTTTATGATAAAATCGTCGCAAATTCAATCCTGATTTACGGAATTTTTTGAAAAAATCCCGGTATTTATGAATTTTTATTGCATTTTCATAAAAATCTCCCTACATTTTGTGACAATTTGTTTCATCTGCCCCGTGATTTACCATGGAAAGCATAACCACCATGCAAAGCGGGCATACTCTTTCCGGGGAAACGAAATGAATGCCACGCAAGCAGCAAAAAAATGAGAAAAAAGTAAACTTTTTCTTTACATTTCGGAACCTTTGTGCTATCATATTACGGCATAGCCCCGGCTCCCGGTTTTGGGGGAAGACCTCCCCGCTTTGGAGGCATTCCGCCGTCCCACTACTGTGACCGAGGGTAATATTAAGAAAGGTGGAACAACTATGATTTCCAAAGAAGCAAAGGCTCAGGTTATGGCTGAGTACGCAACCCACGAAGGCGATACCGGTTCTCCCGAAGTTCAGATCGCGATCCTCACCTACCGTATCAAGGAGCTCACCGAGCACCTGCGCGAGCACAAGCACGACAACCACTCCCGTCGTGGCCTGCTGATGATGGTTGGTAAGCGCCGCAGCCTGCTGGACTATCTGGCAAAGAAGGACATCAACCGTTACAGAGCCATCATTGCCAAGCTCGGCATCCGTAAGTAATTTTTGTGTGTCAGTGGGCGACCCGTTCCGGTCGCCCATTTTCACGAAATCGCATGGGAGCCCTTTTAGCAGTTGAAAGCGCCGCCGAAGCTTCGGCGTTGGTTTCAAGTGCTAAACCTCCCATGCCAGGTAACATTGGAGGTTTATTATGGTTACTCACAAGCAATTCCCCAACCATCGCGTCTTTGAGACCGAGATCGGCGGCCGCACCTTTACCGTAGAGACCGGTAAGGTGGCAGAGCTGGCCAACGCCGAAGCCATCTGCCGCTACGGCGATACCGTGGTGCTGGTCACCGTGGCCGCATCCCCCCTGCCCAAGGCCGGCATCGACTACTTCCCCCTGACCATCGAAGTGGAAGAGCGCATGTACGCCGTGGGCCGCATCCCCGGCAGCTTCAACCGCCGCGAGGGCCGTCCCTCCGAGCGTGGCATCCTCATCTCCCGTATCATCGACCGCCCCATGCGTCCTTTGTTCGACGATGAGCTGCGCAACGATGTGGTGCTGACCAACACCATCCTCTGCAACGATTTCGACAATCCCGTGGAAATCGTCGCCTCCATCGGCTCCTCTCTGGTGGTTGCCTATTCCGATATCCCCTGGAACGGTCCCACCTCCACCACCAATGTCTGCTATCTCGACGGCAAGTATATCATCAACCCCTCTCAGGACGAGCGCAATGCCTGCCAGTGCTTCGTCACCATTGCCTCCACCCATGAAAAGGTGGTCATGATCGAGACCGAAGCCAACGAGATCCCCGAAGACATCCTGCTGGAGTGCATCCGCCTGGCCCACGAGACCAACATCAAGGTGGTGGAATTCATCAACGAGATCGTTGCCGCCATCGGCAAGCCCAAGTTCACCTTCGAGAAGGCAGCTGTCAACCATGACCTGCTGGACGAGCTGGTGGAATACGGCATGGATCAGATCGAGTACGCCCTCGACACCGACGATAAGAATGTCCGTGAAGAGCGCCTGACCCGTGCCCATGTGGACTTTGCGGAAAAGTTCTCCGAAAAGTATCCCGACTTTGATGAGCACATCGAAGTGTGCCTGTACAAGATGCAGAAGAAGGTGGTCAAGAAGTGGCTGCTGGAAGGCAAGCGCGTGGACGGCCGCGGCATGGATGATATCCGTCCTCTGGCTGCCGAAGTCGGCGTTCTGCCTCGTGTCCATGGCTCCGGCCTGTTCACCCGTGGTCAGACCCAGGTGCTGTCCATCTGCACCCTGAACACCCTGTCCGCTGCCCAGAAGCTGGACACCGTGTACGATGAGACCGAAAAGCGCTATATGCATCATTATAACTTCCCCGCCTTCTCCACCGGCGAGGCCAGAGCTGCCCGCTCCACCTCCCGCCGTGAGATCGGCCACGGCAGTCTGGCAGAAAAGGCCCTGCTGCCCGTGATCCCCCCCGTGGAAGAGTTCCCCTACGCCATCCGTGTAGTCTCTGAAGTGGTTTCCTCCAATGGTTCCACCTCTCAGGGCTCCATCTGCGGCTCCACTCTGGCCCTGATGGACGCAGGCGTTCCCATCCGCCGCGCTGTTGCAGGCATCTCCTGCGGCCTGATCTCCGATCAGGAGACCGGCACCTGGCGCACCTTCACCGACATTCAGGGCGTGGAAGACTTCCACGGCGAAATGGACTTCAAGGTTGCCGGTACCACCGAAGGTGTCACCGCCATCCAGATGGACCTGAAGAATGACGGTCTGACCATGGAGATCATCGCTGACGCGCTGGAGCGCTGCCGGAAGGCCCGTCTGGAGATCCTCCACGAGATCATGCTGCCCTGCATCCCCGAACCCCGTCCCGAGGTTTCCGAGTTCGCTCCCAAGATGCTGTCCATGAAGATCGACCCCGAAAAGATCCGCGAGGTCATCGGCTCCGGCGGCAAGACCATCCAGAAGATCTGTGCCGACACCGGCGCCAAGATCGACATCGAGGATGACGGCTCCGTCTTCATCTCCGCTGTGGATACCGAGGCCGTGCAGGCTGCCAAGAAGATGATCGACGACATCTGCTTCGTTCCCGAAGTTGGCAAGCTGTACTACGGCAAGGTCGTCCGCATCCTGCCCATCGGCGCCTTCGTAGAGCTGGCTCCCGGCAAGGACGGTCTGGTTCACATTTCCAAGCTGGAAAACCGCCGCGTGGAAAAGGTGGAAGATGTGCTGAATATCGGCGATATGACCTGGGTCAAGGTCACCGAGATCGACGAAAAGGGCCGCGTCAACCTGAGCCGCCGCGATGCCCTCAGAGAAATGAACGGCGGCAAGAAGTAATTGCTCATTAAATTTGACCTCCTCACGGATCCCGTGAGGAGGTCTTTGTTATTGTATTCGGTTTTATTCGCTGTAAGGCGATATCCCGCTGAACATATTGCCGCCATCCCGGATGACGAAATCAGCGCTCAATTCCTGCTCGCCCATATTGCCTGCCCAGGCGCCGCCGGGTCTGCCGCCGCCCTGGGGGAAGTTGCCGCCTTCGGGGAACTCAAAGCCTTCGGGAGGTGTCATACCTTCGGGACGGTTGCCGCCCTGGGGGAAGTTGCCGCCCTCGGGGAATTCAAAGCCTTCGGGAGGTGTCATACCCTCGGGACGGTTGCCGCCCTGGGGGAAGCTGCCACCTTCGGGCATTTCTCCGCCCTCGGGGAATTCAAAACCTTCGGGAGGTGTCATACCCTCGGGACGGTTGCCGCCCTGGGGGAAGCTGCCGCCTTCGGGCGTTTCTCCGCCCTCGGGGAATTCAAATCCTTCGGGCTGTTCCATACCGCCGGGAGCCATACCGCCGGGGCCGCCCATCATCATGCCGCCGGTGCTGCCGGCAAGCTGGGTGCCATCACTCCAAAGGGTGTAGCTGCCTTCGGTCAGCTCCGCGCTGCTGTAGATCAGGATGGAGTAAGCGTTTTCAGGGGTGGTCTCCAGAACAGCGGTTCCGCGTTCGTCCTTCATCGTGACGGTTTCGCTGCCGGTCTGTGTCTGAGCAAAATTGAACACCGCGTAATTCTGTCCGCCATCCTCAATGCGATCGAGCATATGGCCGCTTGCGATGACGGTGCCGCCGGTGATATGGATGCCCATATCGGAGTCGATGCCCGCATCGGCGCTGTCAGAGCAGGCTGCGGCGATGACGGTGCCGCCGCGGATCACCAGCCAGCCATTGGAGTCGATGCCGTCGCCCTCTCCGGTCTGCCCGGTGACCTTGATGCTCAGAGTTCCGCCATTGACTGTGGTGACGGAAACGCCGTCTTCGTTGGTATTGATGCCGTCATTTCCGGATTCGATGTGAATGTTGCCGCCGTTGATGGTCAGGTGCATTTCGCTGTCAAGGCCCTCGTTTTCGGCATAGATGTTCAGGACGCCGGTGTTTTCCTCGCCGCCGAACAGATTCATCGAGCGCTTGGAGTAGAACGCGCCGTCGTACTTGTGCAGCTTTTCCGCATCCTCTACCTCGGTGTTGTCCTCGTTCAGGACAACGGTGCCCGGCTCGTAGATCCGTGCGACATAGGAGCCGTTTACGGTGTTCACAGAGCCATCGGCAATGATCACATTGGCACCGGCTGCAGAGGTGTCCACATCCTTGCTTGCCGTTTCCGTGTCATCGCTGCCGCACTCATAGACATTGTAGAAGATCACCGCAGGGGCCACCTGACAGGTAATGTCCACACCGTCAAGCACCAGTGTGACCACGGCGCTGGGGTCCTTTTTGGCCTCGCTGCCCAGATCCACTGCGATCTGTCCAAGGGACAGCTTGCCGCTGAGCCGATAGGCACCGGGCTTTGTAATATGCACCACCGTGTGGGCAGCGGCTTCCTCAGGGGTGTGGGCGTCCTGTTCGCTGCCCTCGCCGTAGGTAAAATCCTTGCCGGATTCATAATATACGATGTCGTTGGCGGTGTAAACTGCCGCGGTATCGTCCGTACCTGCGGCAGCGCCATCCACAGTGATACGGCCATCACTCAAAACAATGGGGGTCGCATCCTCATAGCTCGGTGCGGCAGGTACTTCCACCGGCGCTGCCGTGGGGCTCTTTGTCGCCGGATTTGTCGTACATGCCGACAGAAGGAACAACAGGAGAAGGCAAACAGCCAGTGACTTGAAAAATCTCATAATATCACCCTTTCGTAATCAATCAACTCGATTATACGACATAAAGCTGAATTCATTCTGAATATTTCATGTTTGTTCCTGAAAAAAATCGCCCGCGTACAGGTTGCGGATTCGCCGGAATTTCCGATGTCACGCAACCGATCCCGGGGGCGGTTTTCTGCTCGGCTTGCCGATCGGAGATTTGGAACACCGTCCGTTTTCATTCCAATCCATCGTCTTTGATGATGGAAACGAGCCTGCTGCATTTTTTGCAGCAGGCTCGTTTGCTTATGAAAGGGCAATTCTTCTCTTTTCGTCGTTGCTGCGGATGGCGGCTTCGATGATGCGGAGCACATCGGCGGTCTCTTCGGGCTTGACCAGAAGCTCTGCGCCTTCGGTGATGACCTTGTAGAGGTTATCGAAGAAGTTGCCGTAGCCGCTGATGACGGTGGGGATCTTCTTCTCTAAAATCTCGCCGTCGGCATCGTAGTAGAGGGTGCCGTAGCATTCTTCGCCTTCCACATCCCAATCCGGCTGGGGCGGACGCACACCTGCTAAGAGGGCTGCTTCCTGCACATCCTCGCCGTACTTGATGAAGGTGGCCTTGCGGCCGTTCACCATGTAGTGGGGGCCCTGATGGGTCACCAGCTCACCGGCTGCCAGAATGGCACGCACCTGATCGTAGTAGAGAATCACTTCAAAATTGTCGATGCCTGCGGATTCCGGGCGCTGCTGACGGAAGTCGGCATAGACCTCGTTGGGCATACCGAACAGCACATAGGCCTGATCGATGATATGCACACCCAGATCGTACAGCACGCCGATGCCTGCGCCGCCGGCGGCCTTCCAGGGCTTGGAGTTCACGCCCCGCTCAAAGCGGTCATAGTGGGCCTCGTAGTCCACCACTTCGCCAAGCTGATCTTCCTCGATGAGCTTCTTCACCGTGAGGAAGTCGCTGTCCAGACGGCGGTTCTGATACACCGTCATCACAACGCCCTGCTCCTTGGCGAAGGCACACAGCTCCTCTGCTTCTGCCGCGGTGGCAGCCACGGGCTTCTCAATGAGCACATTCTTGCCCGCCAGCATGGCCTGCTTTGCCATGGGCACATGGAGGGCATTGGGGGTGGAGATGATGACGAGATCGATGTCGTCGGTGAGCAGTTCCTCAAAGGAACGCACGATCTCCACTTCGGGGTATTCTTCCTTTGCCCGCTGGGTGGTGCGTTCATAGACCTTCACCAGTTCAAAACGGGGGTCTGCCTTCAGGAAGGGCGCCTGAAAGATCTTGCCGGACAGGCCGAAGCCTGCCAATGCGGTACGAATGACTTTTTCCATAATTTCCTCCTAAAATTTCTTAACGATGATTCTATAACGCTTATCATTTGATATGCAGCCTTCCCCGACATTTTTCGGGGAAGGCCTCATTCGTGTATGTAGGGGCGACCAATGGTCGCCCGTGTAAAGGTTGCGAATTCGCCGGAAGTTCCAACAAAAACGCAGTTTTTCCTGCCGGGCGACCAATGGTCGCCCCTACATTCTCAGAAGCAATTGCCCCGTTGTCCTCCAAGCCTTAAATATATCGTGTGTTATTCCACACGAAGGGCGGTATAGCCTGCCTCTGTAATTGCGTTCATGATGGCGGCGTCCTCAACGGGGGCGCTGAGGGTCAAAACGGCCTTCTTTTCTTCCAGGCTGACCTCTGCTTCGGTGACACCTTCCAAGGCTTCCAGTGCCTTTTTCGCATGGGCCACGCAGTGCATACACATCATGCCTTCGATATAAACGGTTTTTGTCATTTCAGTTTCCTCCTTGGTAGATTCTGCGGCCTGCCCAAAATCTTCGGGCAGGTTGACCGCTTTGTGGGTGAATTTGTGGGTTCTTCGGTAGGGTTTGAACAGATTCAGCCGCAGGGCATTGGATACCACGCAGAAGCTGGACAGGCTCATGGCCGCCGCGCCGAACATGGGATCAAGCTCTAAGCCGAACAGGGGGATCAGAGCGCCCGCAGCCAGCGGGATGCCGATGCAGTTGTAGAAAAAGGCCCAGAACAGATTTTCGTGGATGTTGCGAAGGGTCTGGCGGGACAGGCGAATGGCTGCCGCCACATCCCGGACAGAGGACTTCATCAGCACCACATCCGCCGCGTCCAGCGCCACATCCGCGCCCGCGCCGATGGCAATGCCCACATCCGCCCGGGTCAGGGCGGGAGCGTCGTTGATGCCGTCACCCACCATGGCCACCACACCGTATTCCTGCAAGGCCCGTACCGCCGCTTCCTTATCCGCAGGCAGCACATCCGCCACCACATGGTCGATGCCCGCCTGAGCGGCGATGGCCTTCGCGGTGCGAAGATTGTCGCCGGTGAGCATGACGGTCTGGATGCCCAGCTCCCGCAGCTCGGAAATGGCCTCCCGGCTGTCCTCTCTTAAGATGTCAGCCACGGCGATGAGGCCCAAAAGCTTGCCATTTTCGGCAAAATACAAGGGTGTTTTCCCCTCTAAGGCAAGATTTTCGCCGGTTTTCTTCATGGCGGCCGTCAGAAGGCCCTCTTTTTGCATCAGAGCCATGCTGCCGCCCAGTGCCTTCTTACCGGACACGGTACCCTGCACGCCAAAGCCGGGCAGGGCCTTGAAATCCTCCGCTGCCGCCCCGGTTTCCCCAAGGGCAGCCACGGCCTTCGCCAGCGGATGCTCGCTTCGTGCCTCCAAGGCGCAGGCGCAGGCGATGAGTTCGGCTTTTTCCACACCGGGAGCGGGAATGATGTCCGTCACGGCGGGTTCGCCTCTGGTCACGGTGCCGGTCTTGTCCAGCACGGCGATCTGGGTGCGTCCGGTATGCTCCAAGGCGCTGGCGGTCTTGAACAGGACGCCGTTCTTCGCGCCCACACCGCCTCCTGCCATGATGGCCACCGGGGTGGCAAGGCCCAAAGCGCAGGGACAGCTGATGACCAGCACAGTGACTGCCCGGGCCAGAGCATGGCCGAAGGCTTCGCCCACCGCAAGCCAGACGATGCAGGTGACTAAGGCAATGCCGATGACCACCGGCACGAATACACCGGAGACCTTATCCGCCACCTTGGCAATGGGGGCCTTCGTTGCGGCGGCATCCTCCACCAAGGCAATAATTTGCTGCAATGTGGTGTCCGCGCCCACCCGGGTGGCCTCGCAGGTGAGGAAGCCCTGCTGATTTAAGGTGGCGGCGCTGACGCTGTCACCGGGGCTCTTTTCCACCGGCAGGCTTTCGCCGGTGAGGGCGGCCTCATTCACCGCGCCGGAGCCATCGATCACTTTTCCGTCCACAGGGATGCGTTCACCGGGACGGACGACGAAAATATCGCCCAAACGCACATCCTCTGCGGGGATGAGCTCTTCTTTGCCCTCCCGGATCACCCGGGCGGTTTCCGGTGCCAACTCCATGAGGGAGCGAATGGCATCGGTGGTCTTGCCCTTGCTGCGCTCCTCTAAAAGCTTGCCCACGGTGATGAGGGTGAGGATCATGGCAGCGGACTCAAAATACAATCCGTGGAGCTGATGCATGGCATGCGCGGGATCCTGCGCCATCTGGAAGGTCAAAACCGTGCTGTAGACAAAGGCGGCACCTGCGCCCATGGCAACCAAGGTGTCCATATTGGGCGCGCCTTTTCTGGCGCTGAGGAAGCCGCTGATGAAGAACCTCTGGTGGATCACCATGATGATGCCGGTGATCAGCAGCTCAAAGAGGGCAATGGACAAGGGGGTGAGGTTTGGCAGAGGCCAGCCCCACATCACATGACCCATAGACACATACATCAGGGGGATGAGCAGAGCGATCGATGCGATCAGTCCCGCTGCCGTTTTGGAATTGGCGGGTTCTTTCGTTTTTTCTGCCTTGCCGCCATCCTTGGGGCTTGCACCGTAGCCTGCCTGCGAAACCGCATTGCAGATGCTGGCAGGGGTGGCAGGACCGTCATAGGCTACCTGCATGGAATTGGTCAGCAGGCTGACCGTCACAGATTGGACGCCGGGGTGCTTTGCTACAGCCTTCTCCACATGGGCGCTGCAGGCCGCACAGGTCATACCCGTGACATTGAATTTTTCCTGTTTCATTCAGAACCTCCTTCCTGTGGGGTGTCAATCGGGGGACGGTTCTGCGATTGACAAGTCAATCACAGAACCGTCCCCCGATTGACTTGATTGACTTAAATTACCATTTCAAATTCGCCCAATGCGCCGTTGTCGAAATAGTGGTGCAGGTCTGCCGGGGCGAAAACGCCCTGATCGGTGACGATGCCGGTGACCAATGCGGGCGGGGTGATGTCGAAGGCGGGATAATAGCCTTTGACCCCATCCACGGCGGTGCGTACCCCCATGGCCTGCAGGGTGAAATCCGGGTCCCGCATCTCGATGTGGATGTCCTCCCGGCTCTTGTGGCCCACATCCGGCGCGCCGGACACATAGAAGGGAATGCCCATATAGTTGGCCGCGATGGCGATCTGGAAGGTGCCGACTTTATTGGCCACATGGCCGTCCAGGCAGATGGCATCGGCGGCGGATGTGAACACATCGATGCCCTCCCGCTCCATGACGAAGGCGGGCATATTATCGGTGATGACGGTGGTGTCGAAGCCCATTTCGTGGCAAACCGTTGCCGTCAGACGGGCGCCCTGAAAATAGGGGCGGGTTTCAGCGCAGTAGAGCTTTAGCATCTTACCCCGCTGCCGCGCTACCTTGAGCATCATGCCCACGATGGTCTCGGCAAAGCACTGGGTGAGGATCTTGCCGTTCTGCGGGAACAGGTCTACCAAATATTCTGCCATCCGCTCCACCTTGCTGTAGCGCAGGTTGTTGGCACGGACGGTATGATCTACGATGGCTTGGGCGACATTTTCCCCTGCCTGCAGGGCCTTTTCCGCCGCTAACAGGCAGCCGCCGGTGATGAGGCGCATCCGGCCCACGGTGGTGGGGCGGGCGGTGGAGATGGTTTCTGCCGCTGCTTTTAAATATGTCAGCTGGGCAGCCTCTCCCAGATCCCGGCATTCGTATGCCGCCAAAGCCATGCCCATGGCGGCAGCAGTGAAGGGGCCTGCGGACTGGGTGACCATGTCGGTGATGGCCTGCGCCACCTCGCCGTGGGTGTGGCAGGTGACGAAGCGTACCTCCCGGGGGTACACCCGGCGGTCCAGAATGCGGACGGTGCCATCTTCGTACCATGCCACATTTTCATATTGGAGCATAAAAGCAAGACCCTGATCTGCTCGTTCCATAACGGTCTCCTTTACATTTTGGAAATCAGACGAACCACATAGTGGCCGAAGGCATCGGCGATCTTGTTGCCCGCCTCCACCACCTCTTCGTCCGTAACCGGCTGGGGCAGAACCCCCGCCGCCATATTGGTGATGACGCTGATGCCCAGCACCGGCAGGCCGCAATGGGCAGCGGTGAGGGCCTCGGTGACGGTGGACATACCCACTGCGTCACCGCCTAAGATGCGGATGGCCCGAATTTCCGCCGGGGTCTCAAACTGGGGGCCGGGCATATAGAAGTAGACACCCTCATGCACCTTGAGGCCGCAATCCTCGGACTCCTGCAGAGCCAGCGCCCGAAGCGCGGGGGAATACATGGTGCTCACATCGAAGAAGCGGGGGCCGATGCGCTCGTCATTTTTGCCCCGCATGGGACTTGCTCCCATGAGCTTGATGTGATCTTTAATGATCATCAGATCGCCGGGACGGTAATCAAGGTTGACACCACCAGCGGCATTGGTGACGATCAGAGCGCGCACGCCCAGCAGCCGCAGCACCCGCACCGGGATGGCAAGCTGCTCAAAATCATAGCCCTCGTAATAATGGAAGCGGCCGGACATACACACCACCCGCTTGCCCGCCACGGTGCCGAAGATCAGCTTGCCCGCATGGGAGGCCACAGTGGAGGTGAGGAAATTGGGAATGTCCCGATAATCCACGGAAATGGGATCTTCCAACGCCTTGGAGAATGGCCCAAGAGCGGAACCCAGCACAATGGCGATCTCCGGCGGATGGGACACAATGGTGCGAAGATACGCAGCCGACGCTTCATAATAACTCAGATCCATAGGGATGCTCCTTTCCGCTTTGTGAATCATTTTTCTTATTATAGCACAACTGCGCATGATTTGCAGTGATTTCGTCACAATCCGAACAAACATTTTTGATTATTGTATGTCAGCCGCTCCCCGATTGCCCGATGAAGCGGCCCACACACAGAGGCCAAAACAGGGACAAGGGGATGATCTCTCGTCCTCTTGTCCCTGTTTGATTTTATGCTTGTTCCTGATAAAAAGGTCTATAAACCGTATTGTGAAAAAACAATATCATTCAGGAAGGTCGATCTTGATGTGCAGCTCGTCCAGCTGGCGCTGTTCTACGGTGGAGGGGGCGTCCATCATCAGGTCCTGTGCGTTCTTGTTCATGGGGAAGGGGATGATCTCGCGGATGGAGTCCTCACCCGCCAGCAGCATGACCATGCGGTCCACACCCGGGGCGATGCCTGCGTGGGGAGGTGCGCCGTAGGTAAAGGCGTTGTACATGGCGGGGAACTTGGCCTTCACATCCTCTTCGCCCAGCTTGACCAGCTCGAAGGCCTTGATCATGATCTCGGGATCATGATTTCTCACGGCACCGGAGGACAGCTCTACACCGTTGCAGACCAGGTCATACTGGTCGGCGCAGATGCTCAGGGGATCGATCTCGCCCCGCTCTGCCTGCTCTAAAACGGCCTTGCCGCCGGTGGGCATGGAGAAGGGGTTGTGGCAGAATTCCAGCTCGCCGGACTCTTCGCCCATCTCGTACATGGGGAAGTCCACGATCCAGCAGAATTCATAGCGCTCTTTGTCCATGTGGCCGGGCACGGCTGCGCCCAGCTTATTGCGGATGACGCCTGCGGTCTTCTGGGCAACGCCCTTCTTGCCCGCGCTGACGCCAACAAGGCAGCCGGGGGTCAGACCCAGTGCGTCCACTACGGCCTGCTGACGATCCTGCAGGAACTTGGAGATGCCGCCCACCAGTGCGCCGGATTCGTCCAGACGGAACCACATGGGACGGGAGCCTGCCTGCACTTCGATCTCAGCCATGACCTTGTCGATGGCCTTTCTTGCCAGCTTGCAGTCAGAGACCACAACGGCCTTCACGGTGTTGCCTTCGGCAAAGGGAGCAAAGTCGATGCCCTGAACCAGTGCGGTCATATCCTGAACCGTCAGGTCGATGCGAAGGTCGGGCTTGTCGGAGCCATAGGTTTCCATGGCTTCTGCGAAGGGAATGCGGCGGAAGGGAGCTTCGGAGGCGATGGAATAGGTGCCGTACTTGGCAAAGATGGGGGGCAGCACGTCCTCGATGACGGCAAACACATCGTCCTGACCGGCAAAGGCCATTTCCATATCCAGCTGATAGAATTCGCCGGGGCTGCGGTCGCCACGGGCGTCTTCATCACGGAAGCAGGGAGCGATCTGGAAATAGCGGTCGAAGCCTGCGGTCATCAGAAGCTGCTTGAACTGCTGGGGAGCCTGGGGCAGAGCATAGAACTTGCCGGGATGCTTACGGGCGGGCACCAGATAATCTCTTGCGCCCTCGGGAGAGGAGGCGGTGAGGATGGGGGTGGTAATTTCCAGGAAATCGTGGCGCAGCATGGCTTCACGCAGGGCGGCGACCACATTGCAGCGCAGCAGGATATTCTGCTTGACGGCGGGGTTACGCAGGTCAAGGTAGCGGTAGCGCAGGCGAAGGGTCTCGTCGGCGTCACGGCTGCGGTTGATCTCGAAGGGCAGCTCGTTGTGGCGGCAGCGGCCCAGCACCTTGATCTCGGTGGGAGCGACCTCAATGTCGCCGGTGGGCAGCTTGGGGTTCTTGCTGGCGCGTTCCCGGACAACGCCGGTGACCTGAATGGTGGATTCCTTGTTGAGGGGCTTGATGATACTCATCATCTCTTCGTTTTCGATGACGATCTGGGTGGTGCCGTAGAAGTCACGCAGGATAACGAAGGCAAAGTTGCTGCCCACTTCGCGGACATTTTCCATAAAACCGGCCAGAGTGACCTGTTTTCCGGCATCGGCAAGGCGAAGCTCGCCGCAGTTATGGGTTCTGGACTGGATCATATTGTTTCTCCTTTTCAGGTGTTTATTTTTCACGGATGACGGTGCCCTGCATACGGGCCTCCAAGCCTGCGCGGATCAAATCGGCGGCGTCCTCTGCCGTCAGGGTCTGCTGGGTGCCGGTGGCCAGCTCCTTCACGGAGCACTTGCCCTGGGCGATCTCATCTTCCCCGAGGAAGATGACATAGGGGATGCCAAGGCGGTCGGCATACTGCATTTTCGCCTTGAATTTCTTGGCTTCGGTGTAGAGCTGCACCCGAAGGCCCTGCTCCCGAAGCTGCGTAGCAAGGGAGATGGCGGGGGAAAGATCCTCGCCCATGGGCAGCACCAGCGCATCCGCCGGGGCAGTGGGCAGCTCGGGGTTCAGCATCCCCTGCTCGCCCAGCACATAGAACAGTCTCGTCAGGCCGATGGAAATGCCCACGCCGGGAAGCTGACGGTCGGTATAATAAGCGGCCAGATTGTCATAGCGGCCGCCGGAGCATACGGAGCCGATCTCCGGATGATCCAGCATGGTGGTCTCATACACGGTGCCGGTGTAGTAGTCAAGGCCACGGGCAATGGTGAGGTCCACGGCAAGGTTTTCATCGGGCACACCGAAGTCGCCAAGGTAACCCACCACGGTGGAAAGCTCGCCAAAGCCTTCGTCGAAGATAGCATCCTTGCCGAGATAGCTCTCAAGGGCCTTCAGCACTTCCGCGTTGCTGCCACGGATGGCGATGAAGCGAAGGATCTCGTCCGCCTGCTCGGGTGCGATGCCGTCGTCATCGATGAGGATGGCACGAACCTTGTCAGGGCCGATCTTGTCCAGCTTATCCACAGTGCGCATGATGTCGCCGCTGCGGTCGGACAGGCCCAGCATGGAATAGAAGCCGTTGAGGATCTTGCGGTTGTTGATGCGGATCTGGAAGCGGCGCAGGCCGAGGCTCCGGAAGGTGCGGTAGATGATGGAGGGGATCTCCGCCTCATTGATGATGGAGAGCTTGCCATCGCCGATGATGTCGATATCCGCCTGATAGAATTCACGGAAGCGGCCTCTCTGGGCTCTTTCACCGCGGTAGACCTTGCCGATCTGGTAGCGGCGGAAGGGGAAGCACAGCTCCCCTGCGTGGATGGCCACATATTTTGCCAGAGGCACGGTCAGGTCAAAGCGCAGGGCCAGATCGCTGTCGCCCTTCTGGAAGCGGTAGATCTGCTTTTCGGTCTCGCCGCCGCCCTTGGCCAGCAGCACCTCTGCCGACTCGATGGCCGGGGTATCCAGAGGGGTGAAGCCGTAGAGAGAATAGGTGCGGCGCAGGATCTCCATAATGCGCTCCATCTGCATCTGGGGCGCGGGGAGCAGCTCCATAAAGCCGGAGAGGGTGCGGGGTTTGATTCGTTCCATATATTTTGTTCCTTTCGGCATAGTTTATTAGGTATCAGGGTGCATCTGAAAACAGGAAAGATGGGCCCTAAAACAAAAAACTCCCGTCCATGTGAGAACATGGGACGAGAGTAAGAAAATACTTCGTGGTGCCACCCAATTTCAGCCTCAAAGAGGCTCTTTTGACCTGCTGCGGGCAGGAAACCGGCGATTTCGGCAAAGCCTTATACGCACGCTCGGCAGACGTCCTTCGCGCACTGCCGCGCCGGAAGCTCACAGCCAAGGCTTCCTTCTCTGGAGGGCAGACAAATACGCTACTGCTTCTGCGTCATCGCGCCGGATTCAATTGTTCGTGCTTCAGCGATGGGACTTGAGGGATGTGCGGGGACGGATCATCTCACGCCAGTCCAGATCACCCCGCTGCAGACCCATGATGAGCATTTCCGCAGAGGCCAGATTGGTGCCGCAGGGAACATTATGCTTATCACAGTGGCGCAGGGTCTCGATGACCTGCTGATCCTCCCAGGGGTCCCGGTTATCGGGGTCGGAGAACATCAGAACCAGATCGATCTCATTGTAGGCAATGCGGGCGTCGATCTGCTGATGCCCGCCGTTTTTATGGGAAAGAAACAGGCTAATGGGAAGTCCCGTTGCATCGGCCACAAGGCGGCCGGTGGTGGCGGTGGCATAGAGATTGTGCTTGGCCAAAATGCTCTTATAGGCGGTGCAGAACTGAACCAGCAGCTCTTTTTTCTTATCCTGGGCGGTCAGCGCAATGTTCATAGCTTTCTCTCCATTTCTTAAAGATTTTATCGTACAATTATCGCATGGCAAGGGGTACCGTCTCGCCCTCCAGCCGTCGGGCAATGTTCCGGCTGGCCTCTGCCGCAAGGCAGGAGCTTAGCTGACAAAGGGGCACGCCCCGGGATGCCGCAACGATCACATCCGCTGCCTCCGGCACAAGGCCCAGCAGGGGCAGACCCACAGCGTCCATAATATCATCCACATTGGTATACAGGCGGCGGTAAAGCTTCCCGTCCACCCGATTCACCGCAAGGCGGACCCATTGGGGGCCGAGCTTCTGTGCCAGAGTGCCTGCCCGCTCCGCATCCCGCAGGCAAGCGGGGTCCGCCTGGGTCACCACAATGACCCGGGAGGCACGGCGCACTGCCAGCCGAAAGCCGGTACCAATGCCGGCGGGGGCATCCAGCAGCACCCAGTCAAAAGCTTCCTTCGCCTGCGCCAGCAGTTCAAAGAAGGACAGCTCATCGATATCCTCCGGCCAGATGGCCACGGGGGCGGTGAGCAGTCGCAGACCCGGCAGCAGAGGATGCTCCGGAGACCGGGCGAGGGGGCAGCGACCCTCCATCACATCGGCAAAACTGACGGAGGCTTCATCCCGCATTCCCAGAGGAATGTCTAAATTGCGAAGGCCTATATCCAGGTCAATACACAGCACCCGCCGTCCGGCCTTCGCCAGAGCGCCCGCCACGGCGGCGCACAGGGTGGTCTTACCGGTACCGCCTTTTCCGGATACGAAGGCAGCAACCTGACCCACTGCGTATTCCCCCTTCCATTAGCCGATAGAACTTCTAATATATTATAGCCTGTTTTCTCGGCAATTTCAACAGGCAAAACGGAAAAATTTTCCGTATTTTTTGGTTTAGCTTACAGGGGTCACGAAATCGGGGGGCAACTTTTTGTCAGAACCGCACAGCAGCGGCCCAGGCGGTCGGCTATGGCAGGCAAAAAGGCCTTCATTGTGGCAGGCGGATCCCGTAGCCACAAGATGTTGCGGGCTTCCAAAAAAATGTGCCAAAATTCCCCCTTTTTCCCCGCTTGAATGGGGCGTTTTCCTGTGATATAATAAAAACCTACACGATTTGTGAAGAAAGGAGCGACGGACATGGAAGATCAGATCACAATGCCTATGAGTGCGGTGAGAAAGCTGCTGGGCGCAGGCAATGCGGATGCGGCACTGCTGTATCTGTACCTGTGTGCCCACCGTCCTCCTCAGGAAGCGGGGAAGGCCCTCGGCATGACCCGTGACCGTCTGCAGCGGGCAGGTGCCGCGCTGCGTCAGCTGGGGCTTCTGCCGGAGCAGCCGAAGCCGGTGGAGCGTACCCCGGAAAAACCCACCTACAGCGAGGATGACATCCTTCGTGAGGTGGGCAGAGGTGCGGAATTCTCCCTGCTGGTGCAGGATACCCAGCGCCGTCTGGGCCGGGTGCTTTCCACGGAGGAGATGAAGATCCTCCTGTCCCTGATCGACTATCTCGCCCTGCCCCTGGATGTGATCGCCCTGCTGATCACCTACTGCATTCAGAAAAACCGCGTGCGTGGGGTGCACCGCGCCCCCTCCATGCGTTCCATTGAAAAGGAAGCCTATTACTGGGCAGACCACGGCATCGACACCCTGGAGGATGCCGCCGCCTATTCCCAGCAGCAGCTTCAGCTTCAGGGGCAGATCGGCGAGATCCGCAACGCCCTGCAGCTGGAGGGCCGCCGCCTGACCATGGCGGAGGAAAACTATGTAAGGCAATGGCTGAATTGGGGCTTCGGAAAGCCGGAGATCCACTTAGCCTACGAAAAGACCTGCCTCAATAAGGGCGCACTGGTCTGGCCCTACATGAACCGCATCCTGCAAAGCTGGCACGAGCAGAATCTGCACACCCTGGCCCAGATCGAAGCGGGGGACAACGCCCCGGCCCGCAAGGCAGCGCCTCCGGCACCCACGCCGGACAGCTCCTCGGTCAAGGCAGCCTATGCCCGGCTTCTTGCGGAAGAGGAGGGATAAGCTATGGCATATTCAGAAACCGTCCTGCGAAGGGCGCGGCAGCGCCTTGCCCAGGCAAAGGCCGACCGGGAAGCGGAAAACGCCCGCCATCGGGCGGAAGCCTATGCCCAGGTGCCCCGTCTGGCAGAAATCGACCGTCTGCTCAGCGCCACGGTGGCCCAGGCGGTGGCCGCCAGCTTCCGCAAGGGAGAGGACCCGGCGCAGGCCATTGAAGCATTAAAGGAAAAGAATCTGGCCCTGCAGCAGGAGCGGGAATGGCTGATTTCCGGCTTCGAAGAGGGCTTTTTAGATGACGGCCCCATCTGCCCCCACTGCGGCGGCAGCGGCTATCTGGGAGAAAAAATGTGCGAATGCCTGCGGGAGCTTTGCCGTCAGGAGCAGAAGAAGGAGCTGACCAGCCTGCTCTCCACTGCCAATGCCCGCTTTGAGCATTTCCGCTTAGATCTCTACCCCGACACCTATCACGAGGAATACGGCTGCAGCCCCCGGCAGATGATGCGCCTGATCTTAGGCCGCTGCCAGCGCTACTGCGCCTCCTTCGGCCCGGATTCGGGCAATATGCTCTTCACCGGCGGCCCCGGTTTAGGCAAGACCTTCCTTTCCGCCTGCATCGCCCGCTGTGTGGCGGACAGTGGTCACAGTGTGGTCTACGAGACCGCCATCGGGATGTTCTCCGCCTTTGAAGCGGCGAAATTCGGGGATCATCTTGAGGAAAACTCCGCAAAAACGGAGAAATTCCTGAAATGCGACCTGCTGATCATCGATGACTTGGGCAGCGAAATGACCACACAGTTCACCATGTCGGTGCTGTATCGGGTGATCAACACCCGCCTGATGGAGGGAAAATCCACCATCATCTCCACCAACCTGACAAGGGATGCCCTGTCCGCCCGCTATTCTCCCGCCATCTGCTCCAGAATTTTAGGGATGTACCAGCTTCTGCAATTCCTTGGCACAGACATCCGTCAGGGAAAGGGCGAAAAATAAACACAAATATCAAGGACTGCCGCAAAGCATTCGTTTTGCGGCAGTCCTTTTTTTGCGTCATACAGGCAGCGAAAGAGGGCGGATCGCTCCGCCCTGCTTTCGCGCCGGGGTTATATGAAAGGAGGTCTGTGGATTACTTATTATAATAGTTCATCATGACCTGTGCGGCGGCGGCGCGGGTGGTGCTGCCGGCGGGATCGAAGCGGTTGTTGCCAACGCCCTGCACCACGCCGTTTTCTGCAGCCCATACCACGGCCGCAAATGCCCATTCGCTGACAGCATCGGCATCGGCGAAGGAGAGTGCGGGATCTGTGACCTCAGGATTACCGGCGTAGCGGTACAGGATGGTGACCATCTGCTCACGGCTGATCGCCTGCTCCGGTGCGAAGGTTCCGTTGCCGATGCCCTGCACGATGCCATTCTCCGCTGCCCACATGACAGCGTCATAATACCATGCGCCCTCGGATACATCGGAGAATTTCAGCTCCGTCTCTACGGCGGGCTTGCCCTCGATGTTATAGAGGATCTGCACCAGCATGGCGCGGCTCAGCACGCCGTTGGGGGCAAAGCTTCCGTCACCTGTGCCGTTCATCATGCCTTCGTTCAGCACATAATCTACGGCCTCATGATACCATGCATCCTTCTCCACATCATCGAATACCACGGCGGCGCACTGCTTTGCGGCAATCTCGCTCAAAGCAAGCTTTGCTTCCTCAAGGGCTTCTGCAAGGGCAGCTTCATCTGCTGCTGCCAGCAGAAGTTCCCGCTGGGCCTTGGCGGCTTCCGCCAGGGCGCTGCGGTATTCCTCATCTGCATCAGCCGAAAGTTCCTGTGCCAGCTCATTGAGTTCAATGACGGCAACGGTCTTGGCAAGATTCAATGCGGATTCCCGGGCGATGCGGTCGGCTTCTTCCTTGGCCTTCCGGGCGGCTTCCTCCGCCAGCTTCTGCGCTTCCTCGGCCCTGGCCTGGGCATCCTGCGCGGCCTTGGCACTGTCGGCGGAAGCCTTGGCGGAGGCAGCTGCGGCTGCAGCGCTTTCCGCAGCGGCCTTGGCAGACGCGGCGGATGCAGCGGCTTCCTCGGCAGCCTCTACATTGGCTTCCTTGGCAGCGGCTGCGGCGATTTCTGCGGCGTTCTGGGCGGCTTCCGCACCTGCCTTGGCGGCCTTCGCCTGAGCATAGGCCAGTTCCGCACTGGTTTTGGCGGCCATTGCGGCGTTCTTATCTACAGCGGCGGACTTGGCGGCTTCCTCGGCGGCTGCCTGGGCGGCCTCGGATGCAGCCTGGGCATCCTGGGCGGCCTGGGCGGCTTCCGCGGCATCGGCAGCGGAGCCTGCGGCTGCAGCTGCAGCCTGGGCAGTCTCCCTGGCCAGCACGGCAGACTTCGCGGCTTCTTCAGCGGTCTTTACATTGGCTTCTTCGGCGGCTGCCTGTGCGGCTTCTGCCTTGGATTGTGCTTCTTCGGCGGCAGCCTGTGCGGCTTCGGCCTGTGCCTGTGCCAGCTCGCTGGCAGCCTGCGCTCTTTCCGCGCCCTCACGGTCTTCCGCGCCGGAGGCGGCGGCGGCTTCGGCGGCTGCCTGGGCAGCTTCTGCCTTGCTCCGGGCGGTTTCTGCAGCGGCCTGTGCACTTTCCGCAGCGACCTGTGCGGCCTCGGCGGCCTTTTGGGCAGCCTGTGCGGCGGTGGCACTTGCGGCGGCTTCCGCAGCGGACTTGGCTGCAGCGGCGGCACTTTCCGCAGATGCCTTGGCAGAGGCAGCGGAGGCGGCGGCCTCTTCGGCAGCTTCTACATTGGAGCTTTCCGCAGCCTTGGCGGCATCCTCGGCAGCTTTCTGGGCAGCTTCGGAGGCA
>SVMC01000033.1 GCA_015067585.1 Oscillospiraceae bacterium
CACCTTTGAGCTTTGAAGAAGCCTTCTATCTTGCCACCCTTGGCGGCGGCGAGTTCTTTGGCGATGTGGGCAGCTTCCTGCCGGGCTATGCCTTTGACGCGGTGGTACTGGAGGACGCGCCTCTGAACCCCCTGAACACCCTCAGCCTCCCCCAGCGCCTGGAGCGGGCGGTGTATCTGGAAGCGGACGGGAAATACCTGCGGGAAAAATATGTGGACGGCAAGCGTGTGGTTTAACGGAACAGGGGTACTTTGTAACAACAAATGTGGATATATCGTAGAGACTACCCAGTCTGAATGTAGGGGCGTGCACAAGGTGAATTGCCCCAAAGGGGCAAGAGAGGGTGGCCTGGGCCATTGCACGCCCGTGTCAAGATTGCGAATTCGCCGGTAGTCTCGATAAAAACGCAACATTTTCTGCCGGGCGATCGATGATCGCCCCTACATTCACAGAAGCAAGTACTCGGCAATCCACCAATCCTTAAATATATAGTTCTATGTGTTACATAGTACTACATTCACAGAAGAAAGCGCCTTGGGAAGGTAAAATCTCCCAAGGCACTTTTATGCATTGTGCCTGCATTTTTCTGTCCGATGAAAGGATAAAGTGTGATAATTTCCTATATTTTGGGAAATAGACATTGACATTGGTAGAAAATTATGCTATTGTGTGAATAGAGTCATACAATATTATCGTGTTGAAAGGAGGCATGCTATGAGCTGGATATTTCACGCGGATCAGCCGATCTATCTGCAGCTGCGGCGCTATCTCACGGAGGCCATCGTCACCGGTGTCTATGCTCCGGGGCAGCGGCTGCCCTCTGTGCGGGAGCTTGCCATGGAGGCGGGTGTCAATCCCAATACCATGCAGCGGGCGCTGACGGAGCTGGAGCAGGACGGCCTTATTTCCGCGCAAGCGACGGTGGGGCATTTTGTCACCTCGGAGGAAGGGCAGATTCGCATGGTACACCGTGCCATGGCAGTGGAGAAGGCAAAGGAATTCCTGCGCGCCATGCAGAGCATCGGCTGCAGCCCCCGGGAGGCGATCGCCCTCTTAGAAAAAATAAAGGAGGAACACCATGAGCCTATTGGAATGCAGGGCACTGACTAAGTGCTTTGGACCTGTCCCGGCCCTCAATGGCATCAACCTGACCATTGAACCGGGACATATCGTGGGCCTCTTAGGCCCCAACGGAAGTGGCAAGACCACTCTCATCAAGCTGGCCAATGGCCTGCTTACCCCTACTTACGGCGAGATCCTGATCTGCGGCATGCACCCCGGTGTGCAGACGAAGGCCCTCGTCTCCTATCTTCCCGAGCGCATTGCCCTGCCGGAGCGGATGACCACCGGTCAAGCGGTGAATTATTACGCCGACTTTTTCCCGGATTTCCGCCGGGACCGGGCCATCGAGATGATCTGCAATCTGGGCATTGAGGAAAAGCAGCGCATCAAAGCCATGAGCAAGGGTACCAAGGAAAAGCTGCAGCTCATCCTGACCATGAGCCGGGAAGCAAAGCTTTATCTGTTGGATGAGCCCATCGGCGGTGTCGACCCCGCCACCCGTGATTATATCCTGCGCACCATCATCAATAACTACAATCCCGATGCCTCTGTCATCATTTCCACCCACCTGATCTCCGATGTGGAGCAGGTGCTGGACGAGGTGCTGTTCCTGCGCTACGGCAACATCATGCTGCACGACTCTGTGGACAACATCCGCAATGAGAAGGGGATGTCCATTGACGCACTGTTCCGGGAGGTGTTCCGATGCTGAGTAAATGTCTGAAACATGAATTCCGGGCAACCTATGCCCTCATTTTGCCCATTCTTCTTGGCGTACTGGTTTTTTCCGGTATTACGGGCCTGACAAGCACCGCCCTGTATTCCGCTGACTCGCCGACGGTACTTGAGATCATTGCGGTTTTTGCGCAGCTTATTTTTAATATTATGGTTGGTGCAGCCAGCATTGGCGTTACCATCGTGTGCGTACTGCGCTACTGGCGCAGCTTCCATTCCGATGAAGGTTATCTCACCATGACCATGCCGGTCAGCACCCATACCCATATTTTCTCCAAGCTGATCGTGGCGGAGATCTGGCTTCTGGTAACTGTGTTAGTGCTTTATCTGGCATCCATTATTGCCAATGTGGGTCTTTTCCAGGAAGTATTCTCCGCTGTGGAGGATGTGGAAATGGCTGGTATTGCCGATGAAGTAGTGGATATTGCGGAAATGCGGCAGGTATTCCTGTTCCTGCTGCTGTGCTTGATCATACTTGTTGTCTCCCCGGCGGCGGGTTTGCTGCAGATGTACGCGGCGATCTCTCTGGGACACAGCTTCAATAAATATAAGAAGCTGCTTTCTGTTGTTTTTATCTATGTGTTCAATCAAGTGCTCGGCATACTGTATTTTATCCCCATGCTGCTGCTGCTGGTAAAAGCCTTCGAGAATGAAGCAATATTCTTTGCGGACTTCAACACTGTCATGAGCGGCATGAACATCTTTATGGTTGTGCTTTTGGTATTGTCGATCCTGCAGGGTGTTGGCTTCTATTTCATGACCCACTACTTCCTCAACAAAAAACTGAATCTGCAGTAAAACATCTTACCGCCCGGGAAGGAAAAATTTCCCGGGCGGTCTTGATTTTTCGGCACAATGCACTATAATACAAAGTAATATTTATTTACTTCGATAAAGAAAGGAAGTCTGTTGTGTGAGTAAGCTAAAAGCATTTTTGCAGCGGAAGAACATCGTGTTTTCTGCCAAGCGCTATGGTATTGATGCCTTAGGCGCTATGGCGCAGGGTCTGTTCTGCTCCCTGCTCATCGGCACCATCATCAAGACCCTTGGCCAGCAGTTGGGCGTTGCCTTCCTGACGGACATCGGCACCTATGCCATGGCCATCTCCGGCCCCGCCATGGCCGTTGCCATCGGCTATTCTCTGAAGGCTGACCCCATGGTGCTGTATTCTCTGGCAGCGGTGGGTTGGGCAGCCAATGCTGAGGGCGGCGCAGGCGGCCCCTTGGCGGTGCTGCTGATCGCCATCATTGCGGCGGAATGCGGCAAAGCGGTGTCCAAAGAAACCAAGGTGGATATTTTAGTGACTCCCGCCGTCACGATCTTGGTGGGTGTTGCGCTGGCAAAACTGATCGCGCCTCCCATTGGTGCTGCCGCCAATTCCTTTGGCATCCTGATCGACAGCGCCACCAAGCTGCAGCCCTTCTGGATGGGCATTGTGGTATCTGTGCTGGTGGGCATTGCCCTGACCCTTCCCATCTCTTCCGCCGCCATCTGCTCTGTGCTGGGCCTCACCGGTCTGGCGGGCGGTGCCGCTGTGGCGGGCTGCTGCGCCCAGATGGTAGGCTTTGCGGTGATCTCCTTCCGGGAAAACCGCTGGGGCGGTCTGGTCTCTCAGGGTCTGGGCACCTCCATGCTGCAGATGCCCAATATCATCCGTAACCCCCGCATCTGGATCGCACCTACGCTGGCCTCCGCCATCACCGGCCCCATCGCCACCTGCGTGTTCGGTCTGCAGATGAACGGCGCGCCCATCAATTCCGGCATGGGCACCTGCGGTCTGTGCGGCCCCATCGGTGTCATCACCGGCTGGCTCAGCCCCACGGAGGAAGCCATTGCCCGCGGCGCTGCCGCCATTGCTCCCGCCGCCATGGACTGGGTGGGTCTGGTGCTGTGCTGCATCGTGCTTCCTGCCATCCTTGCCCCCCTCATCAACATGGTCTGCCGCAAACTCGGCTGGGTCAAAGACGGCGATATGAAGCTGGATTGAGAATGCCTGCGATTACTTACTGACTATAGAGGCGAAATGCAATGCAGAAGAATCAAAGAATGAAATGCTTTGTGGTAGCGACTCTTTGCTTGATGCTCCTGTTTTCAATTACCGCCTGTGGGAAAGGCCCTGTGTATCTTGTTGAGGAACAGTCTTGTTTTCTTGACTTCACTGTGGATGGTGAAACAGTGGAATTCAGATGTCACTTGTGCATCCAAAATGAGCTGTCAAATCCTCAGAAAGTTTCCCTGACAGGACATTTTTCCGAGGATATGGAGGCCGGATTGATTCAAGAAGAATCCCTGCTCGCTTCCGATCCGGAAGTGCCGGAATCTACAACTTTTTTGCTACAACCCGGTCTAAATACCCTTGATGTGGTGTTTACAGGAACCTTTGGAGGAAATCATCAGAAGCAAGATCGCTTGTTGCCGGAGATCTCGATTGAAATCCATTGAGCAGAATAATAGCCGCAGAGGATTTGTTTTGATCCTCTGCGGTTTTTGTTACAGTGTTTTTGCTTTCAGCGGCTTGCGGGGAGCGATGCGCTGATAGCGAACATCTGGGTAGCCGATGACCATGCAGGTGATGGGCTTATGCTTCGGGGGCAGGGACAGGAGTTTCCTTACTTTACCACTCAGCCTTGCGGCTGCCACAAAGAAGCCGCTGTACAGCACGCCAAGTCCAAGGCTTTCCGCCATCAGCTCCATATAGGAGGAGGCAAGGGAAGCATCCACCGCCGAGGTGCCGCTGACCACGATCACAAGGGGCGCTCCCTTGAAAAGGAACTGATCGTCGATGTTGGCATTACGGACAAACCTTGAGACAGGAGAGGCGATTTTCTGCCCTTTGCGGAACAATTGAATGCAGTGGGCCTCAATTTCTTCCTGCTTGCTTCCCAGAATAGTGTAGGCCACATTCTGGGCATTGGTGCCGGTGGGGCAATAGCGCCCGGCCTGCAGGATCATGTCGAGCTTTTCCTGCTCTATCGGCAATTTTTTGAACTGGCGGATGGTTCTGCGGCTTTTCATGGCGGCGAGCAGGGTGTTGCTGTCAATTTCCTCCATGGAGACAACATTGCCGCAGTCTGCCATATCATAGCCGGGCATGGAGACCGCCTGCTCCGGGCAGATGGCATAGCAGTGCCCGCATTCGATGCAGTGGGAAGCATTCATTACGGCTTTGTCGTTGTTTAAGCCAATTACACCGCTGACGCAGTCCTTCGCGCAAAGTCCGCAGCCGATGCATTTGCTCCGGTCGATTTGAATTCCCATAATGCCATCCTCCTTTTCCTTAGCTATAGTATAGCAGCGGAGTTTCTTAATTGCAATATCGTGATTTTTGTTGACAGGGAAGAAAAAAGGCTTATACTTATTTAAGGTAAGAAGAGAAAGGAATGTTTGCTTTGAACGAGGTTTTGTTTATTCTTGTGCTGATGTTCGGCGTCTTTGTGCAGGCATTGGCAGGCTTTGGTGGTACCCTTTTGTCCATGCCCTTGGGCATCATGCTGATGGGTATGAGCCTGACCAAGCCGGTTATGACCATTGTGGCTTGGCTCACCGGCGTTGTGGTGCTGGTAACGGATTATAAGTACATCAACTGGCGGGAGCTTCTGAAGATGACCGTGGTGATGCTGGTGGGCGTGTTCGGCAGTATGTGGCTCACCGGAAAGATCCAGCTCAATTTCCTTCTGATCCTCTATGCCATCGTGGTGGCCGGGGTCGGCTTCAAAAAGCTGTTCTTCCCCTCCAACAAGCAGCCCTCTAAAATCATCCAGGGCGGTGCGCTGGCCATTGCGGGCCTGATGCAGGGCCTGTTCGTTTCAGGCGGCAGCTTTTTGGCGGTGTATGCCGTGGCCCAGCTCAAGGAAAAGCGGGAATTCCGTGCCACCGTCAACGCGGTCTGGGGCATCATCAATATCACCATGATCGTGAGCTATTTTATGAACGGTGTCATGACGAAGGAAGTGCTCACCATGTCCGCCATCGCCATCGTCCCCACCTTAGTCGCCATCTGGCTGGGCGGAGTGATGACGAAGTATGTGAAGCAGCAGACCTTCCTGAAGGTCATCTACCTCATCCTGATCGTTTCCGGCATTGTGCTGCTGATCACAAATCTGTAAAAAATCGTGCGTATTCCGCAAAGCTTCGGAATACGCACGATTTTTTACTTTTCTTTCATTTTCTTCAGATAATCGTTCAGTTCTGCATTCACGATATCCGTAATGAACATATAGCCGGGGGAATGGGTGATGACCAGCGGGGGTTTGGCATTTTCCACAGCGGCCTGAGGGGTCACGCCACAGGGCCAGAACACCGGGATCTCACCGGGATAGATGTCCACCGCTTCGCCGTAGTCCGGCTTCATCACATCCGCAATGCCGATCTCGGCGGGATCGCCCATATGCACGGGAGCGCCGTGGACATTTGGCATTTTTACGGTGATGTCGTAAGCTAATTTGGCGTTTTCCGGGGTCATGGGGCGCATACTGCACACCATAGGGCCAAAGAAGGGGCCTGCCTTTTTGGTCTGGATGTTGGTCTTATACATGGGAACATTCCGGCCGGTGGCGATGTGTCTCACCTCAATGCCGTTTTTCATCAATGCCTCTTCAAAAGAGAAGCTGCAGCCGATGAGGAAGCCGACGGAATCCTCCTGCCAGTAGGCGGAGGCATCCCGCACCACTTCGCTCAGCTTGCCGTCGCGATAGATAAAGTATTCCGGCACATCCGTTACGATGTTGCCGCCCTCGCCCATGGCATGGGTCAGGGGTTCGCCACGGATGACCTCCAGCACCGGGCAGGGGAAGGGATTCAGGCGGCAGTATTCTTCAAAATCCGCGGCCCACCGGCCGGGGAGGATGACTAAGTTTGCCTGGGCATAACCGGCTGCCATACCGGCGGTGGGGAAGGTGATGGTCTGATTGCGGATCAGTTGCCGCACCTGCTGGGGGTGCATATTGACATAGGGCGTGATATCAAACTTTGCCATGGTCAGCTTCCTTTCTTTACTCAATGCGGCTGATGGTCACATCATACATTTTTCCGTCTTCCATCAGACGGTACAGGGCCTCCTCCGGCTCAAAAGGTTCCGGATGGGGAGGCGGCGGGATGATGCCGGTGTCAAACTGCTGGCACAGGGCCTGGTATTTTGCCTTCTGGGCGATAAACTCATCCTGGGCGGTGTCGATATCCGTCTTGACAAAGCGGATGGTGTCTCCCGCCTTGCACTGGGCGATCATGGGCATATCCACATTGATGACGCTGGCGATCTTGGCATAGCCGCCGGTGGTCTGGCGGTCGGAGAGCATGATGATGGGCTCGCCGCCGTCCGGCACTTGAATGGCGCCAAAGGCGATGCCGTCGGTGATGATGTTGCCGTCGGTCACATGCCGGATCTTGGGGCCGCTGAGGCGGTAACCCATGCGGTCAAAATCGTTGGTGACGGTGTAGGTGGAATTCAGGAAGGTGTCAATGCCCTCCTTTGTAAAGCGATCATCCTGTGGCCCCATCAGCACCCGGACGGTATAGTGGCCGGGGAACACATCCGGCTCCATGACCCGCCATTTGAGGTTGGGCGGGCAGGCATAGGGTTTGCGGAAGGCGATCTCGTCGCCCTTTTCCAGCTTGCGGCCCTCATAGCCGCCCAAATTTGCCTTGATATAGGTGGAGCGGCTGCCCATGATGGGGGTGATGGCCAGGCCGCCTGCAAAGGAGATGTAGGCACGGCAGCCGGACATGGGTGCGCCGAAGGAGAGCACATCGCCCTTCTGTACCTGAACTGCCCGGTACATGGGGAAGGGCTGGCGGTTCAGCATGGGGGAGAGGTCACCGCCGGTGATGGCGATGACGGAATTGGAGGTAAACTCAATGGTAGGGCCGAGGATCGTTGCCTCAATGACAGCCTCGTTGTGGGTATTGCCTACCAAAATGTTGGCATACACATAGGCATGCACATCCACCGCGCCGGATGCGCCCAGACCGTAGCGCTGATAGCCTCTTCGACCTGCGTCCTGCACGGTGGTCATGGCACCGCCGCTTAGAAACATGATTCCCATTTACGCATCCTCCTTTACATAGGTGTGGCAGTGATAACGCCCCTGCTCAATGCGGGAGGTGATGCGCTGGAATTCCTGCTCGTCGATGGGGATGAATTTCACATGAAGGCCCGCGTCCAGCAAAATGGGGGTATCCCGGTTGGCATCGTAAAGGCGCACAGGGGTGCGGCCGATGAGCTGCCAGCCGCCGGGAGAGTCGATGGGGTAAATGCCGGTCTGCTTGCCCGCAATGCCCACGGAGCCTGCCGGGATCAGCACCCGGGGGGTCTTCAGACGGGGGGTAGCAATGCTTTCGTCCATGCCGCCCATATAGGAGAAGCCGGGGGTAAAGCCCAGCATATAGATCAGGTATTCCGCACCGGAATGGCGGCGGATGACCTCCTCCGGGGTCAAATTATTATGCTTTGCCACATATTCAAGATCCGGGCCGTATTCCCCGCCGTAGAGCACGGGGATCTCCATGACGATGGTGTTCATCTTTTGGATCTTATGGGATTGGGACAGCATGGCTTCCAGCTTATCGCGCAGCTCACGATAGCGGATGACCTCCGGAGCATAGTGAATGGTCAGGGCGCAGTAGGTGGGCACGGTTTCATAGATGCCCACGATCTGCTCGTCATTCAAAGCCTTGTCGAAGGCCCGAATCTTGGTATTGATGTCTTCGCTGATCTCATCGCCGAATACGACGGCAACGGAGGTATCGCCGGTGATTTGGATCTGGGGATATTTCATATCAAAACGACCTTTTTTCGGATGATTAGCCGATCACATCGGCAATGCATGCTACGGTAATGCCTTCCCGTTCCAGCGTGTCACGAATCTCCTTGACGAAGCCGATGGCATCCGGATTGTCGCCGTGTACACAAATGGAATCTGCCTGAATGGGGATGATCTTACCGCTCAGAGCCTCCACACAGCCATCCTTGACCATGCGGACGATGCGGGAAATAGCAAGCTTTTTGTCATGGATCATGGCGCCTGCCATGGTGCGGGGAACGAGAGTGCCGTCGTCCATATAGGCACGGTCGGCAAAGACCTCGCAGGCGGCTCTTAGGCCGACCTCTTTGGCTGCCCGAATATGGGCGCTGCCCGCAAGACCCAGCATGATGAGGCTGGGATCTACCTCATAGATGCCCTCGCAGATGGCACGGGCAAGGGCATCATCCACAGCGGCCATGTTATAGAAAGCGCCGTGGGGCTTGACATGCTGCATTTTAATGCCCCGGGCCTTGGTGAAGGCAAGGAGCGCACCCACCTGATATTTGATATAGGCCTTGGCTTCCTCCGGCTTGACCTTCAGATTGCGTCGGCCGAAGCCCATCAGGTCGGGATAGCCGGGATGGGCACCCACAGCCGTGCCCCGCTCACAGGCCAGAGCCACCGTTTTTTCCATGACAAGGGGATCGCCCGCGTGGAAGCCGCAGGCAACATTGGCGGAGGTGATAAAGCGCAGCACCTCGCTGTCCAACCCGATGGTATACGCGCCGAAGCTTTCACCGAGATCGGCGTTGAGATCAACTTTATACATGGAATATACTCCTTTTTGAATTGTTCAGAGTTTCTCAAAAATTCAGATGCGGCGCAAGCCAAAGCGTAACGCTCTGGCTTGCGCCACTGCTTATTCAGTATGGTGTTTTGCGGGGGTAGGTTATGCGGCAAAGAGTGCCTTTGCGCTTTCTACGAATGCGGTCATATTACGGGCTGCGATGAACAGGAACACGCCGATGACGATGATGGCGAGGATGTTGATCACGATGCCGTTCTTATACTTGCCCATGAGCTTCTTGTCGTTGCAGGCAATGAGCAGCAGGACGCCGGTGATGGGAAGCAGGAAGGCGTTGGCAGCCTGAGCGAAGAGGATGATCTCCTGAGGAGACTTGCCGAGGGTGCAGGTGGCAACGATGCCGAATACCAGAACGATGATCCAGATGATCTTGAAGCGGAACTTCTTCATGTCTTCGCCCCAGCCAAGGATGCCGGAGGAAGCGAAGGCTGCGGAAAGAGGTGCGGTGATGGTAGAGGTGAAGCCGGCTGCAAACAGGCCGATGCCGAAGATGACGGTAGCCCAGGAGCCCAGCAGGGGCTGCAGGGACATGGCCATGGCCTTGCCGTCGACAGTGGCGGCCTTGGCAAGCTCTGCATTGTTCTGCAGGACGGAGGCGCAGATGATGATGGCCAGGGAGATGATGCCGCCGAGACCGATGGCCAGAACAGAGTCCAGATTAGAGGTGGCAATGTCAGCTTCCGGATTATTCCACTTCTTGGCGGAGGAGGAAGCATGAAGGTAAATGTTGTAGGGAACGACGGTGGTGCCCATGAGTGCTGCCACGGTCATCCAGCTGCGGTTGCCTTCCGGAACGGAGGGAACGAACAGACCCTTCAGAACGGCTGCCCAGTCGGGCTTTGCGGCAAAGGCGCAGACCAGGAAAATCAGGCCCATGACAACAACGAGGCCGGTGAGGAACTTTTCGATGTACTTGTAGCTGCCGCTGTACAGCAGAACAAAGGCCACAACGCCCAGAACCAGGGCCAAAACGATCTTCATGGTGCTGGTATCAAAGACAGGATGGATGGCCTGAATGCCCAGGATTGCACCGGACACATTGCCGGTCTCATATGCGACGTTGCCGATAAAGACGGCGGAGATGACGAGAATTGCCAGGAAAATGCGGGTAGCTTTGCCGGTGTACTTTGCACGGAGCGCTTCACCAAGACCCTTTTGGGTTACGATACCAAGACGGGATGCCATGCTCTGCATGATGATAACGGAGATGGTGGAGAAGAGAATTGCCCACAGAAGGGTGGTGCCGTAACTGGCGCCGGATGTGAAGCAGGAAGTGACGGTACCGGGGCCGATGAAGGCTGCAGCAACAACTGCGCCGGGGCCGACTTCCTTCAGACGCTGCCAAAAGGTTTTTTTCATGATGAATCCTCCTTGTGATTTGTTTTCGCACAGAGTGCGAATAAAAAAACAAAAAATGTTATAAATATTCTATCATTGAACGCAAAGGATTTCAATAGTAAATTTCAAAAAATTTCATATTTTTTATTCATTAACATCGTGTATTTTGAGATGTAGTGCGAGATTATTCATATATCACAAGAATTATACGGATATTCCCAACATTTTTACCATCTAAAATTCAGCACAAAAGATTCTAACGGCATCAGAACGCCTTAAACTTGCAAGAAAAATTGCAAACTCAGAGCATCTTCCGAATCAACAAGTGTATGCAGCCAGTTTTATGCAGCAAAGCGGTCATCTTTGCATGTCTCATAACCCGGTTCCGGAATCAACAACGGAGCAGCCTCTTCGTTCATCGGCAGCTCCGTCCGGAAATATTTGTAAAGATAAATATAATCACGCTTCCTCTCTTTCCAATTCAAAAAATGAGACGCATAGCGTTCCCGCAATGCGTCTCATTGATTACAATATGATATGATTTTTCGTGCCTTATGTCCTTTTGCTCAGACCTGAACGCCGTCAATGTAGACCGCCTTACGGTTGAAGTCTGCGTCACAGACCACGAAGTCGGCGCACTTACCGGGGGCAATGGAGCCAACCTCCTTCTCCACACCCAGAGCGCAGGCGGGATTGTAGCTGGCGGCCCGGATGGCGTCCTCGGCGGGGATGCCATAGGAGATGGTGTTCTTCATGCAGTCGAACAGGTTGGTGACGGAGCCTGCCAGTGTGCCGTCGGCCAGAGTGCAGGTCTTGCCCCGCAGATACACGGCCTGACCGCCCAGATCATAAGTGCCGTCGGGCATACCGCAGCAGCGCAGGGCATCGGAGATCAGCACAATGCGGGAAGCACCGAACAGGGAGAATGCAATGCGGATGGAGCTGGGATGGACATGGATGCCATCGCAGATCAGCTCGGCACGAACCTTGCTGTTTTCCGCCGCAGCGCCGATGACGCCGGGCTTTCTGTGGTGGATGGGGGGCATGGCATTGTAGAGGTGGGTCAGATGGGTAGCACCTGCATCCACCGCTGCCTTGGCATGGTCATAGTCGGAGTCGGTATGGGCGATGGAAACGGTGCAAAGCTCGCTTGCCTTACGGACGAATTCCTCCGCGCCTTCCAGCTCGGGGGCCACATCCACGATGCGTACCAGACCGCCGCAGCCGTCAAACAGTTCCTTAAATGCTTCAAAGTCGGGCAGCTTCAGGTAAGCGCCGTTCTGAGCGCCCTTCTTCTTCTCGCTGAAGAAGGGGCCTTCCATCTGGATGCCCTGCAGCTTGGAGCTGCCTGCAGGCTTCTCGGCATGGAGCTTGGCAGCGGTGCCGAAAGCCTGCGCCAGCACATCATAGGGCAGGGTCATGGAAGCGGGAGCAAAAGAGGTAATGCCGTTGGCGCCCAGATAGGCTGCCATGCGGCTCAGGCCTTCGTAATCTCCATCGGAGAAATCGGCATTGGAGTTGCCGTGGTTATGCACATCGATGAGGCCGGGAATGACCAGCGCGCCGCCCAGATCGATACCTTCCGCATCGACATCGCCCTCAATGATGACACCAAAGCGGCCGTCTTCCACAGAAAAACAGCCATCTATAAAACGGAAATCTCTCGTAAAAATCTTTGCGTTCTTAAAAAGCATGGGTTTTCCTCCTTATTTGCATTCGGGCAGGGATGCTGCTGCCACAGACTGACCCACACGGCGCATCTTTTCATCGGGCAGCATAACATTCACACTGCTGGCCAGTGCCGGATAATCCTGCGCAAGCACCTGCTTGCAGGTCTTCATGATGACTTCACCGCCGCGGCCGGACATGACACGGCCCAGAACGATCAGATGCTCCAGATCGTAGAAATGGCAGTAGAGATTGATGGTATGGGCCAGATAGCAGCCAATGGACTCGAAGATCTTCTCCGCGCGCGCATCGCCCTGCTCCATCAGCTTCTGCACCTCGGTGAGCTTCTCTGCCGGGGTCAGGTCGCAGCCCAGCTCAATGCCTGCCGCGGGGGCCAGCTTGATGACGGCGTCCTGAGAAAAATACTTGCAGCCCACGCCAAGGTCGGTGGACCATTCGTCCGCCATAGCCTGCTCGTTCAGATCCACGGGAGCAAAGGCCAGCTCATTGAACCAGCCAAGGACATTGCCCTTGCTGTCCACATAGCCGACTGCCTCACTGGTGCCCATGGCCATGCCCATAACGCCGTTGACGCCCATGCTCATGGCACCTGCCAGAGCGGTGACATCGCCGTCGTTGGCCACCACGATGGGAACATCGCCGATCTCCTTGGCGGCACGGTCAAAAATGGTATGCACCTTCTTGCGGATCTCCTTTTCTCTGGGAACCTTGATGAAGAGGGAGGAAACCATGGGGGCATTGCCGATGAATACGCCCGCAGAGCTGACGCCGATGCCGTCCACCCGGGGCATCTTCTCTGCCGCGGTGCGGAATGCAGAAACGATCTCTTCAAAATGATACTGGGGATCGGGCATGGTTTTGGGATGCCAGACCACCTCTTCGGAATAGACGCACACACCGTCGATCACGGCAGACACCTTGCGGTCGGAGCCGCCGGCATCAAAGCCGATGCGGCAGCCGTCCATATGGCCGCCTACCCGGACAGAGGTATCATTTTCCTTGGGGAAGCTGTTTTCATCGCAATCGATGATGGCAAAGCCGTTGGCATAAACATCTTCCATAAACTGCACATCGAACCAGCGCTCGCCGTTCTCGCCGTCGCCGTTTTCATAATATGTATAGGCAGCATTCAGCTTCTTCGCGATCTCGCTGCAGCCTAAAAGGAAGACACGGAAGCCGCCGATGGACCACAGCAGGAACTTCACATACCGCTCTACAAAGCGGTAGTCCGCATCCGCCATCTCAGGGGTGCCGTAAATCTTCGTGCTTCGCACAGAGATCTTGCCGTCATTGCGCTCCACCGCAATGGAGATGGGGTGGCTTGCATTCTTGAGATAGGCATCCATCCATGCGCCGAAGGGGATAAATCCCGGGTCCAGCTCCGGCATATGGGTGAGCTGATATTCAATGCCAAGATAATTCATAAATAATCTCCTTATTACAGTTCATAGTTCAGGCTCTTTGCCGTTTCCGCGACAATGGCCTCCATTTCGCCCCAATGGGCTTCCATATCCGCCACCAGCTTGAGCTGGGTTCTGGCACGCACCAGATTGTGCTCGGGATAAGCGGTCTTGAAGTACTGGTCGCCTTCCAGATAGTCTGTCAGGAAGCGGACAGCCAGCTCCAGCGTGATGATGCGGGCACCCCAGGGCAGCATACGGATCTCCATGGGGGTCAGGCTGGGGCAGGCACGCATATAGCCAAGGGTATAGGTGCGGAACAGATCCAGATTGATCTGCACCTTGCTCAGGTCCTTCTCGTCCTCCGAGGCAGTGGACGCGCCGAAGCGGATGGAATCGCCGTAATCATACAGGCTCAGACCGGGCATAACGGTATCAAGATCCAGAACGCACAGGGCCTTGCGGGTCTGGGGGTCCAGAAGTACATTGTTGAGCTTGGTATCATTGTGGGTCACACGCAGGGGAAGCTCACCGGATTCCCGCATCCGCTGCAGGGTGCCGGCTTCGCCCTTTCTCGCCATGATGAAGCCGATCTCAGCTTCCACGGTCTTGGCACGGTTGCACATATCATGCTCCAGCGCATCTTCAAACAGGGCATAGCGGTTGATGGTGTTGTGGAATTCTGGAATGGTCTCATGGAGCTTGTGTGCGGGGAAGTCGCTGAGCATCTCCTGGAAATTGCCAAAGGCAATGGCGCTTTCATAGAAATCCTCTTCTGTCTCCGCTGCTTCCAGACAGAAGCCACCCACGAATTCATACACACGCCAGTATTCGCCGCGATCATCCTTATAGTAGTAAATACCACCCTCTGCGGGAATAAAATGCAGGGCAGAACGCTGATCGCTGACCCGGGTGCGCATGAACTCGGACACAGCACTGACATTTTCCATCAGCGCCTCGGGATCCTTAAAAACATTCTTATTGATCCGCTGGAGGATGTACTCTTTGCCCGTATCGCTGGTGATCTTATAGGTATAATTGATATGTCCATGCCCGAATGCCTTACATTCTATCGGCTTGCCTTCGATCTTAAAATAATTGATTGCTTTCTGCATGATATTCCTCCTGACATAGGTACGCATAAGCGCCCAAATGAAAGTGCCTGAGACAGACAATTCATTATAGCAATCAATGGTAAAAATAGCAACAAAAATTGCAATATATTCACAAAATTTTTCCTTTTCGCCCTATCTGTCAGGCTTTTGCACATTCAGCTGACCATTCAGAGTTTTTTAACTCCTTCTTTGTGCATTCCTACAAATTTTTTCTTTTTTCGTGAAGAAGATCGCAATCCGACCAGGATATGCGGCTGCTGTATGAATGACACTTCCATATCCATTTTGGACCGCAGCTTCCCAACGCATTATTTGATAATGAATTATCGTTTGAAAAAAATTCGAAAATCCGGTGAAGAAAAGGTATTGCCGCCCCTCATTTGCGAGTCTGATGGTTGGAAGTTTCAAACGGTGGAAATATATCAATTGAATGGTTTTTCTCCCATCGGAAACATCCGGTTTAAACCTTTTTCCTTCCAGTGGCTTTGTTTCCATCATGAAACCCGCAAAAAATACGGAACAAATCCAATCCCCATCAAACCCCCTCTGTTTTGCAGGAAATTCGCTGTTTTCCTATTCAATTTTCCTATTTTTTTATAAATGTTGTCCCTGATCTGACAGGACGATTATTTTTTTGTGGGATTCGACAAATAATAGATGTCAAAGACCTCCCCATCCATTTGGGTCTTCTTGATTTTTCCTGTCCAAAACAGTATACTGTCATATGATAAACAATAAGATGGGAAGATTTGGGAACCTTTACAATTTCTCCCAAAATTCCCGGTTTTCCGGCCTGATCTCCGGTATCGGGACTGCTTCCCCATCGCTGTTTAGACTGTAAAACCCGCAATCATTTTACACATCAGGAAGGATGGTGAGTGCCGCCATTTCCCTGCGGCGGGCCAACCATATCCCCGCCGACTATCCAGAAAGGAATGTTCTTCATTATGGCAAAGAAGACCATGGAAGCAATCCGTCAGGCAGAGCTGAACGCGGAACAGACCGTAAAATCCGCCCGCGCCCAGGCTGACGCCAAACGCACCGAGGCCAATGCACAGGCAGAGGCAATGCTCGCCGAAGCCCGTGAAAATGCCGCCAAAAAACTCTCCGCCGCCCGAACCGCTGCCGAAGAGGACGCAAAAGCAGCAGCCAACGCATCCTACGACAGTGTGACGAGCGAGATCGATACCCTGCGCCGCCAGTGCGCAAAGAATGAAGCAAAAGCCATTGCAGCAGTGGTCGCCGCAATGAGCTAAGGAAACTCTGACCCGTCCGGCATCTGTCCGGAACCAACCTACAGCAAAGAGGGTGATTCCAACATGGCAGTGTTGCAAATGAAAAAAATACACATTTGTGCACTAAAAAACAACCGAAAACAAATTCTTGAATATCTGCAGAGAAAGGGCAATGTGCAGACCTGCAAAGAGGAAGACGCGGACATTTTCCGCCGCATGGATACCGGCAACGCACGCATCGCCTTTGAAAAGCGGGCGCAGACCGCCCAGCAGGCCCTGAAGCTCCTGAACAGCTACGCCCCCGAAAAGAAGGGTCTGCTGTCCTCCTTTGAAGGAAAGCGTCAGGTAAAGCTGACGGACTACAGCGCAATGGAGGCAAACAGCGAGGCCGCGCTTAGCAAGGCTGAGCAGATCCTTTCCCTGAGCCGCACCATTGCGGAGCAGGAAGCCAATGCCTTGCGTCTGGAGGTCCAGCGCGATACCCTTGGCCCCTGGCTTGATTTTGACCTCCCCATGAATTATCAGGGGACCCGGGCCGCCAAAGCCATGATCGGCAGTATCCCGCAGCCTCTCACCTTGGATGAGATCTGCGCCATGCTGGCCCAGACCAAGCCGGAGCTGGAAGCCTATACCATCGAGATCATCAGCGCCGACGCAGAGCAGACCTGCCTGTTTGCCGTGTGTCCTCAGGCGCAGGCAGATCTTTTGGAGGATGCTCTGCGGCAGAACGGCTTCTCCCGTCCCTCCCTGCAGACCTCTCTGACCCCCGCACAGTACAATGCCAAGCTCACCGAAGAGATCGACGAGTCAAGAGCTCAGGTGGAAGCTGCCCGGAAGCAGCTCACTGAGTTCGGTGAAAGCCGCCGGGAGTTGGAGCTGCTGCATGACTACTACGCCATGCGCGCCGACAAGTACGAGGTGCTTGGCGGCCTGCTGCAATCCAACCACGTCTTCTTCCTCAATGGCTATGTGCCTGCCCGTGAAGCAGATGCCCTTCAGCAGGCCCTGCTGGAGCGCTTTGACTGCGTTGTGGAGCTGGAGGACATCCCCGAAGAGGAAGATGCCCCCGTACTCCTGCAGAACAACGCCTTCGCCGCTCCCACGGAAGGCGTGCTTGCCTCCTTCGGTCTTCCGAAGAAGGGGGAGATCGACCCCACCTCCATTATGGCGGTGTGCTACTACTTCCTGTTTGGCCTGATGCTGTCTGACGCGGCATACGGCCTCATCATGGCCCTGGGCTGCTTCTTCCTGGTGAAAAAATACCGCAATATGTCCCCCGGTATGAAGCAAATGCTAACCATGTTCATCTACTGCGGCATTTCCACCACCTTCTGGGGTATTATGTTCGGCAGCTACTTTGGTGATGCTGCCACCGTCATCGCCGAGCACTTCTTCGGCAAAACCTTCGTCATCCCGCCTGTATGGATGGCACCGCTGGATGATCCGATGCGGATGCTGATCTTCTGCTTCCTGTTCGGTATCCTCCATCTGTTCCTGGGTCTTGGCATCAAGGGCTATATGCAGCTGAAAAACGGTCAAGTCGCCGACTTCTTCTGCGAAGTTTTCGTCTGGTTCCTTCTGCTGCTGGGTCTGATTTTCATGCTGCTGCCCAGCGAGCTGTTCCGCTCCATCTCCCAGATGGACATCTCCTTCCCGCCGGTGGTAAATACCATCGCCACAGTGTTTGCCATCGCAGGCGCACTGGGCATCGTGGTATTTGCCAAGCGTTCCACCAAAAACTTTGGTGTGCGTCTGGCACTGGGTGCCTATGAGCTCTACGGCGCTACAAGCTGGCTCAGTGATGTGCTGTCCTACTCCCGCCTGCTGGCTTTGGGTCTGGCCACCGGCGTCATCGCCACGGTCATCAACCAGATGGGTGCCATGGTGGGCAGCGGTGTGGTGGGCGCCATTGCCTTTACGCTGGTGTTCATCCTTGGCCACACCCTGAATCTGGCTATCAATGTGCTGGGCGCTTATGTCCACACCAACCGTCTCCAGTTCGTGGAGTTCTTCGGTAAGTTCTATGAGGGCGGCGGCTCTGCCTTTAAGCCCTTCAACGCATCCACAAAATATATTACGATCACGGAGGAAAAATAACTATGATTACTACTGGTGTTGTATATGGTATTCTCGGCGCTGCCCTTAGCGCACTTCTGGCCGGCATCGGCTCTGCCATCGGCGTCGGCATCACCGGCCGCGCTGCCGCAGGTGTCATTGCGGAAGATCCCGAAAAGTTCGGCAAGGTTCTGATTCTCCAGCTTCTCCCCGGCACCCAGGGCATTTACGGTCTGCTCATCGCCTTCATCGCTCTGTCCAACATGGGCATCCTTGGCGGCGGCATTCGTGAACTCACCACCGCTGAAGGCCTTGCTTACCTGGTCGCCTGCCTGCCCATGGCAATCGTTGGCCTGCTGTCCGCTTATATGCAGTGCAAGACCGCTGTTGCAAGTATCGGCGTTGTTGCCAAGAAGCCCGACGAATTCGGCAAGGCCATGATCCTGCCGGCCATGGTCGAGACCTACGCCATCCTGGCTCTGCTGGTTTCCATCCTCGCCGTTGTCAACATCTGATTCCTATCATACCCGATACTAAGAAAAGGGGATGAATATGACAGGATTAGAAAAAATCATCAGCCAGATCGAGCAGGAAGCCAAGGATGCTTCCGCCGAAATTCTGGCAAAGGCGGAGATTGATTGCGCCGGTATCCTTGCCGACGCAAAAGCCGCCTGCGGTGAGATCACCGCAAAATCCGTCGCTGACTGTGCTGCCCTGCGCGCAGACCTTCTGGCCCGCGCAGAATCCGGCGCCCAGATGCAGCGCAAAAACCGCATCCTTGCCGCCAAGCAGGAGATCATCCGCGAGGTCATCGAAAAGGCCATGGACAAGCTCCTGCACCAGCAGAACATCGACTACTTTGTACTGCTGGGTAAAATGGCAGAGCGTAATGCCCGCAGTGGCAACGGTGTGATGTATCTGTCGGGCGAAGACCTTGCCCGGCTGCCCGCCTACTTCCCTCGCAAGCTCAATGAGATCGGCGAAGCCAAGGGCGGCACCCTTGTGCTTTCCGAAGAGCCCCGGGAGATCAAGGGCGGATTTATCCTTGCCTATGGTGGAATCGAAGAAAACTGCTCCTTTGAGGCCCTGTTTGAAGCAGAAAAAGAGCGCCTTCAGGACATCGTCCGCGCTCAGCTGTTTTCCTGACAGATCACCGCAAAAGGAGGCATAAACCATGTTTCAAAAGGATTATACCTACGAGGTAGCAAGGATCCGCTGCAAAGAGCTTTCCCTGTTCTCCGCTTCCATGATGGAGCAGCTTATTGCCTGCAAGACCTATGATGAAGCCCTTCGCTTCCTTGCGGACAAGGGTTGGGGCGGCGCTGAGGATTATTCCAACGCGGAAGCACTGCTGGCCGCGGAGAAGAAAAAGACCTGGGAGCTGATCGGGGAAATGGTGGAGGATCTGTCGGTATTCGATGTGATGCGAATCCCCGATGACTTCCACAATCTGAAGGCTGCCATCAAGCTCATCTATACCAACTCCACCCTGCCGCCGGAACGGCTGTTCCTCAATGGCGGACGGCTGGACCCGCAGGAGCTGCTCGCCCATGTACGGGCAAAGGAATTCAGTGCCCTTCCCGGACGCATGGCCACTGCCGGTCAGGAAGCCTACGATGTCCTGACCCAGACCGGTGACGGTCAGCTGTGCGACATCATTCTCGACCGGGCAGCATTGGAGGATATGCTTGCCGCAGGAAAGGCCAGCCGCAATGAAGTGCTGCGGGAATATGCCCTTCGCACTGCGGTGGCTGCCAACATCAAGATCGCCGTCAGAAGCGGTCAGACCGGCAAGACTTTAGACTTTGTCCGCAGAGCACTGGCCCCCTGCCCCACCCTGAACACGGAAGCGCTGGCTCATGCCGCTGTGGCAGGCTTTGAGGCAGTGGTGGAGTATCTTGCCCAGAGCGATTATCAGGAGGCCGCTGCCGCCCTGCAGGAATCCCCTGCCGCCTTTGAGCGCTGGTGCGACAACCTGATCATCCGCTATCTGCAACCCCAGAAAGCCAATCCGTTTACCGTCGGTCCTCTGGCTGCC
>SVMC01000034.1 GCA_015067585.1 Oscillospiraceae bacterium
CAATTTGCAGGATCTTCAGACCTTCAGCCATGCGCATATCATTGGCATAATAGTAGACCGAATAGCCGATGGCGCTTGCGGAGTCCTCATATTCCCGGACAGCTTCCAGTGTGCCGGCCATATCATAAAAACGATACTCCTTTTCCGGCTCCATCAGAGGAAGATCGCCCATGACCAGTTTTTTCATCATGGTCTGGCTGCCTGCTTCTTCGTTTCGCTGGAAGGGGGCGATCTCCACATCGTCGCCGCCCACCTCGCTCCAATTGGTGATCTCACCGGTATAAATTCTCTGCACCTGCTCTACGGTCAGAGAATCCACAGGATTGTCCGCATTGACCACAAAGATCAGACCATCAATGGCAAAGGGCTCCATCTTCCATTCAGCGCCCTTCTCTGCCTTTTCCTCCCAAATGGATTCCGCCGGCTCTGCGGCCAGCAGCAGGTCAGCTTTTCCTTCAATATCGTCCTGATAGATCAGCGCCCGATAAGAGTTTGTTGTTCTGGTGAAATGAATGAGATCTTCCACCTGCTCCTGGGATTCGGAAAGGAGAATTGCCGCCATGGCCTGTGCCAGAGGCACAGTGGAGGTGGAGCCGTCCAGCTTGGGGAAATTCTCCCGAGTAAAGACAAACTGTCCCTCCTTAGGTTCCGGCACTTTCTGCAGCTCCTGCAACTCCTGTGTTTCCTGAACTTCTTGTGTAACCGGTGCGGACTCCGGCTGGGTCGGTGCCGGGCTGCAGCCAGCCAGGCACAGCAGCATGATAAGGGCAAGTAATAACGATATGAGCTGTTTCATGGCAATTCCTCCTTTACATTAATGGTGCGTCAGTCGGTGTTAGAGGGTATGATAAAGCGCAGCAGCCAGTTGCCTTCTTTATCCCGCAAACCGGACCACTGTCCATTGCGCACAGGGAAAACGCCGTCAACCGGTTCCCCATACCATTCGGCACCAAACAGAAACTCACCATACACATTGTAGATCAAACGATAATCACCCTCGCGGACTTCTATATACTCTTCATCGCTTGCGACATCTCTGATCGTATACAGATCAGCATGCTGCGGCATCATGACCCACCTTCCGGAGGCAGAATCAATGACGCCCTCCCTGCCATCATCCAGAATACGCCACTCTAAGCGCGTGTGGGAGGTTGACGAAGCATCCGTATCCGAATCGGTTTCAGGATCTTTCCACCCATAATAGTCCCATGCTTGGCCGGGGGTGATCGTTTTCTCACCTGTGAGGAAGTTTGTCCACAAGGATTCCGGATTCTCATAATCTTCCTCGTTGATCGTCCGAACAAACCAGCCGTTGGTGGAAACATAGTCTCTGTTTCTCAGAATTACCCTCCATTCGTCTCCCCACAAGCCGCCCGCCGTAGTACCAATGGGGCTTCTTTTCAGATTGCCCTCCAGATCGCACAGAAAGAAAGTTCCATTCTGATCCACAAGAAGGATTGTATCCGATGCGAGTTCCTCCGCATGTGCGTACTCAGTTGGCAGATACCAGCTTCCATCAGCCGCCGCCAGACCATACAGGAACTTTGTATGATCCCGCAAAGCTTCATAGATACCCTCTTCCTTTTGTTGTGCATCGGCAATGATTTCTTCATCAAAAACAAATCGGCGCAGACGAAGCACAGGGAGATACTCCTCCCCCCAAAACATACGCACCGCAGACTCATAGGTCGGTTCTACCACAACCTTTCCATCCAAAGTGGCCAGACCATAGACATATTTCTGATAGTTCGAGTGCATCCAATCGGTTTCATCTCCGGCAAAGGGCACCAGCAGCCCGTAATCGTCATGGGCAATCAGCTCCTGCTGCAATTCCGGCCAATAAGAGGTATACACTTCCTCCGGCGTATTCGGATCCTCCAGCATTGACCAGTTGGCATACACCTGCGGCTCCGGCACATCCTCTGAAGGCGCATCTTCAAGGCCGTGTATCGGAACATAGCCCATTCGCTCCACAAGTTTTTTGCCTTCCTCTCCAAGGATCCAGTTGAACAGAATCGTAATGGGGTCATCCTCCGAAAGCTCTGCCGCTTTGACCACATAATATGGGTTCGTAAAGGGATAGCTTTGATCACGGAAGCTGTCCGCACCCGGTGTCACACCATTGATTTGCAGGACCTTCAGACCTTCAGCCATTCGCATATCGTTGGCATAGTAATACACCGAATAGCCGATGGCACCTGCGGAATCCTGATAATTTCTGACCGTTTCCATCAATCCGGACATCGTTTCGATCCGATACTCCTTCGGCGGATCTGTCATAACAAGATCTCCCATAACCAGCTTCTCCATCATGGTCTGGCTGCCGGCTTCCTCATTGCGCTGGAAGGGGATGATCTCCACATCGTTGCCGCCCACCTCGCTCCAGTTGGTGATCTCGCCGGTATAGATTTTCTGTACCTGCTCCACGCTCAGCGAATCCACGGGATTGTCCGCGTTGACCACAAAGATCAGACCGTCAATGGCAAAAGGCTCCATATCCCATTCAAAGCCCGCCGTGGCCTTTTCCTCCCAAATAAGCTCTGCCGGCTCTGCCGCCAGCAGCAGCTCGGCATATCCATAATATCCGCTCGGATTGATCAGTGCCCGATAAGAATTCGTTGTTCTGGAAAAGGTGACGATATCCGCTACCTGCTCCTGAGGTTCATTGAGGAGCATTGCCGCCATGGCCTGGGCCAGCGGCACGGTGGAGGTGGAGCCGTCCAGCCTGGGGAAATTCTCCCGCGTGAAGACAAACTGTCCCTCCTTAGGGTCCGGCACTTCCTGCGGCTCAGCAGGCTCCGTAGGCTCTTCAGGCATTGTGTTTTGCGTGATGGGTTCTGTCGGTGGCTCCTGTACCTCTTCGGGCACGGTTCTGCAGCCCGCCGCTCCCAGCAGCAGGATCACCGCAAGCAAAAACGCGATCAGCTTCTTCACAGTATCCCTCCTGTTTCGGAGAATTTACTTTGTTATAATTAAGCTGATCTCAGTATACATCAATACTCGCTCCGTTCAACAACAAAATAGTTACAAAACATGGCATTCTACGCAAAAAACAGCCTGCCGCAAAATTGCGGCAGGCTCATTTGTTTTATGCAGCCCGAAGGCGGTAGCCGTCGGCGAAGAGAAGCTTCATCACCCGATCCAGTGCCTCCTGGGATTCGTATGCAAACTTGGAAAAGCCGGATACTTCCACCGGCGAAATCAATTTGTTCGGCAGATCTACCCATAAACTGTAGTAATCTGTCATATGCCATTGCTCCTTTCTGCGCCCCCTGTGCCCGAGTGCGGCAGAATCCATTCTATCAGGGGGATGGGGCGAAACCAAGTGTTCCGCGTCGTCATTCCTACATCGTACACTTATATTCTATCTGATGAAGGGCCTTGGAGTCAATGGGTCTTCGTGAACAAATCGTAAATAATATGTGAATTTCTCCCATGCGCGTCAAAAAACGGCATTCGTTTTTCTGCAGTTTGCACAAAGAGAATCAGCCGGTTTCCTCCAGCGCGATCATTTCCGGAGTTGGTTCTTCCGTGGTGGTGCCTTCGTCTTCCGGGAGCTCCTCATCGTCCTCCGGAAGCTGTTCCGGATCTTCTGCGGGAGCTGCCAGAATGGCATCGGACAGGGTTCGTCCGCTGGAGGTATGGAATACATTGTCGATGGCGGGATACATATTGGTGATGGTGCCGCGGGTGGCGTACACCGCATAGCTCTTGAACAGCACCGGACAGATCATGCCATAGAGCATGATGTTGGAGTGGAGGTCGTAGTAATTACCGGAGTTCTCCAATGCGTCATAGCACAGGTCGGTCAGATCGCCGGAATAGATGCCGCCGTAGCACAGGGCACCGCCGTTGAAGAAGGGCGCCAGATCGAAGGTGGGGGAAAGACGGGCTTCCGCGAAATACAGGTCAAAATTGCCGCCGTAGAGACGGTTGAGGAAGGTGCGCTCGTTCACCGCATCCACCACCAGCTCAATGCCGTATTTTTCCGCTTCCGCGGCAATGTACTCCGCTGCCGCCACCCGGGCGGGGTCGGAACTGCATACTAAGAAGGTGGCGCTGGAGCCTCTGGCTGCGGTGGCTGCCACACCGAGGGAGAATTTATCCGGGTTGTAGTCATATTCCTCCGCCAGTGTCTCATCATAGAAGCTGGACAGGGGAGAGGCGGGCAGAACGGCGGCTTCTGCGTAGCCATGGTAGATCTCCGTGGCAATGGCTTCCCGGTTGATGATGTTGGTAAGAGTCTTTCTCAGGTCCGTCAGACAGAACAGGCCGGATTTTACATTGAAGCCGATGTAATCCATGATGGTGGTGGAGCAGTTCCAAAGCTCATAGTCGCAGTGGTAGTCCACATAGGCAGCGGAGTTGGGGTCGGTACATACCACGCCGGTGACACCGTATTCAAAGTCATCCCGCACATCCGTGGGGGATTCCGTGGGCACCAGACGGATGCTGGAGACGGAAACCGCCGCGTCGTTGCTCTCCTGCCACCAGTAGCCGTTCTGAACCAGGGTATTGGTGTAACGCTCCGCGATCAGGCGGTAGGGGCCGGTGCCCATGGGGGTGGCACTGTCCACGCTGTCAGCGCTGACGATGGGAATATCCAGCAGCAGGGTCAGGTTTTCATAGGGGATGCGGGTCTTGAACAGCACCGTTTCGGAGTCCACCGCTTCCACGCTGCTCAGGGCATAGAACCGCTTGCCGTACACATCGGAATCCATGGCGGCCTGATAGGAGGCTGCCACATCCGAGGCGGTCAGGGGGGTGCCGTCGGAGAACTGCACCCCGGGCATGAGATGAATGGTGTACTCCGCCAAGGTGTCGGAGACATCGTAATAGTCGCACAGCACCGGCTCCACCTCAAAATTCGAGGTAACGGTGAACAGGCTTTCGTATATCAGGGACAAAATGGTGCGGTTGGTCAGATTGGTACAATCGTAGGGGTTCAGGCCAAACTGAGACTGATAGGCAAGTCCAAAGTTGGTCACTGCCTCATCCGGGGCTTGCTCCACCGCGTCGGAAATAATATCCCCGGATTCCTCCAATGGGTCAGGAGCCGGAATTTTGGTACCGGCGCAGCCGCAAAGCAGCACAATGCTTACGCACAGCAGCAGCGCAATGGCGCGTCTGATCACAGCGGTTTTCCCCCTTCCTTTGGCAGCATGATGATGGCAGCCTGCGAGCCTCTTGCGTCCCCGGTGATGCGGTGGGACCAGAAGCGCTCCGGCTGGCAATGGGTGCAGTCCGGGCTGATCTCCACATGGCTGACACCGCAGCGCTCAAGCCACAGGCGGTTGATCTCTTTGAGGTTTACATAATATTTTTCGCCGTTTGGTCGGATAGCGGCTTCCGCTTCCTCTCCCAGAGCCTCGCGCATGGCATTGGGGACATCGGCGTGGGTCTCAAAGCAGCAGGGGCCGATGCAGGGGCCGATGGCGGCACGGATATCCTCCGGGCGGCTGCCGTAATCGGCTGCCATTTGCCGGGCAGCCTTCGCCGCGATGCCCGCAGCGGTGCCCCGCCAGCCGGCGTGTACCGCAGCGATGACCCGCTTCACAGGGTCAAACAGTAAAACAGGCGTGCAATCGGCAGAAAAGACGATCAGCGCCACACCGGGTCGATTCGTGATGAGGCCGTCATAATCCCCGTCTACCTGGCGGAACAAGCCCTCACCCCGGGCGCTTTCCTCCACCCGGCGGATGATATCCGTATGGGTCTGGTGGGTAAACACCAGATCCTCCGGGCAAAACCCCACCGCATTTCCTAAAATGCGGTAGTTCTCCAGCACATTGGCAGGATCATCTCCCCGATGGATGCCAAGATTCAGGCTGGATAGTACCCCTTGCGATACACCGCCATAGCGGGTGGTAAAGCAGTGGGCCGTAGCGGAAAGGCCCTCGGCCTGCAGATATTCCAATGTGCCGTGGCGGTGAATGCTAAAACTCATAGTGTCTTCCTTTTCAACAGTAATGGGGTAATTTTGGCTTACTGTGCCGTGGGGGCCTGATCCTTATCCCGGCAGCATTTCTTATATTTCTTGCCGCTGCCGCAGGGGCAGGGATCGTTGGGGCCGATCTTGACCTTGCGGACAGGCTGGCGCTTCACGGTCTTGTCGGAGGCACCGCCCTCGGAGGTGATGACCGCCACCTTCTTGCGCTTGATCTCCTCGTCCTTGCGGATCCGGAAGGCAAACAGACGGCGTACCGTCTCCTCACGGATGGCATTGGTCATGCCCTCGAACATATCGAAGCCTTCCTTCTTATACATATCCACAGGATTATGCTGGCCATAGGCCCGCAGACCGATGCCCTGACGAAGGTCCGTCATGGCATCGATGTGATCCATCCAGTATTCGTCTACCACCCGCAGCAGGATCACCCGCTCGGCTTCCCGCATGAGCTTCTCGCCGTATTCGGCTTCCTTGCCGCGGTAGGTATTGTGGATCTGGTCCAAGATCTTTGCTTCCAGCTCCTGACGGCTGATGCCGGCAAGCTCTGCATCCGAGACGGTAACGACACCCTCGGGCATATACACGCCCTCAAACTGGCGCAGCAGCTCATCAAGCTGGGCACGGTCGGCAAGATAGTCCACATGGCCGAAGGAATCCGTCACACGGCTCTCCACCACATAATGGAACATATTCTCAATGGTGCCGCTGAGATCCTCACCCTCCAGCACCTGACGGCGCTGGTCATAGATGATCTTTCGCTGGGTGTTCATGACATCGTCATATTCCAGCACGGACTTTCTGGAGTGGTAGTTGCGGCTTTCCACATTCTTCTGGGCATTTTCGATGGCACCGGAGAGAATTCTGGCATCGATGGGGGTATCCTCATCGATCTTCAGGGTGTCCATCATGCTCATCATGCGTTCGCTGCCGAACAGGCGCATGACATCGTCCTCCATAGACAGGTAGAAGCGGGTCTCGCCCGGGTCGCCCTGTCGGCCGGAACGGCCGCGGAGCTGATTGTCGATGCGTCGGGATTCATGACGCTCGGTACCGATGATGAACAGGCCGCCCACCTCACGCACCCGCTGGGATTCCGCGGAGGTCTTTTCCTTATAGGCGCGATGGAGTTCTTCAAAGTCACGGCGTACCGCAAGGATTTCGGGATCATCGGTGTCGGCATAGGAGTTGGCCTCTGTTAGCAGCTCGTCCGTCATATCCTCCCGCTTTTTCAGCTCGTTCAGCGCCATCTGCTCCGGGTTGCCGCCCAGCACGATGTCGGTGCCACGGCCTGCCATGTTGGTGGCGATGGTGACGGCACCAAAGCGGCCCGCCTGGGCCACGATCTCGGCTTCCTTCTCATGGTGCTTGGCGTTCAGCACCGTATGGGGCACACCCTGTCGGGACAGCAGCTTGGAGAGCATCTCGGATTTTTCAATGGAAATGGTACCCACCAGCACAGGCTGACCCTTCTGATGGCACTCGATGATCTGGCGGATGACGGCGCGGAATTTGGCCGCCTCGGTGCGGTAGACCACATCCGGGTTGTCGATACGAACCACCGGGCGATTGGTGGGGATCTCCACCACATCAAGAGCATAGATGCCGGAGAATTCCTCTTCCTCCGTCAGTGCGGTACCGGTCATACCGGAAAGCTTGGCATACAGGCGGAAGAAATTCTGGAAGGTGATGGTGGCAAGGGTCTTGCTCTCATGGGCCACCTTCAGGCCCTCCTTGGCCTCGATGGCCTGATGCAGGCCCTCATTATAGCGGCGGCCGTACATAAGGCGGCCGGTGAATTCGTCAACGATGATGACCTGATCGTCCTTCACCACATAGTCAATATCCCGCTTCATGAGACCGCGGGCCTTCATGGCCTGATTGATGTGGTGGGAGATGGTGGCATTTTCCGCGTCGCCTAAGTTCTCAAGCTGGAAGAATTCCTCCGCCTTCTGGATACCACGGGCGGTCAGGGACACGGAGCGGGCCTTTTCGTCCACGATGTAGTCGCAGTCGTAGTCGTCCTGTGCTTCCTTTTCGTTGGTGGAGGCGAAGACGATCTTCTTCATGCGGCTCACTAAGAAATCTGTCATTTCATACAGCTTGGTGGAGGCCTCGCCACGGCCGGAGATGATCAGAGGGGTTCTGGCCTCGTCGATGAGGATGGAGTCCACCTCGTCCACGATGACGAAATTGTGGCCCCGCTGCACCCGCTCACTGCTGTAGATGGCCATATTGTCACGCAGGTAGTCAAAACCAAGCTCGTTATTGGTGCCGTAGGTGATGTCCGCGTTGTAGGAAGCTCTGCGCTCCTCTGCCTTGAGGCCGTGGACGATCAGACCAACGCTCATCCCCATGAAGCGGTAGACCTTTCCCATCCATTCCGAGTCACGGCGGGCAAGGTAATCATTTACCGTCACGATGTGAACGCCCTTCCCGGCGATGGCATTGAGGTAGGCGGGGGCAATGGCCACCAAGGTCTTGCCTTCACCGGTCTTCATTTCCGCGATGCGGCCCTGATGCAGCACGATGCCGCCGATGAGCTGCACCCGGTAGGGCTTCATGCCCAGCACACGCCACGCGGCCTCCCGCACAGCGGCAAAGGCTTCGGGCAGCAGGTCGTCCAGCGTCTCGCCCGCCTGATAGCGGCTGCGGAATTCGTCGGTTTTCGCCCGAAGGGCCTCGTTGGAAAGGGCAGCATAGTCACTCTCCAGTGCCTCGATCTTTTTGACCGTGGCATCCAGCCGCTTTACCTCACGCTCGGAGCGTGTTCCAAAAAGCTTTTGCATCAGTCCCATAGTGTCAGTTCCTTTCAAAGATAACCGCGCAATAGGGCGCGGGGAAGATCCATTAAGCCGAAAATCGGCATTTTATCTATTATATCATATCCAAGGAAAAAAAGACAGAGCGAAACATGAAGGAAATGTAAACTTTCTGTGGGGTATATGCCCTGCGCCGCCTGCATAGCTTGTATCAAAAAGGAGGAATCTTCATGGGAAGAAAATGGATCAGCTTATTTTTATGTATTGCCCTTTTGAGTGCATTCCTGCTGCCGGTGCAGGCGGCGGAATTGGAGCTGGAAGCGCCCTCGGCCATTTTGATGGATGCCGCCACGGGTACGGTGCTCTACGAGCAAAATGCCCATGAGCGTTTGGCTCCCGCCAGTGTCACCAAGGTGATGACCCTGCTGCTGGTGATGGAGGCGCTGGATGGCGGCAAGATCACATGGAACGACATGGTCACCGCTTCCGATACCGCCGCTGCCAAGGGGGGCAGTCAGGTGTACTTGGAGCCGGGAGAGCAGATGAGCATGGACGAGATGCTCAAATCCGTGGTGGTGTCCTCTGCCAACGACTGCGCCACGGCACTGGCAGAGCATGTGGCGGGCAGCGAAGCGGCCTTCGTGGAGCTGATGAACGCAAGGGCACAGGAACTTGGCATGGCGGACACCCACTTCGTCAACTGCACCGGCCTCGATGATGATGCCGATGCGGCAGAGCATCTGACCTCTGCCTATGACATTGCCCTGATGTCCCGCGCCCTATTGTCCCACGATGCCATCCGAAATTACACCACCATCTGGATGGACACGGTGCGGGGCGGTCAATTCGGCCTTTCCAACACCAATAAGTTGGTGCGCTTTTATGACGGTACCACCGGCCTCAAGACCGGCTTCACCAGCGGGGCAGGCTACTGCCTGAGTGCCTCTGCCATGCGGGAGGGTATGGAGCTGATCGCGGTGGTGATGCACTGCGAAAGCTCCGCCGGCCGGTTTTCCTCCGCCAAGGCCCTTTTGGACTATGGCTTTGCCAATTATGCCTTGGTGCAGCCGGAATTTACCCCGGAACCCGTCCCCATCCGACTTGGGGAAAAGGATTCCCTTTGCCCGGTGGTGGAGGAACCTGCCCCTGTGCTGGTGGACAAGGCCATGCGCGCGGACATTCGGCAGGAATTAGAGCTTTTGCCGGAGGTGAGCGCCCCGGTGGCGGCGGGACAGCAGCTTGGAACACTGAAAATCTACGCAGGTAACGAAGTGCTGTCCTCCATTCCCTTAGTGGCGCCGGAGACGGTGGAGCGGCTGAGCCTCTGGGCTCTCACAAAGCGGCTGATCGACAGCGTTTGCTTCGGATAATCGCATTTTTCCCTTGACGCAGAGGCATTTTTCTGGAATAATAATCCCACGAGACGAAGAAAAAACCGCGTCCCGGGAAAGAGACACAGATCATGAGAGCCAGCGGAATTTTAATGCACATTTCATCCCTGCCGTCCCCCTACGGCATCGGCACCCTCGGCAAAGAAGCCTATCGCTTTGTGGATTTCCTTTACGAAGCGAAGCAGAGCTACTGGCAGATCCTGCCCATGAACCCCACAGGCTACGGAGATTCTCCCTATCAGGCCTTCTCCACCTTTGCGGGAAACCACTATCTGATTGATTTGGATCAGCTGATGGAAGAAGGCTGGCTCAAGCAGGAAGATATGTGGGAATTCTCCTGGGGTACATCGCAGGAGCAGGTGGATTTTGACCTGATGTACCGCCAGCGACTTTTGGTCCTGCGGCGGGCCTATGAGCGGTTTATCCTCAGTCCCAACCGTGCTTTCTTGGAATTTGTAACAAAAGAGAAGTCCTGGCTGCGGGAATATGCCCTGTTCATGGCTCTGAAGGATTCCTATGACGGTGCCGTCTGGTCCTCCTGGGAGCTGCCTCTGCGCCTGCATGAGGAGCAAGCTCTGAAAGCAAAGTCTGCTGAACTCAAATACGAGATCACCTTCCACTATTTCCTGCAGTATGAGTTCTTCCTCCAGTGGAACCGCCTGAGGGATTACTGTCGGAGCAAGGGCATCCAGCTCATCGGCGATGTGCCCATCTATGTCCCCCATGATTCTGCCGATGCCTGGGCCAACAGCAGCTTCTTCCAGCTGGATGAGGCACGCATCCCCACCGCCGTGGCAGGCTGCCCGCCGGATGATTTCAATGAAGATGGCCAGCTTTGGGGCAACCCCCTGTACAACTGGCAGGCCATGAAGGAAGATGGCTACCGCTGGTGGCTGCGCCGCCTGAAGGCCGCCGCCAGAATGTATGATGTGGTGCGCATCGACCATTTCCGCGGCTTTGAAAGCTACTGGGCCGTGCCCTACGGCGACCCCACTGCCCGCACCGGCAAATGGATGCCCGGCCCCGGCACGGAATTCATCGAGGTTCTGCGGAAGAAGCTCAAGGGTCTTTCCTTCATCGCGGAGGATCTGGGCTTCCTGACCCCGGAGGTCATCGCCCTGCGCAAGGCTTCCGGCTTCCCCGGCATGAAGGTGCTGGAATTTGCCTTTGACCCCAGAGAACCCAGCGATTACCTGCCCCACACCTATGACAGCAACTGCGTCTGCTACACCGGCACCCACGACAATGCCACCCTGATGCAGTGGTACGACGAGCTTCCCGACGAATGCCGGGAATTTGCCGACCGCTACCTCGCCCTGACGGAGGAAGAGGGCATCCATTGGGGCGTCATCCGCGGCGGCATGAGCAGCGTGTCAGAGCTGTTCATTGCCCAAATGCAGGACTATCTTGCCCTGCCCGGCACCGCCCGCATGAACGAACCCGGCCGCGTCAACGGCCAGAACTGGCGCTGGCGTATGCTCCCCGATGCCCTCACCCCGGCCTTGTGCGCCCGCATCCGTGAAATGACCGAATGCTACGGCCGTGCCCCCAAAAAAGAAGCTGAATAATCAAAATCGCCCGCGCAGATCGAAACATCTGCGCGGGCTTTTTGCCGCTTCTCGCACTATTGACAAGGGCATAAAACATAAATATAGTATAATCAAAGGATGAGATTAGATAGATTTTGCATAAAATTTGCTTCTGTGAATGTAGGGGCGGCTACAAGGTGAATTGCCCCGAAGGGGCAAGAGAAGGTGGCCTGGGCCATTAGCCGCCCGGCAGAAAATGCTGCGTTTTTATCAAAATCACCGGCGAATTCGCAACCTTTATGCGGACAGCCGGGGACGGCTGTCCCTACAGCGAGAATTGCAGATTTTTGCACAGTCGCAGCTTCCTCGTAGGGACAGGCCTCCGGACTGTCCGGCAGGAAATATTGCATTTATATTGAGTTTTCCGGCGAATTCGCAACATTTACAACAGCGGTAGCAAGCCCCCGGCCTACGGCAAAACTTGTAGGCTTGTGCAAAGTAACATGACAGAAAGGAGCACAGCAATGAAATACCAATATGACAGAAACCTGTTTATCAAAGGCGCATCTGCCTTTGCTGTAATCAGCGTAATTGCCAATGTGGGGTTTCTTCTGCTGAAGCTGTATGACGGCGAAATGACTTCTTTTAAGGACATTTTGTTGTTTCTGCTCTTTTATACTCTTCCCATGGTGCTGATCGAGCTGTTCCTGCTATGGCTTGGTTTGAGGCGACGTGCGTATGCCATGCTTGAATCGGATGGTATCCATCTTATCTCCCGGAAAAACGGTGAGTTTGGCCTGCTTCCTTGGGGGCTTTTTGTGGATTGCTCCCACGGTCCTTATAGTCCGGGACGAGATCGTGTGCAGCACATGGTTCTGATCACCCGATGGGACGCGGTGCTCCACAACAAACCCGCCAACAGCTTCCGGGGCACACTGACCGTAGAGGATCTCAGGGCATACTGCTTGGATAACACCATGGAGGCAATTCTCCGAGGCGAATTAACGGTGGAAGAACTGAAAAGCCGCCCCATGCTCCTGCTTGCCGCAGAGAAAAAGCAGTATGACGCATGGCGCAGCCTGTGGCGGGCAGCGGTGAAGGGGCAAGGCTCCAATGAAAACAAAGGAGGCTGAAAGAAATGCATTTTATTGTTGTCTTTTTTCTATTCTTTTTCCTGATCCTGACTCCGCTTGTACTCCTGATGCGTTATCCTATAGACAAGAAGTACTATGAAGCTACCGAAAATTTCACAAATCACAACATCGATATGTCAAAATTTGTCTACCGGGTCGAATTAACGAGAGAACAGATCCTCTAACGGCTGAAAATACCAAATATCAATGACGGTATGCACTATGAGCTGAAAGAGGATGAGCTCACCTTTTCCGACTACGGCAGTCCGGATTCTACTTGGCAGATCCTCGTGGAGGAATATAAAGACATCACCATCCTGCGGGTCAATAAACTCGGCTTTATTCTATCTTCCAAAAGCTACATCCCAATCAAAATGAACCCCTTTTGGGTAAACAAATGCGGCGCAAAGCCGATCCCTTTCTCGGATTACGGTATCTAATCAATACAAAAAGTCCGCGCAGACGGTTCTCTGTGCGGACTTTCGCAATATTTTTGGATTATTCTCCCCTGAGGGCGCGGCAGTAGGCGGCGGGGTCTTCGGATTTAAAATAGGTGCTGCCGGACACGAGGACATTGGCACCGTTTTCCCGGCAGATGCGGGCGGTTTCCACATTGATGCCGCCATCTACTTCCAGTTCGCATTCGGGGTTGTGCTGGGCGATGTATTGGGAGATGGTCTTCAGCTTGGGCATCATATCCTGCATAAAGCTCTGGCCGCCGAAGCCCGGCTCCACCGTCATCACAAGGATCAGGGAGCAAAGGGGCAGGAAGGGCAGCACCGCCTGAGCGGGTGTCACGGGACGAAGGCTGATGGCGGGACGCACACCAAGCTCCTTGATGCGCTTCAGGGCTGCAAGGGTGTTCTCCTGAGAGTCCGACTCCACATGGATGGTGAGAATGTCGGCACCGGCCTGGCAGAAGCGCTCCACATAGCGGATGGGCCGTTCCACCATCAGGTGCACATCCATCACCAGCTCCGTTGCCGGACGGATGGCCTTCACCACAGGAAGTCCCACGGAGATATTGGGAACAAACAGCCCGTCCATTACGTCAATATGTACGTAATCGGCGCCGTTGACGGCTAAATTCCGGATATCTCTGCCGAGATTCAGAAAATCAGAGGATAAAATGGATGGTGCGACCTTTGCCATGGAACTGCCTCCTGTTCATAGGTGCTGATTTAGGATTATTATAGCGCGAAAGGGGCAAAAATGTCAATGCCTCCCTTGACTTGACTTTTCATTGGACATACAATAGTGATAGAAAATACACAGGCCGAAAGGAGAACCCTACGATGGAAATGAACGAAAAGATTCCCCAGCTCACTCTGACACCGGAACTGGACTCTCAGCCGGTTTTTGAAACGAAACCCGACACGGCCATCGCACAGACACCCGAGGCGGACACGCGCCCCGAGGCCGGCCCCGAAATGGCCCAGCTCAGCGAAGCGGAGCAGAAGGCGGTACTGGAATTTGCCGAGAAGATCGACATCACCGATACCGGTCTGGTGCTGCAGTACGGCGCCGGCGCACAGAAGAATATTTCCGATTTTTCCGGCAAGGCCCTGAACAATGTCCGCACCAAGGACATGGGCGAGGTGGGCGAAATGCTTTCCGATCTCGTGATGGAGCTGAAGGGCTTCGATGCGGAGGAAGAGCGCAAGGGCCTGCGCGGGCTGTTCCGCAAGGCAAACTCCGGCATGGAGATGATGAAGGTCAAGTATGACAAGGCCGAGGCCAATGTGGAGAAGGTATCCCGCCAGCTGGAGGGTCACAAGATCACGCTGCTTGGGGATATCGCCCGGCTGGATCAGATGTATGAGCAGAATTTGGAATACTACAAGCAGCTCACCATGTATATTTTAGCGGGTCAGAAGGCTCTGAAGAAGGCAAAGGAGGTCACCCTTCCCCAGATGCGTGCCGAGGCTGCCGCCTCCGCCCTGCCCTCCGATGCCCAGAAGGTGAACGACTACGCCAATATGTGCGACCGCTTTGAAAAGCGGCTGCACGATCTGGAGCTGACCCGGGTGATCTGCCTGCAGATGGCCCCCCAGATCCGCATGATCCAGAACAACGACACCCTGATGACGGAGAAGATCCAGACCTCCCTCGTCAGCACCATTCCCCTCTGGAAGAGCCAGATGGTTCTGGCCCTCGGCATTGAGGACTCCAAGCGGGCACTGGAAGCCCAGCGGGAGGTCACGGATGTGACCAATGCCCTGCTCAGAAGAAACGCGGATATGCTCAAGCAGGCCACGCTGGAGACGGCGAAGGAAGCAGAGCGGGGTGTGGTGGACATTGAGACATTGCAGCATACCAACACCCAGCTCATCACCACCCTCGACGAGGTGCTCCAGATCCAGACCGAAGGCGCCCAGAAGCGCCTGGCCGCCGAAAAGGAACTGCGCCGCATCGAAGGCGAACTCAAGCAGAAGCTCCTGCAGGCAAGAGGCTGAATGCTCCAATAACAAAACCTTCCATATTGTGCGGTTATTCGCACGATATGGAAGGTTTTTATGAATGGTTCTTCACTTTGCGTTCTCGTCAAGTGCTTCCAGGAGGAAACTCACGGGTCGGAAACCGTCGTTGCAGGAGATCATGGCGGATTTTGGATTTTTCATCCAGCCGTCATAGATGTTCTCGCCGCCGTGGGCAAGGGTCATTACAAAGGGGGAGATGCTGTCCCAGGCGCTGTCGCAGAAGCCGTCGGGTTTTTGCCAGCCGTTGGCGAGGAAGGTCTGCCCCTGCGTCATATCGCAGGCGTGTTCTATGGGATTTTCATATTCGTCCATCAGGTCGGGGTAGCGGGTGATCCGCATAACGCTAATTCTGACTTTTTTCATCTTGATTCTCCATTATAATAAAGTATACAGCAAAAAATCCGCCCCAATGGCCGCCAGCACGCACACCATGACCGGGCATTTTTTCCATGCCAGGATTCCTGCCACAGCGCCCCCCACAATGCCGATGAGGGGCTTTTCCGCATCCACCGCAAAGACGCCGGGGAAGATCAGGGCTGCCATGGCGGTATAGGGGATCAGCTTCAGAAACTTTTCTACCTTCGGGCTGAATTTCAGCTTGTCCACAAAGATCGCAGGGATCGCCCGGGGGATGTAGGTCACGATGGCCATGCCGAGGATCAGAAGAAGTACCTTCGTTCCGCTCATTGCTCGTCCCCTCCTTCCTCCTTCAGGTCAACAAAAAACACCCCAAGGAAGGCGCAAAGCAGGGTAGATACGATCAGCGCCCAGCTTGACGGGATCAACTGGGTCAGAATGCTGTTGCATACGGCGGTCATGGCCACCAGCGCCCCCAGCTTCCAGTTATTCGTCAGGTTTGGCACAAGAATGCTGATGAACATGGCATACAGGGCGATACCAAGGCTGGCAGTCAGGATCTCCGGCAGAAAATCGGAGGCCACTGCACCGATGAAGGTGCCCACATTCCAGGAAAGATAGGTCACAGTGATCAGACCCAGAAAATAGACCGCCGAGCGGTGTTTTGCCTGGGTGGTAAAAATGGCAAAAGACTCGTCTGTCACGCCAAAGGAGGCCAAAAGACGGGTTTTTGTGCTGCCGTCCTCCATCCGGTTCATGACGCAGGTGCTCATGATCAGATGACGCAGGTTCAGAATAAAGGTAGCCAGCACGATCACAAGGATCGCCGCCCCCTGCTCCGTCATACCCACCGCCATCATCTGACTGGCCCCGGCAAACACCATGGCGGACATGGCGCAGGTCTCAGACACCGTAAATCCCGCTTGCCTTGCCATGATGGCGTAGGCGATGCCCACCGGGATAAAGCCCAGGATCACGGGAACAGCGGCCTTCATCCCGGCAAGGTATTGTTTTTTCTTCGTTTCCTGCATCGTTTCACTCTTTTCAGGCGCTTTCAAGCGGCACCATAATCCGGTATTGCTGCTATCATACTACCGGGGATATTCCTTGTCAAGGCGGCGGTTCGACAAAAAAAGCGCCCCTTGCCGCGCCCAGATCGCGTCCATCATCATGCGCTATCTGGAGCAATAAAAATATGAATGTAGGGGACGGGTCTCCCGTCCCAAAAGGTCTGTTCCACATCGGAACCATTCGGGCCGGGAAACCCGGCCCCTACGATGTGATCCACAAATTACGAATTCGCCGACGGCCTTGCAATACACGAACCGATCCTGCCGGAACATCACACAGGCCGTTCTCTACGGCGAGTCCCTCGATCAGGCCTTTACATTATGACGGAAGCAGGTTTGCTTCCGTCATAATGTTTTCTGATTGAACGCGAAAGGGGCTCCAAGACCGCCCCTTTCACACCATCCCCGCCGGGAGTGCGCTCTTTTCTTTCACACAATTTCATTTTGAGACATCCCCTTTGGTGCGTTCTATTATTGTTGGTTATTTGAGTTTTTCCGCAAAATCTGCCAGAACTTCTGAGATTTTGATATTTTGGGGGCAGACGGCCTCGCAGCTGCGGCAGCCGATGCAGGCGGCGGGGCGTTTGTCTTCGGGAAGGGTAGAGATGCCCATTTCGACGAGGAAGTTTTTGCCGGAATAGCTCTGCTCATTATAAAGCTCCAGAAGACGCGGGATGTTCAGTTCCTGCGGGCAGTAGGTGGTGCAGTAGCGGCAGGCGGTGCAGGGTACGGTACCGGCGGAGGTCATTTCCTTGGCAACATGCAGAAGGGAAGTGCGCTCTGCTTCCGGCAGGGGAGCATCGGTCTCATAAATGCGGATATTTTCCTGCATCTGTGCAAGGGTGGTCATACCGGACAGGGTCACCACCACATCCTCAAATCCCTGCAGGAAACGGAAGGCCCATTCTGCACTGCTGCGCGGGGGTGCAACAGCCTGCAGGGCGTCCATATGGGGCTTGGGCAGGTTGATGAGCTTGCCGCCCCGCACAGGCTCCATGACCCATACGGGAATGCCCCACTCTTTCAGCAGCTCCATCTTGCCCCGGGCGTTCTGGAACTCCCAGTCCAGCCAGTTGAGCTGAATCTGGCAGAACTCCATGTCCTTGCCATAGGCGTCCAGAAAACGCTTCGTGGTTTCCAGATTTCCATGGACAGAGAAGCCCAGATGCCGGATGCGGCCGTTTTCCTTCTGCTTCATCAGGTAGTCATAAGTACCGTACTGGGGATCAAGATAGGCGTCGATGTTCAATTCGCACACATTGTGGATTAGATAAAAATCGAAATACTCCACGCCGCATTTTTTGAGCTGCTCCTCAAAAATCTCTTCCACCTTGCCCATATTGGCAAGATCATAGCCGGGGAATTTGCTGGCGAGATAGAAACTGTCTCTGGGATACTTCTGCAGCATCTTACCCGTCACGGTCTCGGAGTTGCCGACATGATAGCCCCAGGCGGTATCATAATAGTTGATGCCGTGGGCCATGGCATAGTCAAACAGCTCCGCAGTGGCAGCTTCGTCGATCATGGCTTCATTTCCGTCAATCAGAGGCAGGCGCATGCAGCCCATGCCCAGGGCAGAAAGCTTCTTATCTTTAAAATTGCGGTAAATCATGGATGGTTCCTCCAATTAATTATTATATAGTAGCGGGGATTACCTTATCCTTATAAGAGAAACTTGGCCTAAAGTCAAGCCAACTTTTTCGTTTTTCAAATTCCGGAAATTATTGAGAAAAAGGCTTGACATTTTGGAAAGAATCATGTATTATATCCAAGCTGTCTGATGAATCGACAATCGGCAGCGCCATCATGGAGAGATGGCTGAGCTGGTCGAAGGCGCACGATTGGAAATCGTGTAGGCGTTGATAGCGTCTCAAGGGTTCGAATCCCTTTCTCTCCGCCAAAAAGAAAGAACCGCCACCAGGCGGTTCTTTCTTTTTGGCGGAGAAAAGAGGAAGGGATTCGAACGATCCAATGCACCATGCCGGTGGCATGGTGCCGGCGACGGCTTGACGGAGCCGAACCATAATTTTTTGCCAAAAGCAAAAAATGCAAACGAATCCCATTCTCTCCGCAGCAAGCACCGAAAGATTCCGAGAACCGCCACCAGGCGGTTCTTTCTTTTTGGCGGAGAAAAGAGGAAGGGATTCGAACGATCCAATGCAACATGCCAGTGGCATGTTGCCGGCGACGGCTTGACGGAGCCGAACCATATTTTTTTGCCAAAAGCAAAAAATGCAAACGAATCCCATTCTCTCCGCAGCAAGCACCGAAAGATTCCGAGAATCGCCACCAGGCGGTTCTGTATTTAAATTTTAATTTTGTTGCAAAGGGCTCCGGGGTTGTTTATATAGAAGATTTGCCCAAAATAAAGTGCTTGACAATAAGCACAAATAGAGGCGGAAATATTGTGTAATATTACGAAAAATCAAAGGTCAACTATTTTTCAATTGAAACATGCAATGACTTCCAGTATATTATAATTAAGTTATCTTCGCGCATTGTTACTTCTGAAAGTAGGAGGTTCGGGAGGTGTCGACAATGATGCAAACAATGCATCAGGATAACGCTAAAATTTTGCTGCTTAAACGCAGCTGAGAAAGGGAGTTGAACATATGAGTAAACTCAAGAAGTCATTGTCTCTGATTCTTGTGATTTGCATGGTTCTCGGTATGCTGCCCGCATTCGCGATCACCGCAGCAGCTGCTGAACCCGGCAACTTCATGGAAATCAGCGCAGGTAATGGCAACAACCGTTACATGACGACTGTTGGTTCGAATGCCTTCAACGTATTTATGTATGATAATACGTTCTCCGGCACTTTCGGTGACCAGCATATGGGCGGTATCGAACTGTCCCTGAATGGCATGCGTATCGGTACCAACGGTGACCTGCACATGCTGCCCACCCCCGAACAGTGGGACGCAACCCCTGCTCCCAGCAGAGGCACTAAGGTCTATGACACCGAAAACAACACCATCACTGTTCCCATGACCTTCAGCGGCAGCCCCGACGGCACCCTGAAGTATGATCTGGTTGCATCCTCTACCGAAACCGGCGTTCTGCTTCAGATGATCCTGAAGTCTGATATGCCCGAGGATCTGAAGGGCAAGGCCAGATTCAACCTCGAATTCCTGCCCTCCTCCTACGAGAGCAAGAGCTATCAGGTTGACCTGAACAACGATGGCACCTATGATGATTTCGGCGTATTCCCCCTGCATGCCCAGGATCCTCTGGTTGATACCGAGCGTCCCAACCTGCCCAGCCAGGCATGGTATGTCAAGGAATGGAACGAAGACCGCGGCGACGCACAGCCCCTGCCTTTCGCAAAGGGCTACGGCTTCACCTTCGCTCCGGAAGATGCTGAAAGCATGATCACCATCACCTCCGAGACTGACGACAGACTGGAACTGTTCGACGGCCGCAACCGCGCACAGAACGGCTGGTATGTCCTGTCCACTCTGATCACTGCCACCGAGGCCGGTGAAGTCGCTGCCCAGTGGCA
>SVMC01000065.1 GCA_015067585.1 Oscillospiraceae bacterium
AGCGCAATCTTCTCCGATGCACCCGCAAAGGATCACTGGGCACACGAAGGTGTTGACTATGCAGTAGAAAATGGCCTGATGCAGGGCGTTGGCGATGGCAAGTTCGCACCCGAAGGCACCCTGACCCGCGCACAGCTGGTCACCATCCTGTACCGTGTAGAGAACGAGCCTGCAGTTGAACTGAAGGGCACCTTCTCCGATGTACCCGCAGACAGCTGGTATGCCAAGGCTGTGGAATGGGCCGAAGCAAACGGCATCGTTCAGGGCATTGGCGGCGGCAAGTTCGCTCCCGAAGCTGTCATTACCCGCGAGCAGATCGCAACCATCCTGTATCGCTATGAGGAATTCAAGAACGGCGCACCCGAGGTTGAGGGCGACCTGAAGGCATTCCCCGATGCAGCTGATGTCAGCGATTTCGCTGCCACCGCAATGGTATGGGCCATTGAAAACGAGATCATCACCGGTGCATCCGAGAACAATGTCACCTACCTGAAGCCTCTGGACAGCGCAACCCGCGAACAGATCGCAACCATCATCATGCGCTACCTCGAAGGTGAATAATTCTTAAGAAGAAAGATTCACCCCGAAATAACGCATAAAAACAGCTGAATAAGCAGTTCTGCCCCCCGGGAAACCGGGGGGCAGTTTTTTCAGGTTATGGCAGTGCCGTCTTATAAAAGAAAATATTTCACAAAAAAACGACTTCAAATTTGACATAATATAGATTTTTAAGGTATGAGCCCGCAGGATGATGAAAACAGGTTGCAATAATGAGACAAATGGACTAAAATATATAATAACTATGCTCGGGAGTGTTGGCTGAGACGCTTTGGCAGGTGGGATTGCCCCACGGAAAAGGCAGAAAAGAAAACAACTCCGGAAAGGAATTGATCAAATTGGCAAAGAATCCCCGTTTCCTGCTTCGTATTCTGGCGTTTGTGCTGGTCTTTGTTCTGGTGCTTGGCTGTGCCGGATGTGATGATATGGTATCTGTGCAGGAAGAGCCGGTACAGGAAGAGCCGGTAGATCCCGGCATTACCCCGCCGGCAGAGGAATTCAGAGAGGGTTATCTGTCCGCTGCAGCGCTGGGCATCGACTTCGTTGCCTGCGGCACGGATGGACGGCTGGATATCATCACCCCGGAAGGAGAGGTCAAGCCCCTCGACCCGGGCACTGCCGAAACCCTGACCAATGTTTTTGTGGACGGCAATGTGATGCTGGTCAGCGGCACCAACGGAACCCTGCTCCTGTCAGAGGACGGCGGCAGCAGCTTTGAACCGCTGGAGCTGAATGCCGACAACGACCTGAACGGCGCGGTGCTCTACCAGAATGCGGTATATGCAGCCGGTGAGGGCGGCATCATCTTCCGCCAGAATCCCGGCGGCTGGGAACCCATCCAGATGGACAGTGAGAACGAGATCATCAGCCTGGTTGCCACCAACTACTGTGTCGCCGCGGTCACCGCCGAGTCGGATGTCTATTTCTCTCCCGACGGCATGAACTGGGACCAGTATAATTTCAATGAATTCTATCACGGCCTTTATCCCAGCTATGTGTTCATCAAAGCGGTGGGTGCGGGCGGCACCGTCTTCGTTCTGGGCTACCATGAAGAAAATCCCAACACTCCCGTGATCATGTATACGGAAATGGGCGAAGTATGGATGAGTAAGGAACTGTCGGAGGTCAACGGCGCACCCCTTGACCCCGAGCAGGATATGCAGGTCAACGACATCTGCTTCAATACCGATCAGATCGTGGGTGTCATGAACGGCGGCCGTATCCTCAACATCACCGACTGTGTGGTGTGCAATGAGGAGAAGGATCTGGAAGTGCAGAACGATCTGTGGGCAACCGCTGCCACACAGGAAGGCGTTCTGGTCTGCGGCGCGGACTTCTATTACCGTGTGCTGGACAGCAAGCTGATCCGTCAGGATAAGATCGGCGCGGAACAGGCACGGGCAGATATCGAGCAGAGAGGTGCCGTCCTCATCGATGTCCGCGAAGCGGACGAGCTGGCGGCGGACGGCTATATCCCCGGCAGCATCCATGTACCTCTGGCAGAGGTGGAAGCACAGCTTCCGAATCTGGTACCCGACTACTACACCGAGATCATTTTCTACTGCGCCTCCGGCATGCGCTCCCAGACAGCCACGGAGCTTGCCACCGGCATGGGCTATTATTCCGTTTATAACCTCGGCGGCCTGAGTGATTGGCCATACGAGATTGTAAAAGACTGAACTTCGCGATCCGTTGGCGGCATGCCAACGGAACAAAAAAGAAGGGAGGGTAAAGGACCTGCTTCGATGAAGCACCAAGCAAAACCCCAAAAACAAATTTTTAAGGAGGAAAAGTAATGAAACACTTCACTCGCGGTCTTGCATGGCTGCTGTGTCTGGTGATGCTTCTGGGCATGCTCCCCGTTGTATCTCTGGCAGCAGATGATGTGGACGAAAATGCAATCGACACATCTATCCCCATGTATGAAAACACTGAGCTTTCCTTTGAGGAACGCGCAGCTGACCTGGTCGCCCGTATGACTGTCCAGCAGAAGGCTGGCCAGCTCATCAACAACACCGCAGCCATCTCCGCTTCCCAGCTGGGCGGCGGCGCTCTGAACGTGCCCGGCACCAAGGACCTGCCCAGATACACCTGGTGGTCCGAAATGCTCCACGGCAC
>SVMC01000035.1 GCA_015067585.1 Oscillospiraceae bacterium
CCATGAACGGCAAGGACGGCAAGCCCTTCAAGACCCGTGATGGCGGCGTCATGCGTCTGGAAAATCTGATTGCAGAGATCACCGACTTCGTTGCCAAAAAGATCGAAGACAACCAGATCGTAGATCCCGACAAGATGGAAGAAACCGCCCGCCAGATCGCCATGGCTGCCCTCAAGTATGGCGACCTCAGCAACCAGCCCACCAAGGACTATATTTTCGACATTGACCGCTTTGCCGCCTTTGAAGGCAATACCGGCCCCTATATCCTCTACACCATCGTCCGCATCAAGTCCATTCTGGCAAGATACGGCGCATGGGAGAATCTCCCCATCCGTGAACCGCAGAATGCCGAAGAAAAGGCCATGATGCTGGTGATCTCCCGCTTTGCCGACGCCCTCAGCATGGCTTACCGGGACGCCGCCCCCAACCTCATTTGCGCCTATATTTATGAGCTTGCAGGTGCTGTGAATAAGTTCTACCATGAAGTCAGAATCCTGACAGAAGAGGATGCAGAAAAGCAGGCAGGCTACATCGCATCCATTGCATTGGCCAAGTCTGTACTGGAAACCTGCATTGACATTCTCGGCTTTGAGGCCCCTGAGAAAATGTAATATGAATATCAAAAGCCCCGGAAACAGCAGTTTCCGGGGCGTTGTTTTATGCATTTCGATCCATTTCTATGATCTTTTTCAGCGCTTCCACCGCAACACGAACGGCTGCGGAGGTATCCTCGCTCATGTCCTGATCTAATCCTGCCAGTTCTCTCTCCTGATTCCAGATCACATGGAAACAGCTGCCGCACCGGCAGCCCAGGGCCGCCGCCACAACAAAGAGGGCTGCGGACTCCATCTCAGAGGCCAAAACACCCAGCCGTTTCCAAGCTTCCCATTTCTGCAGAAGCTCATAGGACACCGGCATTTTTCCGGGGCTGTGCTGACCGTAAAATGCATCCTTGCACTGCACCACACCTACATGGGTGCGATGTCCAAGGGTTCTGGATGCATCCCGCAGGGCCAGAGTAAGATCAAGATCCGCTACCGCAGGATACTCAATGGGAGCATACTCCATGGAGGTATGCTCATAGCGGATGGCGCCGGTAGCCACCACGATATCGCCGGATTTTACATCCAGCGCAATACCGCCGCAGGTGCCCACACGGAGAAAGGTGTCCGCACCGATGTTGTGCAGTTCCTCCATGGCAATGGAGGCGGAGGGGCCGCCGATGCCGGTGGAGCAGACGGAGACCTTCTGCCCCAAAAGATAGCCGGTATAGATATTGAATTCCCGGTTCTGGGCAACATGCTTCGCGTCATCAAACAGCGCCGCGATGGCCTCACACCGACCCGGGTCACCGGGCAGGATCACATAGCGGCCTACATCTCCGGGTACACAGTGAATATGAAATTGCTTTTCCAGTTCCTGCATCACAATTCCCCCTTTTTCTTTCATTATACTCCCATAAAAAGAAATTGAAAAGGGCAAATTTAGATAAAAAATGCTGCAAGGCACTGTGCCTTGCAGCATTTTTTCACTTGATTCTAAGAATCAATCGTCATCTTCCTCATCATCGAGATCGAATTCAAGTTTCTCGCCGCAGTTGGGGCAGGCAACGGAACCTTCATCCAGCATCTCTTCGTCGATGTTGATGATCTCGCCGCAGACGGGACATTCTACTTCGTAAATGACATCGTCATCATCGAAGTCGAAATCATAGTCGTCATCATCGTCTTCATCGTCGTCATCGTCATCGTCGTCATCTTCGTACTCATCCAGAAGGAAGTCCTCCATGGCATCGAGGGTCTCCTCGATCTCGTCGAGCTCATCAGATACGGCGATTGCGTTTTCCTCAAGATCAGCAATGGATTCAGCGATTTCTGCAATGGTATCCACCAGTGCGGCGATCATTTTTCCTTCATTGGTCTCCGTGGACAGCTGCATACCTTCCATCAGGCCCTTCAGATAGGCGGATTTCTCAGAAAGTGTCATAAAAGTTTCCTCCTTACATGGATGTAATGTATTGCTTAAGACTTTGCGCGGCCAAGATATTCGCCGGTGCGGGTGTCGACCTGGATCTTTTCGCCCTCGTCGATGAACAGGGGGATCTTGATCTCGGCGCCGGTTTCGAGGGTGGCGGGCTTCAGGGTGTTGGTGGCGGTGTTGCCGGGAACGGCGGGGTCGGACTTGGTAACGATCAGCTCAACAAAGTTGGGGCATTCTACGCCGAATACATTGCCCTTATAGGACAGAACGGTGCAGACTTCGTTTTCCTTGATGAACTTGAAGGCATCGGGAAGGATGTCCTTGCTCAGGGGGATCATGTCATAGGTTTCCTGGTCCATGAAGTAATACAGATCACCGTCGTTGTAGCTGTATTCCATCTTCTTGCGTTCGATGAATGCTTCTTCAAACTTGGCAGTGGGGTTGAAGGAAGTTTCGGTCACGCCGCCGGTGATGATGTTTCTCATCTTGGTGCGGACAAATGCTGCGCCCTTACCGGGCTTAACATGCTGGAACTCCACGACCTGGAAGATCTTGCCGTCCATCTCAAAGGTCTTGCCGTTTCTGAAATCGCCTGCAGTAATAGTTGCCATATTGATTGCCTCCAATGTTAAATTGACTATTGGTCAAAGTTTTTGTTATTTTACTACATTTGCCACGATATTTCAAGTATTTTCACAAAATAATCAGTTCCTTTGGGCTGTGGGTCAGGTTCTCACAGCCATCCGGGGTCACGACCACCACATCTTCGATGCGAACACCGAATTCTCCCGGCAAATAAATGCCCGGTTCTGCGGAAATTACCGCCCCTGCGGGGATTGGATTGGGGTTTGAGGGACTGCAGTTGGGACTTTCGTGGATCTCAAGTCCAAGGCTGTGGCCGTAGCCGTGGCCAAAATATGCCCCATAACCTGCATCCGCAATGATATTTCTGGCGATTGCATCAATTTCCGCACCGGTTCGGCCTGCACGGGTCCCGGAAATCGCCTCTTTCTGTGCCTGCAGCACAATATGATATATATTGCGCATTTTTTCCGTTGCGTAACCAAGGGCAACGGTTCTTGTCATGTCCGAGCAGTAGCCTTGCAGCTTTATTCCAAAATCCATGGTGATAAAATCGCCCGGTATGATCTTTCTCGTCCCCGCCACGCCGTGGGGCATGGAGGTATTGGGACCGGACACCACAATGGGCGGAAAGCTCAAGCCTTCCGCTCCTGCGCGGTACAGCCGGTAGATCAGCTCTGCTTCCAGCTCCTTCTCCGTCATTCCCTCCCGGATCACAGGAAGGATCTCTGAAAAAACCTTGTCCGCAATATTCTGCGCTTTGCGCATGAGATCCATCTCCCACGGCTCTTTGACCTGCCGCAGGGCATTGAGCTTTTTCTGGCAGGGTACAAGAGAAGCGGATAGTTTCTCACTCAATCTGATAAACCCACCGTGGGTCAGTTCTTCTTCCTCCACGCCGAGGGTCTGAATTCCTCCTTCATTCAGAATCATCTGAATCCATGCTGTATAGCCTCGCTCCCTTGTTGCCTCCTGGACGGTGATACCGTGAAGCTGATTTTTGGCCGTCTCAAAATAGCGGCTGTCGGTAAAATACAGGCAGCGTCGCGGGGTAACAAGGCACATACCCTCTGATATCTGCCCGCCGGTGGCATACTGACGGTTGGCTTCCCCGGTCAGGAGAATGGCATCTAAGCCATCTCCAAGCAGCGCCTGCAGCTTCTTCACATTGGTCATACCTTCACCCTCCGGCCATGGGCCAGCCAGATAAAGGGCAGTTCGGCAACATGGCGCAGCTTCAGCCAGATATTGTGATTGTTGATGGCAGGAATCAAGATGGAGCATACCCCCGCGCTGTTTGCACCGAGGACATCGGTATAGATCTGATCCCCCACCAATGCCGCCTCAGCGGGCACCATCTGATAGCGGTCAAGGCATTCCCGAATACCACGGGCAAAGGGTTTCTTCGCCCTTGTGATGCAGTCGATGCCGTTTTTCCTGCAAAACTCCACCACACGGCCATGGCGGCTGTTGGACACCACGCAAAGCTTCAGCTCAGAAGCCTTTGCTTCCTCCAGCCATTGGCGCATCAATTCGGTAGGCTCGTTGACGGTGTATGGAACGATGGTATTATCAAAATCCAGCATCAGAAGCCGAATGCCATCCGCATAAAGCGATGCGGTAGAAACAGCAGTCAGGGCCGGATAAATACGGCGGGGCAAAAAGGAAAAGGGCATAAGAAAACGCCTCCCTGCATAGAAATTAACAAGCTATTCATATTATACAAAATGGGAGGCCGTTTGTCCATGTCTTTGCCGGTGTATTTTGTGCAGCCGCCGAGTCTGCCGCCGCCCCCGGGGAAATGTGCCCTGTGCGGGTGGTTTGCCGCACAGGATGGCACACTCACAGCACCACCCGAACCGGAATCGGCGGATTGTCTGGTCTTTGATGACCGTAAAAGCCTTCCACAGCAGTTTGAACCGTTGCTCAAGGCACTTCTCACTGCAAGAGAAGAAATCAAAGCGCAATATATCATATTAGATTTTGAGCGGCAGCCGTCCCCCATTTCCCTTTCGTTTGTTAAGAGGTTGTCCGGTCTTTGTCCGGTTGCCGCACCGGAAGTCTACTGCAACGCCTGTGATGCAGAACCCCTCTTGTGCTATTGTCCCGCAACGGAAACCTTTGATGCGTTCCGGCAGCGCATTCCACGCATAAATGCGTGGTTGGAGCTAAGACCTGTGGATGAATTGATCTCCTATCCCCTGCCCGGTGTACAGCCGTCAGACGCCACCCCGGGATTCTTCTCTGATGTCTTGCAGTGCCACTACAAAGCACAAAGCAGCTGTGACGGACCGTGCCTGCATCTTTATGATACCCAGGAAAGCCTGCTGCACAGAGCACAGATCCTTGTGCCCCAACTGAAAGCAGTCATTGGCCTGCGCAACGAATTGAATGATTTTGCAATCAGCGGCAGCATACAAGATATTTCGGTCTAAAGTGCGCATTGAAAATATACGAAATATAATACAAATCGGTCAGCTTCGAAAGGAGCTGGCCGATTTATCCTTTCTCAAAAGAATTTAACAACACACATAAAAAACGAATTGGCAATACGGCTTCCATATTCTAAGGAAGCATAAGCGGTACCTGCGCTGGAGAAGGTGACGGATTCAAACTTATCAACATTTGAAGCAACCTGAGGCTTGTAGAAACCGAAATTTCATGGTATAATACATATATATGACATAAAAATTATACCCCTAAAATAAAGGAGAGCATCATATGGGATTTTTAACCGGTAAAACCGTTCTCATCACCGGCGGCGGCAAGGCAACTCTGTCCTCCGGTAAGCCCGGCTCCATCGGCTACGGCATCGCCACCGCCTACGCTAAGGAAGGTGCCAACATTGTCATCACCGGCCGCAATGTGAAGAAGCTGCTCGATGCTAAGGAAGAGCTGGAGCGGCTCTACGGCGTCAAGGTGCTGCCCGTACAGGCAGATATCTCCGCAGGCGCTGACAATGCTGCCATCGCCGCCCATGCAGTGGAGCTGGCAGTTGCCGAATTCGGCGGCATCGATGTGCTTATCAACAACGCACAGGCCTCCGCTTCCGGCGTCACCCTCGCTCAGCACACCACCGAGCAGTTTGATCTCGCCATTTACTCCGGCCTCTATGCCGCATTCTACTATATGCAGGCCTGCTATCCCTACCTCGCCAAGTCCAAGGGCAGCGTCATCAACTTCGCCTCCGGTGCAGGTCTCTTCGGCAACTACGGTCAGTGCGCCTACGCCGCCGCCAAGGAAGGCATCCGCGGCCTGACCCGTGTAGCTGCCACCGAATGGAGCAAGGACGGCATCAATGTCAATGTCATCTGTCCGCTGGCATGGACCGCACAGCTTGAAAACTTCAAGAACGCCTATCCCGAAGCCTTTGACAAGAATGTCCACACCCCGCCCATGGGCTTCTTCGGCGATCCTGAAGAGCATATTGGCAGAGTTTGCGTACAGCTTGCCCACCCCGACTTTAAATATATGACCGGCGAGACCCTGACCCTCGAAGGCGGCCTCGGCCTGCGTCCCTGATGCCAATATTATAAAAAATCCGGCAACCCAAGGGGGTTGTCGGATTTTTGTTCTGTGTTGCTTACATCGCAGTTTGAAAATCATCCCAACATGGTGCAAAAACTCGCCACCCGGATGCCCGGGTGGCGAGATCTGTTTGTTCAAGATTATTCGTCGTCTTCCTTCTTGGCGTCTTCGATGATCTTGGCCTGATTCATCTGAGGAACTTCTTCGTAGCGGACGAACTTCATGGTGTAGGCACCACGGCCCTGGGTCATGGAGCGCAGGTCGATGGAGTAGGAACTCATTTCGCCCATGGGAACTTCGGCCTCAACGATCTGCCAGCCGGTGTTCTTGGGATCGGGGTTCATGCCCATAACGCGGCCGCGACGCTTGTTCAGGTCGCCGATGATGTCGCCCATGTTGCTGTCGGGGATCATGACCTTCAGCTCAGCGATGGGTTCCAGCAGGGTGGGTGCAGCGGTGGGCAGGCCGTCCTTGTAGGCGATGCCGGCAGCGGTCTGGAATGCCATATCGGAGGAGTCGACCGGGTGGGAGGAACCGAAGTACAGGGTAGCCTTCAGGAACACCACGGGGTAACCGGCGAGGACGCCCTTGCCGATGCAGTTACGCAGGCCCTTTTCAACAGAGGGGATGAAGTTCTTGGGAACGCAGCCGCCGACGGTCTCGTCAGCGAAGATCATGTCTTCACTCTCGGACTGGGGCTCGAAGCGGATATAAACATCACCGAACTGGCCATGGCCACCGGACTGCTTCTTATGACGGCCATGAACTTCGGCCTTCTTCTTGATGGTTTCGCGGTATGCGATCTTGGCGGGCTGCAGAACAGCTTCTACCTTGTACTTGCTCAGGAGCTTTGCAATGATAACGCTCAGCTGGATGTCGCAAACGCCGGCGATGATCATTTCCTTGGTTTCGGGATCGTTGCCAAAGGTGAAGGAAGCGTCTTCTTCGTTCAGCTTGACGAGGCCGGAAGCGACCTTATCTTCCTGACCCTTGTTCTTGGCATAGATGGCCATTCTGTAGCAGGGTTCTGCATATTCCATGGGCTTGAAGTTGACGACCTTGCCTGCCAGACCGATGCTGTCGCCGGTCTTGACGGAGGCGAGCTTGGTGAAGACGCCGATGTCGCCGCAGCAGATCTTGGAGGTCTTGGTGTTTTCCTTGCCCTTGGGGAAGAACATGTTGCCCAGCTTTTCGTTGTCGCCGGTGCGGCCGTTGACAACGGTGAGGGTATCTTCGATGTCGCCGGAGATGACCTTGAAGTAGGAGTTCTTGCCATACTGGTCAGCAGCGGTGTTGAATACGAATGCAACAGGGTTGCCGGAAGCGTCGATGGCATATTCGGATTCGTTGCCGTCTTCATCAACAGCGATCATGGGCTTGCCTTCCAGGGGGTTGGGGGCGTACTTGATGATGTTTTCAATGAGGGCGGTGGTGCCCAGGCCGTTCATGGCGCAGCCGCAGAATACGGGGGTAATGGCTCTCTGCTTCAGGCCGTCCTTGATGCCGCGGAGCAGCTCTTCGTCGGTGAAGGGCTCTTCCATGAAGAACTTTTCCATCAGCTCTTCGTCGGTCTCAGCGACCTGCTCGTTGAGCTCCATCATGTATTCTTCGATCTTTTCTTCAGCGTCGGCGGGCAGGGCAATTTCTTTGCCGGCTGCGTCGTATGCCTTCTTGGCGATAAGATCAACAATACCGACAGCCTCTTCACCCTTCAGGATGGGGAAGGTGAAGGGAATGACGGAAGCGCCGAAGGTCTCACGCAGGGATTCCAGCGTGCCAAAGAAATTCGCATGCTCTTCGTCCAGCTTGGAGACATAGAACATAGCGGGCAGATCAGCATCGGCCAGAGCCTTCCAGCCCTTTTCGGTGCCGACAGCGATGCCGGACTTGGCACTCAGGCAGATGATGCCGCTGTCTACAACGCGCAGAGACTGAACAACTTCACCGGCGAAGTCGAAGTAGCCGGGGTTGTCGAGGACGTTCAGCTTGCTCTTCTTGTATTCCACGGGGATAACAGAAGTCTTGATGGAATACTGGCGCTTCTTTTCTTCTTCGTCGAAGTCAGAAACGGTGGTGCCGTCAGCACGCTTGCCAAGACGGGTGATAGCCTTGGTAGTAAAGAGCATGCTTTCGCACAGAGCGGATTTGCCGTCGCCGCCGTGACCAAGCAGGCAGACGTTACGAATGTCGTTGGCAGTATACATAATGATTGTTTCTCCTTTCATGGGAACGGATTCCCATATCAACTCTTATTAAAACACGCAAGCCGCGATATTTTCACAGACCAAGCTATATTATATATCAAAGCACAGCATATTGCAATTCAAAAATTCTAAAAAAACGCAAAAAATTGCAGCTTGCCGGAGAATTTTTCCGGCAAACTGCCAATGTGTTTATTCGTTTGGTAAAAAAGCTTATTTTTTCAGCACACTCATTGCCGCAATCAGGAACGCAGCACCCCAGATCAGAGCAAAACCGAGAAGTCTCGCGCAGGTGACCAGCGCCATACCATCCGTGGTTGCCAGCAGGAAAATGACGATCATGCCAACGATGCCCGCCAGCACACTGAGCACCAGGGCCGTATGCACCGCAGTCACAAGGGCCTTGGCGCCCATACAGACAGCGCTGATGGGTTCCAATCCACCCTTGGCCACCACAGCGCCCTGCAGATCCTCACCGCAGGCAGTGATTCCGGCGCAGCGCAGACGCTCGCGCAGAGGCGGGCAAATCAAACGGTCCAGGGGAAGGCGGAACTTCGCCCGGAGCATGGCCGGTGTGATCAGTACATCACCGCCGGAGATCACCGGGGCAGGTGCGCTTCTGCCGGAAAGGGATTTCAGTGCCCGCTGCACACCGGTGGATGCCTCGTAACGAAGGGCAATCAAGCCGGCAAGCTCGCCATTGATAGCAACATAAAGCGCCTGACGAACTCTGGCTCCGCTTTCCAGATGCACACCCATTCGCTTCAGAAAGCTCAGTGTACCCACCAACACGGTATCCGTACCGATCTCACCACTGTAGCCACCTTCGTCAAAGGCACGAAGCGCACCGATCAACGGCAGGGGTTCACCCGCGGAGGTCAGCACTGAGGCAGCATCACAGCCGGTGCCCTGCAGGACCGCAGCAGCGTAGCTCATGACCTGACCACTCTGATAACTGCCAAACACCTTGATGCCGCTGAGCTTCAGGCTGCCCTCCGGGAACAGTTCACCGTTTCTGAGAAACAGCGCTTCACAGCGGTTCAGAACCTGCGCGCCGTACCACCCGCACAGTGCCGCCTTCTTCCGGGCAAGCCGGTCGACGAGCAGGCCATTGGGAAGGGCAAAGCACAAGAAACAACTGATGGGAGAGGCAACCAGCAGCAGCGCCGTCCAGATCCAAAAGAAATTGAGCTGACCCAGCAAGGCTGCAAGACCTGCCAGCAGTAAAGACAGCACGATGGCAATGGGCACATAGACCCGAAGCACCTTTTTCTGCGGTCCATCGGACTCCAGCATGGCTTCAAAATATTCCGTATCTGCTTCTCCACGGGCGGCAGCAGAATGCCCCTGCCATGCCCCGTCAATTCTTCTCACACCATGCAAGGCTGTACCTTGCAGCACAAGTGCTGCAGAACGAAGTGCCTCAGCTTGCCGCTGCTGCGCCCACAGGGCACACAGCAGATTCATGGAAACCAGTGCGCAGAAGGGCAATCTGCCGGCGATGATGGCAAATACCGCCTCTACAACACCGGCAACAGACAAAATCGGCAAAAAAGCCTCACTACCGTAATGGGAACCACCAAGCTGTCGCAGACCCTTGTAGATTACATCATAGGCCACACCAACGGCGCACAGCAAAAGCAGCAGCGAGATCACACCCAGTGCCGCCACATTTTCAAAACCGTGGATCCAGTGCAGCCCAATTCCGTGATAAATTGCCAGCAGCAGATTCACTACCGTCACCACAAGGCAAATGCGAAGCCGCAGATCCATACTCTTTTCCCGCGTCTCAACATCCCGCAGGATGCTTTCCGCGCTTCTCACCTTTTCCGGCACTTCGGGAATCTGCTCCATACGGGGCTGACGCTGCTTTTTTTCTGCCTTCCCGGGGGACATGGAGAAGGCATAGTCCGCTTCATCCCCTTCGAGCGCTTCAAAATCATCCACATAAGGATCATCCGATACTTCTGCAAGCGGTTTCTTTTCTTTACGGACGCGCTTTGGCTTACGCCGCTTTGGTTCTTTCGGTGCTTCGGCAGGTTCCTCCTGCGTTTCTTCTTCCCGGTTCAGTTCCTCGCTGCAAGCATCGGGAGGTAATTCCGGAATTTCGGGAAGTGTGGGAAATGCCTCGGGCATACCGGGCAGCACCGGCTCCGGCGGCGGTGTATCAGGCCCCGAACCGAATTCCCGGAGTATATCCTCTAAAGTAAACTCTTCTTCGGGCACATAATCACGCATGATTATTACATCCTTCCATTTTTAATCAGTACTCCTCTGCCGCACTGCTTCATAGAGCAAAATGGCAGCGGCAGCGGATGCATTCAAAGAGGAGATCTGCCCCCGCATAGGAATGCTGACAAGATAATCGCAGTGCTCCCGTACAAGGCGGCTCATTCCCTCGCCCTCATTACCAATGACAATGGCTGCAGGGCCACGGAGATCAGCCTTGTACAGGGTGGTGTTGCCATCGGCAGCCGTACCCAGCACCCAAACGCCCCGCTCTTTGAGCTGGCGAATGACCTGGGTCATATTGCTCACCCGCACCACAGGCATATACTCCAGTGCGCCTGCGGAGGTCTTGGAGACCACCGCCGTCAATCCCACACTGCGGCGCTTGGGGATGATAACGCCGTGGGCACCGGCGCATTCGGCGCTGCGGATGATGGCGCCCAAATTATGGGGGTCGGACAGCTCGTCGCACAGAACGATCAGGGGAGCCTGCCCCTGTTCCTCTGCCCGGGCAAAGATATCGTCCAGTGTGGCATAGCCATGGGCCGCCACAGAGGCGATCACACCCTGATGGGCACCGGTGGGGCTCATCAGATCCAGCTTGGCCCGCTCGGTCTGCACCACAACGGCACCCGCCTGCTTCGCCTGAGAGATCAGATGGCTCAGAGAGCGGTTGGTCTCACCGGAGGCAACATAGATTTTATCAATGGGACGACCTGCACGCAGAGCTTCACTCAGAGCATTGCGCCCTTCGATCATGCCTTCCGGCAGAGGGTCGCGGTTTCTTCTTTTGAATTCACTGTTTTGTGTCATGGTTACTACTCCATCCGGCGGGCAATACTAAACAGGTGGATCCAATATCCTGCCTGCGCATACTGCCCCATATTTATAGCTTTTATGATTATATCAAAAAAATCCGTAACAAACAACCGTGAACTTGCGTTAACAGAAAATTTACAGCCGGTTTTCTTTACGCTCGTTGCGAAATCACGCAATTCATGCTACTATAAATAAAACATTCATGATGCCCGACAATTATTTTTTCAGATAAAGGAGGTTTCCCGTTTGAATCCAAACTCCAATCAGAATCCCAACAAGAAACCCGGTGAGGACAACCGCACCCCTCTGCAGAAATATCTGCCCTCCATCGTTCTGGCACTGCTGCTGACTTTGCTGATCAATGCGGTCTACTCCAACATCGTCTCCGCCAAAACAAAGGAGATCACCCACACCGAATTTCTGACCATGGTAGAGGAAGACAAGATCCATGAGATTCAGTTTACCACTGACCGTGTCAACATCATTACACGGGAAGATGCAGAAAAAAGCGAGTCTGCCCGCATTACCTATTATACCGGCATCCTTCAGAATGTGGATTACACTGAGCTGGTAAATACCCTGCGGGAACAGAATGTGCTTGTTTCAGAAGAAGTTATTGAGGAAATGTCCCCCATCATCAACATTCTTCTGTCCTGGGTGCTGCCCCTTGCCATCATTTTTGTGCTATTCTCCTACCTGAGCCGCAGCATGAGCAAGCATATGGGCGGCATGGGCGGCTTCGGACAAAGCAAGGCCAAGGTCTACATGGAAAAGCAGACCGGCGTTACCTTTGCCGATGTTGCCGGTCAGGACGAAGCCAAGGAATCTCTGGTGGAGATCATTGATTTCCTCCACAATCCCCAGAAGTATGCCGCCATCGGCGCAAAGCTGCCCAAGGGCGCACTGCTGGTGGGTTCCCCCGGTACCGGCAAGACTCTGCTTGCGAAGGCAGTGGCGGGCGAAGCCAATGTGCCCTTCTTCTCCATTTCCGGCTCTGACTTTGTGGAAATGTTTGTTGGTGTTGGTGCCAGCCGTGTGCGTGACCTGTTCCAGCAGGCCACCAAGGTGGCGCCCGCCATCATCTTCATTGATGAGATCGATGCTATCGGCAGGACCCGTGACTCCAAATTCGGCGGCAACGATGAACGGGAGCAGACCCTCAACCAGCTTCTGGCAGAGATCGACGGTTTTGACTCCTCCAAGGGTGTTGTCATTCTGGCGGCAACCAACCGTCCTGAAATTCTGGACAAGGCCCTGCTTCGCGCCGGCCGCTTTGACCGCCGCATCATCGTGGATCGTCCGAACCTCAACGGCCGCTATCAGACCCTCAGAGTCCACACGCGTAACATTCGTCTGGCAGACGATGTGGATCTTCATAAGATCGCCAAGGCCACCGCAGGCGCGGTTGGTGCTGACCTTGCCAATCTCGTCAACGAAGCTGCCCTTCGTGCCGTGCGTCAGGGCCGTCAGACCGTCAACCAGCAGGATCTGCTCACCTCCTTTGAGGTGGTCATCGCCGGTACGGAGAAAAAGGGCACTGTGCTGACCGACATTGAAAAGCGCATCGTTTCCTATCATGAGGTGGGTCATGCTTTGGTAGCAGCATTGCAGAAGCACGCACAGCCTGTCTCCAAGATCACCATCGTACCTCATACCTCCGGTGCCCTGGGCTATACCATGCAGACCCCGGAAGAAGAGAAATTCCTCAACTCCAAGGCTGAGCTTTTGGTGGAGCTGCGTGTGCTGCTGGGTGGTCGTGCCGCAGAGCAGCTCGTCTTCGGCGCTCAGACCACCGGCGCTGCCAATGACATCCAGCGGGCAACGGACACCGCCCGCAAAATGGTCATGCTCTACGGCATGAGCGACCGCTTTGGCCTCATGGCGCTGTCTCAGGCAGGCAGCGAATATCTGGAGGGCCGTGCCTATGTGGACTGCGCCGACTCCACCGCCGCACAGGCAGACGAGGAAGTACGCAGTATCCTGAACGGCTGCTATGAGGATGCCACCCGTATTCTCACGGAAAACCGCGCTCTTCTGGACGAGGTCGCTTTGTACCTTCTGCAGAAGGAGACCATCACCGGTGATGAATTGATGGCCTTCATCCGTGCGGATCAAAAACAAAAAGAAGAAAAGAATGAGGAGGAAGCATGATGCTGACACAATTACCTGAAGTAAACATCGATTCCCTGAAAACCACCTTCGCCAGCCTTTCGATCGAAAAGCTTTTGCCTTCGATTTTGGCTCTGATCGCCGGTCTGATCATTGCAAAGCTGCTTTGCAGGCTGTTTGACCGGATCCTGAACCGCTCCAAAGTGGAAAAAAGCCTGCACGGCTTCCTTCGTTCCCTGTTCCGCATCCTGCTTTATGTGATCGTCGGTCTGATCGTGGCCGGTACACTGGGGCTTAATGTATCCTCTCTGGTGGCAATTCTGAGTGTTGTCTCTCTTGCCATCTCTCTGGCGGTACAGGGTACCCTCTCCAACATCGCCGGCGGTATTCAGATCCTCACCGCCCACCCCTTTCATGTTGGCGATTATGTGGAGATCGCAGGAACCGACGGCACCGTAACAGAGATCGGCATGATCTACACCCGGCTCATCACCGTAGACAACAAGGATATCTTTCTCCCCAACAGCGATGTGGCTGCCTCCAAGATCATCAACTACACTGCGGAAGGCAAGCGCAGAGTGGATCTGAGCTTTTCCGCCTCCTATGACTGCACCACGCAGGATGTCCGTGCTGCCCTGCTGAAGGCCGCACAGGTGGAGGGCGCACTCACCGAGCCGGCAGCGGAATCTTATGTGAAGGAATATGGCGAAAGCAGCATTTCCTACATCCTCAGAGTCTGGTGCCTTGCCGAGAACTACTGGGATGTCTATTTCAAAGTCACCGAAAATGTCCGGGCAGAATTTGAAAATGCCGGTCTTTCCATGACATATCCCCACCTGAATGTACATCTGGACAACAAATAAGACGCAAAACGGAGCAGCTTCCTTTTCGGGAAGCTGCTCCAATTTATATTCTTATATGATTCGCTCAGCCGAAGGCCCGGTGCAGGAAGGTTACGATCTGGCCTCTGGAGCAGTTGACATCGGGGGAGAACTTACCGCCGCCGGTGCCGAGGGTGATATTGTTTTCCACTGCCCAGGCAACACCATTTTCATAGTAGGAGCCTGCGGGAACATCCACAAAGTCAGGCTTGCCGGATACCGCCGGGGAACCTGCCGCACGATACAGGAAGGTAACCACCTGGGCTCTCGTACAGTTCATATTGGGCTTGAAGGTCGTATCGGAGGTACCGGTGGTGATACCCTCTTCCACTGCCCAAAGCATTGCTTTATAGTAGTATGCACCGGGGTCCACATCGGTGAATTTGCTTGCGCCCATTGTCGGCTCGGGGCAGCCTGCTGCACGCCAAAGGAAGGTGACCACCTGACCGCGGCTGCAGATCATGTTGGGGGCGAAGGAGATATCGGAAACACCGGTGGTAATGCCGTTGTTCACAGCCCATTCCACAGCAGCTCCGTAGTATTCCTTATTGTTCACATCGGTGAAGATACTGGGTTCCATTTCCTCCGTGCCGATGGGCTTGAAGCCATAGCCCTTTTCTAAGGCATAAGTCTGAGCCGTAGAGCCGGGATGGCCGTAAATGGTGCAGACACCCATCTGACCAAGGCTTGCGTAATCATTGATCTCGCAGTCGGGATTTTCAATGACCACCTGCTTCACCTTCGGGCAATAACTCAGTGTGCCGTAGGGAATATAGGTCACAGGAGCCGGGAAACGGAAGTGGGTCAGGCTATCACAGTGATAGAAGGTATGCATTGCAAGCTTTTCCAGATTGGGTGACAGCGTCACTTTGCGCAGGTTATCACTTTCCGCAAAGCACCAATCTTTGATTTCCTTGCAGCCCAGCATGGTAACAGAAATCAAGCTATCACAGTTTCTGAATGCAGTCGGACCCACAGAAAGGCAGCTATTAGGCAGGGTAACACGAACCACACCGCTTTCACGGAATACACTTTCGCCAATGTGTTCCACGCCCTCACCAAAGGTAACGGTAGAGAGCTTTTCGCAATCATCAAACACACCGTAGGGCAGGCTCTTGACACCACCGGGAATGTTGGCAACCGTAATCGCATCGCAGTTGCTAAATGCGCTCTTGCCAATTGAGGTCAGTGTAGCAGGCAAATCAAGGCCCTGCATCCGTCTGCAATCATAGAAGGCTCTTTCGTCAATGCTCTCCAGATAATCCGGCAACGGACATGAGATCAGCTTATGGTTCGAGTAAAGCGCACAGGTGCCAATGCTTTTCACAGAGTTGGGCAGGCTGACAGACTGCAGATTCTCGCTGAAGCCAAAGGCCCAGTCTCCGATGTGGGTGCAGCCGTAATCTACGATGACTTTGGTGTACTTGTCATTGAATTTATGCCAAGGTTCATAATTCTGGCTGTAGTCCACCATGGGGCCGGTGCCGGTGATATGCAGAACACCAGTGACGGGATCCAGCGTCCAGCTCAGATCAAGGCCGCAGGAGCCGGAGTATTCCACCGCAGCGGAAACAGAAGGCACCATACCGGCAATCAAAACCAGTGCCAGAAGCAGCGCGATCAAACGTTTTTTCATAGGTAATGTCTCCTTTCTTGACTTGCCTCCATCATACCAATATCTTCTCAAAAAAGCAAGGGAAAACCATTGTCTATTCATCCTGGTATAATTCCATGACAGCCCTTGACATCATTGATTTAAAGCAGTAAAATACATCATAAATTTATACAGTTCAGTTGCTTATGAAAGGAATGAAAATATGGGCAATAAAGTGGAAACCAGTCTGGCCCCGGCAGCGATTGGGCCTTACTCTCAGGCAATGGTGGTGGGTGATCTCATTTTCACCTCCGGGCAGATCGCTCTCGATCCCGAAACAGGTGTCCTTGTAGGAGAAAATGTCACAGAACAGAGCCATCGTGTGTGCAAAAATCTTGAGGCAGTATTGACCGCCGCCGGAGGATCCCTTACGAGTGTTGTGAAGACCGTGTGCTACCTTGCGGATATGGCGGATTTTTCCGAATTTAACGGGGTTTATGCCCAATATTTCACCGAAAAACCCGCCAGAAGCTGCGTTGCGGTAAAAGCGCTTCCCAAGGGTGCGCTGGTGGAGGTGGAGGTCATCGCGGAAAAGCTGCTTGCAGCCGAAGAATAAGACCGGAGGGAAGCTATGCTTGGCGTTATCATAAATGTCATCACGGTGATCCTCGGTTCGTCCGTTGGTTTGCTGTTCAAAAAAGGCATCCCTGAAAGAGTCAGCAAGGCGGCTATGACCGGCTTGGGGGCCTGCACCCTGTACATTGGTATTTCCGGCAGCCTTTGCGGCGAAAATGTGCTGATATTGATCGCTTCCGTGGTGCTGGGTGCCATCGTCGGTACCCTTCTCAATATCGACGGAGCCATCAACCGCGCCGCGCAGAAGGTGGAGGATAGATTCCGCAAGGAAGGCGACAATATCTCCATTGCGGAAGGCATGGTCTCTGCCACCCTTCTGTTCTGTGTCGGCTCCATGACCGTGACCGGCTCCATTCAGGCCGGTCTGACAGGAGATAATTCTGTACTTATCACAAAGGCCATGCTGGATCTGGTTTCCTCCATGATGCTGGCCTCCAGCCTTGGCATTGGCGTGCTGTTCTCTGCCGCGGCAGTGTTTGTCATTCAGGGCGGACTTGTGCTGCTCTCAGGACTGATCGCCCCGCTGATGAGCACAGGAGCCATCAACGAAATGACCTGTGCAGGCTCGCTGCTGATCGTAATGATCGGCTTGAATCTCATGGGCGTTACAAAGCTCAAGGTCGCGGATTACCTGCCCGCCATCCTCTTTGCCCCCATCATCTATCAGCTGCTTCCGCTGTTCGAAAAGCTTTGGAGTCTGATTGGATAATCCGGAAGGCAGGGGATGTCCTCTACCAAATCACAACCAAGCACCCTTGCGGGGCAGGTCTTCCTGCCTTGCAAGGGTGCTTTTCTGATGCCGCAACCTATTTGACAAGAGCACAAAGGCGGTGTATAATAATAATACGGGGAAGACAATAAAATGGGTAATACCCCTTCGTTTGGGGTGGAAAAGTTCAGAAGACATAGAACCGTCCCCTGTCTTTAATGGGGATTTTATCAGTCTGAATCTCTACGCGTATTGTGGAAATAATCCTATCGCCCGTAAGGATGATGGTGGCGAATTCTGGACCGCATTCCTTGGCTCTGTTATAGCAGGGGCTGTAATTGGGGCAGGAGGATCAATTATAAATTCGTTGATAAATCAAGAACCGATCAATTTAAAGTCAGTTGCAATGTCTGCTGCTATAGGGGCGGTACAAGGTGGAATTTGTGCCGTGGGCATGCTCATACCATCGGGTAAGATAATAGGTGAAGGTATTAAACAATTATGTTATTTGGGTATCTCTACTTTCAATGCAGGTATTTCCTATTTTTCGGAAATGGAAAATAGTGGAAACAAAGGAAATGCTGCAATATCTGCGGGCGCAACATTTTTAGGAACATATGCATCGTTAAATACAACCTCGAGCGGGGTTGCTGATAGTTATATAACTAGCTATACAATCGGTGTTTTTTCTGAAGGACTATCAATTATAGGTAAAACAATTAATGGGAATATTGCTTCAAGGAGGAAAGCATCATATCGGACAAGTAAAAATGCTCGTGCGAGACGATACTCGTCACAACGTCGATATTCTGCAAGGAGGCGATATAGATGACGATAAGGTATAATAGGAGAATGGCTTGGTTTTCGTTATTCTTTCTTGTGTTCTGGATTTTTCTATGTTTTGTAGTCGATCCATTTATCTTTGACCAAAAATTGCTTTCGGTTGATCTTATATTTAAGCTTTTAGGTGTGTGGTTATTTGCGCATCTGCTGTCAATGTCAACCGTGTGTTATGAATTATTGGAGTCAGGCTTCTATGTAACGGCTGTTTTTCACAGAAAAAAATTCCATTTGTGGGACGATGTTCCTTATGTTTACATTACATCATTTAAAGGTGATGCGAAACATCCTGAAGAGAGGAGAATAAAGAATATTATATTTGCCAAGCAAGAGCTTCCCCAAGGCTTTGAGACAAAGCATTTGTATCCATTGTATCTCGCTTTTCGATCAAACCGTTTTTTTTGCATGGGACATACAACGTGTTTAGAAAAGGAATTACGGGACAAGTTCCCAAATCTGAACTTTGAATATCGTGGCGAGCAATTTCCTGGATCGGTACAATACTACCCATGGGCTTTTAAAAAAGAGAAAAAACATAAATGACAGGGGAGAACTCGAAATCGCTTAAAAAGTCTTGATTTATGTCACGTATGCTTGCATTTTAGCATAAAGGACAGGGATGGTTCGAAACCACTGAAATAGTCATGATTTATTTCATGTACGCATGCATTTTAGCATAAAACAAGGGTAGAAATGTTATGGTATCTAAGCCTGCTATATCTTTGGACACGAAAGACAGGGGACGGTTCTGTGTCTTGTAAAATAAAATGTATATAACTACTATTTTATACAGGAGGTATTGTAATGAAACACACGAAAAGAATCCTTGCTGTGCTTATGGCGCTGTTTATGCTTATGAACAGCGTTGTGTTTG
>SVMC01000066.1 GCA_015067585.1 Oscillospiraceae bacterium
AGAAGATACGGATCATTTCCCGGGTGAGGCTGATGCCGTCGTCCTTGGCGGGGAGGCTGTGGCGGTCATACCAGCCGGCTTCTGACAGCTCGTTTTCATCGATGGAGATGGTATCATCACCGTCCAGGTCACAAAAATAGCCCAACAGGAGATTTCCTGCGATGCCCCAGGGCTGGCTCTTGTAATAGCGGATGTTCTTGACTTTCAGACCGACTTCCTCCATCACTTCCCGGGCAACACCTTCTTCCGCGGTTTCGCCGATCTCGAGGAAGCCGGCGATCAACGCAAAACGGGTATAGGCGCGTCCTGCATATTTACTTAGCACCAACCGGTCACCGTCTGTAACGGCGATGATTGCAGCCGGGGCGATCCGGGGATAGATGGTATTGCCGCAGTTTAAGCAGCGCATCATCCGTTCCTTATGGTCATGCGCGGTTTTGCTGCCGCAGCGGCCGCAGTACTGGTTGTTCCGGTACCAGGTGAACAGGTGCCAGCCGGTCATGGCGGCGAAGCAGATGTCCTTACTGACGGTCTGACGGAGGGTGGCGGCAGGTTCAAAGGCAAAACCGGGCATTTCGCCTGCTTCACCCATCCAAAGATAGTAGTCCTGATCCTGCATGGAGAAGATAAACTGGGTTTTCAATCCGCCCCAGGTACTCCAATCCTGACTGACGGATTCTGCCTGCTGCCATGTGGGAAGGGTCAGTACATTCTCTTCATCCCGATGGATGAGAATATCGCCCCCACGCATACACAGCAGAATATCTTTGCCTTGCGGGAAAGATTCGTGATACTGATTATCCAAATGTCCAAAGCTCAGATCCTGAAGCATGGGATTCTCCTTTATCGGTAATTGACAGCAAAGTACTTGTAGAAAGCGGCGGCTTCGCCAATGGCGGAAATGTCCAAATTTTCGTCGGCTGCGTGGATGCTGCCCAGCTGCTGCTTGGACATTCTGGTGGGGGCAAAGCGCAGGACGCAGTTGCAAACGGGAGTCAAGCGCCAGGCATCGGTGCCTGCAGGCAGGATATAGGGCGCGGCAGGGAAGCGGGGGAACACCTTGGCAAGGCAGTCCATGGTGTAGGCATAGGCAGGAGAGGACATGTCCGCAGGCGCGTAGTACTCATCCCGCTCGGTCTCCAGGGTGATGCCGTACTTGTCCGCCACGGCCTTGAAAGCGGCGTAGTCAGCTTTCAGATCTTCCTCATTGATGTTACGCAGCATGACGGAGGCAGTGCACTCCTTGCTGTTCACACTGCCTTCGATGGTCTGGAAATTGCAGGTGGTGCCTACCATACCACCGGCGGTGGCGTTGAGCTTGGGCAGAACCTTGGTGAGAAGGCCTCCGAAGAGCCACAGATTGGAAAGCAGCAGCTTCATGGGCAGCTTGCAGTAGGGGGCAAGACCGGTAAAGAGACCTCTGGTCTCGGGATGCAGACGGCGGATGAAGACATTCTTTGTGGTGATTTCCTGGATGAACTGGGACATCCGCTCCACGGGGTTACCCTTGAAGGCAGTCAGGCTCACATGGCTGCTTTCATTTTTGACTGTGCACTTCAGCTTTAAACGGCCTTTTTCATGGACGGCCACCATGGCGCACATTTCGCAGTCCATACCTGCCAGAGGAGGCTCCACGATGGCGCCGCCTTCGTCCAGAATCACTTCGAAGGTGATATTATTTTTCTGGCAGTATTCCAGGGTGGCGGCCATGCCGTTGCCGCCCAGTTCCTCGTTGTGGGAGGATACGATGTACACATTCACAGGAGGCTGAATGCCTTCCCGGAGCATTTCCTCCATGCCAAAGAGGATAGCGCACAGAGAACCCTTGGTGTCCGCAGCGCCGCGGCCGTAGACCTTGCCGTCCTTGATGATGCCGTCGAAGGCAGGCATAGTCCAGTCGGTATCGGCGCTCACCACATCATGGTGGGACATGAGAAGAATATTGCGGGTTTGATCCTTGCCGGGAATCTTATACATCCAGCAGTCTTCTGCCAGAATCTGACGCTCTGCCTTTTCATGCAGCAGGGGGAAGTCTTTTTCCACAACGGAGCGCAGCTTAGAAAATTCGGTGTCATCGTGGCTGTCCTTGACGGACACGGTGGCGGGCTGCAGCATCCGGGAGAAGGTTTCGCCGTAAACTTTCAGCTGGTCTTCGGTGAAGGTGGGGTGATCGCCCACCAGCTTTCTGGCCTTGGAAGAAGCCAGGGTGGCATTGAGGAAAAGCACTGCCGCAAGGATCAGGATGATTGCGAGAATGATATACAGAACAACCATATTTTTGGCCTCCTTTTGTTTCTGACATCAGTATAGCATCTGTTAGACAGACCGTCAAACTATATTACGGTTCTGTTTTTCTTTCCAAACCGGATACGGTACTTTCTTATGGCGATAAGAAAGTACCCAAAGAACCGGCCAAGGAGAGGCGCTAAGAAATTGCTCCCGCAATTACATGCGCCCTCTCCTTGGATCCTCACCCGCACCGCTTGACCGTCAGAACGTACAATGTTTCA
>SVMC01000003.1 GCA_015067585.1 Oscillospiraceae bacterium
AATGGGGAGCTTTTTTCTTGTCTACTTTACTCCTCGCTATAAGCTATTTTTTTGCCACCGGCAAAGCCGGTGGTTAACTTTGGTACAACCAATGTAAAAATGCGCTGTTCCTTGAGAACGGCGCATTTTTTGGCTCAAAACGATATGCTTAAAGCTTGGTGTATTACAGAGCGTTTGCATCTGTGAATGTAGGGGCGACCAGTGGTCGCCCGGCAGCAAATATTTCCTTTCTATCGAAACTACCGGCGAAATCGTAGCAGTTACCCGGGCACGCATTGCATGCCCCTACATTCATAAGGATAGTTTCTGCGGTATAATCACATTTGAAAAAGCAGGCGACACATCAGGTTTTGTACTAAAGCAGGAAAAAAGCCGCCGCCGTGATCAGGATGGTCTGCATATCCTCCTCATCGTCGATGAGCAGCAGCAAAAGGATCAGGAGCACCAGCACATCCCCCAAATCCAGGCCCTTTGGAAGAAGCTGCAACAGCCGTGATTTCAGGGACAGCGGTGTTGGCTGTGGTCTTGTCTGGGGTACCGGCGGCGGTGGAGGCGGCGCGGGTGTTGGCGCAGGCCGTGGGGGTGGCGGAGGCGGCGTTGGGCTGCGATGGGGCGGCTGGGGGCTGCTGACTTTCCTGCGCTGATAGGTGCCATCGGGGCCGGGGGTGAATCTGCTGTACATGGTTTCACGCTCCTTCTATTCCTCACGATCGGTCTGCTGCAGCGCAAGGCTTGCCAATCCGGACAACCGCCCGATTTGTAGGGCCCGCTCCAATTTTTTTCGCCGCTTTGGCGACAGAAACGGCCCAAGGGCCTGAAACAGCGCCGTATGCCGTCCGTTTCCCCCGGCACTTTGCATCAGCTTTTCAAGGCCCTGTATGGGGAAGGCTGTCTCCTGTGTCTGGGAAGGCGTCTCCTGAGGCATCATTGCCCCAAGAGACTGGGCCAGCGACATCACCTGGGCCATGGCATTGGGATCGCTCAGAAGCTTGCCCAAGGCTTCATCCAGATTCTCCATGCCTTACTCCGTCTTCTTTGTCAGCCTGCCCAGAAGCTCTGCGGCCTCCGGATTTTGCAGCATAGGGGAAAGCACAGCTTTAGCAGCTTCGTAGTCTCCCTTTTGCACCGCCTGCGCTGCCTCCTGTAGTGCACCGCCACCGTCCCGGCGAAGCAGCGCCAGAAGCTGACGGCCTTCCGCCGATGCCAGAACGCGGGCAAGATCTGCCTGAGAAAAGGGGAGAGAACCTGAATTATTTGCAGCATTAGAAAACATTTCGTTGCCTCCTGACCGTTCGTTTGCTATAATAATATAGTTCAGCGGCAGTGGCCGCTACCCCAATATATGCAGCGAAAAGCAAAAGGTGAACCGAATGAAACTGCTGATTTTATCGGACTCTCATAAGACAATGGAATATATGTATGCTGCGGTGGAGCGGGAAAAACCCGATTGCATCGTTCATTTGGGCGACCATGAGCACGATGCCATAGCGCTGGCAAAGCGTTATCCTCAGATTCCTCTGTGGAGTGTATGCGGCAACTGCGATTACGGCACAGCGCCTGTACGGCTGATAAAAGATGTGGAAGGTGTGCGCCTGTATATGACTCACGGCCATACCCTGCATGTGAAATACGGCCTGTTGCGGGCAGAATATGCGGCCCGGGAGGAAAATGCCAATGTGCTGCTCTTTGGCCACACCCATCAGAGCATGCTGGATTGGCACAACGGCCTTTGGATGTGCAACCCCGGAAGCTGCAGCGGTCGCGGTCTTGTGACCTATGGGGTGATGGAACTGTCGGACGGACAGGTGAAGGGTAAGATCTGCGATTTTGCACATCAGGACTGAGCCTCGATCACAAGAAAAGGAAGGAATGAGGTGACATTCCATGGCCTATGGAAATCTCCATCGCCCGGACCGACTTTTCCTGCCCCAGCAGACGCTGCTTCACTTTGCTGCGCAGATACCTGCGCCTTTCTTTCTCTACGATGAGGATGGCATTCGCAAGGCCGCCCGTACCATTCAAGGCAGCTTCCTCTGGAACCGGGGACACAGGCCCTGGTTTCCGTTGATGGCGAACACCTCAACTGCGGTGCTGCAGATCCTGCGGGAGGAAGGCTTTGGCATTCTGGCACAAAGTGAGCAGGAACTGCGTCATGCCTGCCGCTGTGGTTTTGCCGGGGAGGAGCTCCTCTTCCATACCCCGGCTATGACGGATCAGGCGGTGTTGTTGGCAAAGCAGCTTGGCTGCGGTGTGATCTTTGATGCACCCGGTCAGATCGGGAAACTGGCCGATCAGCTGCCCAAACGCTGCCTGCTTCGGGTTTGCCCGGAGCGGTTCAGCTACGGGCCTGGCTTTGCGGAACATACCGACAAAGGGAAATCCGGCATGAACCACGCACAGCTTCTTGAGGCTGCTGCGCGGCTGTCCGCACTGGGAGCAAAGGAGATCGGACTGCACTGCCGGCTTGCTTCAAATGCCGGAAATGAAGCCTATTATCCTGCCGTGGCAGACTTTTTGTTCTCCTTGGCAGCGGAGCTGCGAAACCGGCTGGGTATCGAAGTCAGCTGCTGCGACATTGGCGGCGGCATTGGAAGGAATCAGAATCTGCCCCGGATCGGCACCTTGATCCGGGATCGCTTCCGGGCAGCATTTCCAAACAGGGAAGGCCCTGCGATCTACACGGAACTGGGACGATATGCTCTGCAGCGCCATGGCATTCTGGTCTGCCGTGTGGCAGAGGTGAGGGAGCGCTCCCGACCATACATGATTTTAGATGCCAGTGCATCGGCTCTGCCGTGGCTGACGGAGCATCGGGAACGGCCCCATATTTCCGTAGTGGGCAACTGCAGCCGCAGGGGAAGACAGGTTTGGACCGTCTACGGCTGCAGCGCCGATTCCCGCGACCGCTTCAGTGACAAAGCCATGCTTCCTGCGGTTTCCCCCGGTACCGTGGTGGCCATTCATAACGCGGGGGCATATTGTGCGTCGGCCCAAAATTGCCTGAATATGCTTCCTTTCTGGGATAGCTATCTCTATACCCGGCAGGGTGAGATCGTATCTGTCGATGCTCTCACAGCATCAGAAGAAATGCCGCGATGCCCACCAGTATGCTCACACCGATCACGGCAGTGACGATGGCCTCCGCAGCCATCATGAGGGTCTGAAAACTGGTTCTGGGTTTTGTGTTTGCCTGCTCCATGGCAAGGCGCTCCGTGGGAAGATATGGACAAAGATCGATCATCTGATTCATAATACCGGCTCCTTTCGTTTATCTGTATTCATAATAACGAAATTGCTGTCCCAAAAACCGGACAGAACCCTGCTTGGCATAGGGGATTGACTTTTTTTATAAAAAGGTTACAATATGGTATAACTACTTATAGTATTTTGACTTTATGAAATGGCATATGAAGAATTAACAGGAGGACTACCCTATGAGAATTAAGATCAGTGCCGACAGCACCTGCGATCTGACGAAGGAACTTGTGCAGCAGTATGATATTGAGATCATTCCCCTTTATGTGAATAAGGATGGCGTTTCTTATCAGGACGGTGTGGATATTACCGCGCAGGATATTTTCGCCCATGTGTCCGCCGGCGGCAGCATGTGCAGCACCGCTGCGGTGAATGTGGAGGACTATTCCCGGTTCTTCAGCCGCCTGCGTCAGGAGCATGAGAGTGTGATCCATTTTACCATCAGCGCATCCATGTCTTCCAGCTATCAGAATGCCTGCATTGCGGCAGAAGATGTGGGCGGTGTATATGTGGTGGATGCCGAGAATCTTTCCACCGGTATCGGTCAGCTGGTGCTGGAAGCTGCCATCATGGCAAAGGGCGATCAGGCTCCGAGGTTATTGTGGCAGAACTGAATGAGATGAAAAAGAAGCTGAATGTCAGCTTTATTCTCGATACGCTGGAATATCTTCGCAAGGGCGGCCGCTGCAGCGCGGTGGCGGCTCTGGGTGCTAACCTGCTGAGCCTCAAGCCCTGCATCGAAGTGCGTGACGGCAGCATGAAAGTGGGAAAGAAGTACCGCGGCAGTCTGGATAAGTGCCTTGAAAAGTACATCAAGGACCGCCTTGCGGAGGTGGACACCCTGGATCTTCGCCGGATCTTCATCACCCATTCCGGCATGGATCAGGCAAGAGTGGATCGGGTACAGGCTTGGGTGCAGGAGTGCGCTCCCTTTGCCGAAGTTCTGCAGACCACCGCAGGCTGCACCATTTCCAGCCACTGCGGCCCCAACTGCCTTGGTGTTCTGTTCTTCAATAAGTAATTCATTTCCTTCCCGTCCGGAGGCATATCAATGACGGTATTTTACTTCCTTTCTGCGCTGATCGGTTATCTTTTGGGATCAGTCAGCATTTCTGTGATCCTGTCCACCTATGTTCTGCATGCGGATGTGCGTCAGCATGGCAGTGGCAATGCCGGCGCCACCAATATTGCACGGGTTTTCGGTGCCCGGGCGGGGGTGCTGACCCTTCTGGGCGATATGCTCAAAACGGTGGCGGCAGGTGTGATCGGCCAGCTTCTGGCAGGTCGGATGGGGCTTGTTCTCGCCTGTGCGGGCTGTGTCATCGGGCATAGCTGGCCGGTGTTCTTTAAGTTCCGTGGCGGCAAGGGTGTGGCGGTTTCCGCCTGCATCGGGCTTTTGCTGGATTGGCGGTTCTTCCTGATCCTGTTTGCCGTGTTTTTCCTCGTCTTTTTCCTGACGAAACGGGTTTCTGCCTGCTCCGTGGTTTCAGCACTGGTATATCCCTGGGCTTACTGGCTGCTGCATCCTGCCTTTGGCGCAGAGCATATCCTGTGCTTCTTCATCTGCGTACTGGTGGTATTCCTGCACCGCAGTAATATTCGCCGCCTTTTGCGGGGAGAGGAAGCAAAGTTCCGCTTCAAATCTGAGAAGAAAACCCAGTGACCGTCCGGTGGAGGGATAACTATGAACAGCCTCTTTTCCCAATTTGAGACGGTGGTGGTGTTCGATACCGAGACCACCGGCCTTTCCATGCAGCGCGATGAGATCATCGAGCTGGGTGCGGTACGGTTGCGCCGGGATGGCATGGGGTATGCCCCGGATGGAGAACTGAGCTGCCTCATCTCTCTGCCACCGGACAAAGCCTTGCCGCCGCAGATCGAGCAGCTTACCGGCATCACCGATGCCATGCTGAAAGCGGAGGGCATTGACCGGGAACTGGCGGCAAAGCAGCTTCGTGATCTGCTCACAGGCCCGCAGATGCTGGTGGTCGCCTACAATGCTCAGTTTGACCTGAACTTTGTCTATTATCTTCTTGCCCGCTATGGCTGCACAGAGTGCCTGCGGCAGGCAAAGTATCTCGATGCTCTGACGGTGTACCGGGATCGCAGACCCTATCCCCACCGGCTGGAAAATGCCATTGAAGCCTACCAGCTGACGGAGGCGGTAAACAGCCACCGTGCGGTGGATGATGCCATGGCTACAGTACAGCTTCTGCGGGCGATGGAAAAGGAGAAAAATGACCTCCTGTCTTATGTAAACCTGTTTGGCTATCATCCCAAATACGGCGTCAGCGGCAAGAAGATCCGCTCCATCCATTATCTTCCCCAGCCATATAAGGAGCATCCGCCCCTTTATACCATGGCGGGCATTACATAATGGAACACAACGCAGCGAAGCGCTTCAAAAGGAAGCCGCATTCGCTGCGTTTTGTCATACAGGCTGGCTTTTTTTCATACAATGCCAGTGCCGCGGGATGTCGCGGCATTATGTGTTTGCGGAGGGATCTGGATGCGAAGGGGACTATGGATGGGTGTGCTTTTGGCGATGATCGCAGGCTGCGGGGCAGGGCAGCCTGTGGTCTATGAGACGGTGTCGGATGTTTTCCCGGTCTGCGCCGTGGAGGAAGCGCCCTATGACATTGCCCTGACACTTCCTTCAGATGCCCGAGAGTTGGCGAAGAATGCCGAAGGCTGCCTTTATGAGGCGGCAGACGGTGCCTATACCATCTGTACCCGTACGCTGGTGACGGACGGATTGGATGCTGCAGTGTATACACTGTCAGGCTTTGCCCAACCACAGATTCGTTTGAACGGAGAAGAAGGGGACAGAGAGGCCTGCCAGTTTGCATGGAGCTGCGCCGGGGAACAGGGGCAGATGGTCTGCCGTGCCAAGGTGTTGCGTGAAGGGGACTATTGCTATGCCCTGTGCTTCAGCCTGAAAGAGGGATTGGGCAGGGAATATAATGAATGCATCAACCGGGTGTTTTCCTCCTTTGAACTGCTGCCCCGGGAGCAGACGGTGTCAGGGGATGCGGAGGTACTCGCCTAAGGCATAGCCCACCAGGTCACCGTAGCGCACCACATACCAGCCGTTGTAGCTGTTCAGCACATCCACGGCACTGGCATTGGGAATGCGGGCGATGATTTGTCCTGCGGAGGATGGAGCACCTCTGAGATTCAGAGGGCCTGACACGGTCTGCACCGTGCCCTGACGGATTTCTCCGGGGGAGAGGAAGGGCAGGCCAAAATATTCCGTCACGCTCAGAGCCAGCGCCCGGGCGATGGCGGTCAGATTGTTCTGAAGCCATGTGGCATCCTCCACATTATCATGGTAGCCAAATTCTCCAAGTACCGCAGGAGCACGGGTGTTGCGAAGCTCGTAAAGGGCATTGGATGCCACGGTTCTCACCCGGTCGGGCAGGGGATAAATGGGCTTTATGTTGTCAACAATGATATTGGCCATGCGCAGCGCCTGTGTACTGCCGGGGAAATAGTAGATATCTACCCCACGAAGCTGACCGCTCAGGGATTCCGGAGCGGCATTGGAGTGCAGCGCCAGATGGAAGTCATAGTTTCCTGCATTGGATGCCCGGACGGATGCCCCAACCGTACCGCCCGGATCGTTCCTCGTCACATTGATGCCGCTGGCCTCCAGATAGGGGGTCATCTCATCCGCCAGCAGATTCATCCAGTATTCCTCGTTTCCCGTGGTGACATAGGGATTATACTCCTGTGTGGAGGGACTCAGAAACAAGAATGCCATTGCATCGCCGCCTTTCTTCGTTTCCCTAATCTATGCATCAGGAACGCCAAAGTTGCGCTTTTGGGGAAACTATTGTTGCACGATGGCCGGTTGTGTGGTAACATAGCATAAAACGATGCAACAGATGGAAGGCCCAACACTTATGCAATATATTATTCTTGACTTGGAATGGAATCAGCCCTGGCCGGGTTCTCCCTCGGCACAGAAGGTGCTCCCGGTGTCGATCCACGGGGAGATCATTCAGATCGGCGCGGTACGGATGGGAGAGGATCAGAGCCTGCAGGACGAGTTTCAGATTTTGATTCGTCCCAAGTATTACCGCAGACTCAATAAGCGGGTCAGCAGCCTGACGGGCATCAAGGAATCCCGCCTCAAGGCAGAGGGTGTTGGCTTTCCCGAGGCAATGGAAAAATTCCGCGCCTGGTGCGGGGAGGATTGCACCTTCCTGACATGGGGATTTGACGATCTCACCATTATGCGGGAAAATCTGATGCTTTTCGGCTTTGCGACGGATTGGATCTCCCGCTGGTATAATGCACAGATGATCTTCAATGCGCAGACCGACGGAAGCAATGCCCAGAAGGCCCTGAAGACAGCCATGGAGCTTTGCGGCATTGCCGCTACCCGCCCCGCCCATGATGCCCTGGGCGATGCCTACCATACCGCACAGGTTTGTGCTACACTGGAGCTTGCCAGAGGCTGCAGGGAATACGAAACGGCACTGCGGCAGCATGAGAACGGCTTCCACGGCGCACAGCCGGAGGGATGCCTCGACCGCCGGGTGTTCCACGGCTATCCCGACAAGGACAAAGCCATCGGCGACATGGCGGGCAGAGAGAACCGTTGCCCGGAATGCGGCAAAGCCATGAAATCCAGCCGCTGGTATCCCCAGCAGGGCAGACGCTATATGACCATGGCCACCTGCCCGGAGCATGGAAAATATCTCATTCGCATCCGCCTGAGTGAGGAAGCGGACGGTACCCTGCGGGTCAGCCGTCTGATCTACGAGGGCGCTTCGGAAGCCGCGAAGGCATATGAAGCCCTCGCCCAAAAACCCAGACGCCACCACCGCCGCAGCTCCCGCAAGGCCAGCGTCAAGCAGCCGGATGGGGCAAAAAAAGAAGAATAAGCAATAAAAGGTTGCCTTACCAAAGGGTAAGACAACCTTTTTTATTAGAATACATTGGATTACGGATATTTGTACAGTGGATTCAGATTTTATCTTCTTCGGAGAAAACAAGAAGATCATTTGGTGTGCAATTCAGCAGGAGGCACATGGTCTCGATGTTCTCATATTGAATGGATTTTGTTTGATTGTTGACCATTTTGTTGAAATTTTGATAACTCATGCCCAACTGTTTGTACAGCCAATACTTTGTTTTTCCCTGTTCCTGCAACAATTTTAGTACATTGAGTTTAATCATTAGATACTTCTCCATCACATATGTTTTGATGAGATAATATCTTAGTTTTGCTCTTTACATATAGACTATCACGATATATAATGTGAAAGTCTATATGTGTGAATGGGGTGGGGGAATGATTATTGATGTTTCAGGGGTTGTATTGATTCCTGGTAATGAAGGAAAAGACTGTCCGGGAAATGGTTTAGACGATCGTATTGAATGTTGTTGTGATGAGTGTGGATATATGATGTGCTGTTTTGAAATGGATTCTACTAACAGCTGTATTCAATGTAACGATAAAAAATGTCCAAAATCTCCGAATTCTGAACCAAAAATAGATCACAAATAAAAAAACGGAGTATAAATGCTTTACGCTTTTAATTATCTGAAGCTGTTTCTTCTACCGGGGGGTGTTCCGCAGCAGAAATCTCATCGGCAGGAGCTTCCGGAGCTTGGAAGCTCTGTTCCTGCGGTGCGGTCGGCTGGAACTGGGCATAATAGGCAGCTTGCGCTGCTTCTCTGGCCTTCTTTTGGCGCAGCAGGCTGCCGCGCATACACCAGTACACAATGGCGCCGACGGGCAGTCCGAGGGAAAAGATATTGGTGCCGTCCGGGTATTTGAGCCACCGGCTCCGGTTCAGAATGGCAATTACCCAGTTGAATCTCAGATTGGAGTCGGAAATCTGCAGGCTCACGGACAGGAACACCACAGCGGCGGCGATCCAAAGGCCATAAAGCCGGGGCTTTTTCCGAATGATATCCACGATGGTAAAGACGGCAAAGCCGATGAAGATCAGCCAGAGGACAAGGAAGCACCACTGGAGGAAACTGTTTTCCGCTGCGGTCTGTAAGGTGCCGGTGGGGGTGGTTGCCGCAGCCAGATCTTCGCTCAGATTGGCATAGAGCATGGTGATACCTGCGCCGTTGTCATCCTCTACATAGGCGATGTCCACCACATAGCTTTCACCGGCGGACGCCACAAGATATTGACCCTGATAGATCTTTGCCTCGTTCCGGATGGTCACATGGAAGGACTGCCGGGTATAGGTATCCCCTGCCTTGGCAGGCCAATAGGCAGAAAGGTCATCAAATACATCCTTCAAATTATCGCCAAATTCCAGATTGTAGGCAAGCTCTGCCACGCCCTCTTTGTCGTTTGCCTCGATACAGGCCATAAACTGCTCCAATTTTTCATCCAGCACTGCCCCGCCTTCCTCAATGGAGGCGCAGCCGCACAACAGAAGCAGGGCAGCTGTCATCATGAGGGCAAGTATTTTCTTCAGGATGCTCTTTTTCATAGGGATGTTCCTTTCTCTTGTGTCATTTATAAGTTTACTATCCCACAAAAGCAGAATCGAGTCAAGGGGTGAATTTCTTACAGAAGCTGTGCCTTGTGACTTGTGATAAAATACGCATTGGCAAGCTCTGCTTTGGCCTGTCGGCTGATGCGTACCTTACTGCGGTGTGTTTTTTCTCCGATCTGAAGTTTCAATGGCTTTGTAATGCTCTTGATTTCTGAAAGGATATGCTGGTATGTATCATAATCATCCAGCGCTTCGCATGAAACGATACCCAAACCATGTTTCTCGTTTTCTTGGGTATATTCTACTGTTTTTGGGAAGAATAGGCATAAGCCCATCACATTTTCAGGAAATTGGGTGGGCGAAAAGCTGACAGAAAGGGAGTCACGATACAAAAAGAAACAAAATGTGTCGATCATAACGCAAGGCTCCAGAAAATTAGGAAGGGATCTCCTTTGCGCTGCCTCATAGCGGCAGTTTTCCGGATGCTTCGTAATCCCGGTTGAAAATGCTGCGATCTGATGATCCTGCTGCCAAATCAGACGATCGCCGTTTCTCATTTTTTCGTACAGTTTTTCATATGTGCGAAAAAACTCATCAGGGTCACTTTCTGTATAAGTTCTTGCGACCCCGTTCGACGACACATGGTGGCAGCTTTGCAAAACCAAGCGGAGTTCTTCCGGAGTTATGATAAAGTGGTGCTTTTGCAAAGCATTGATGTAATAATAGGAAGACATACTGACACCTCTGCCGTTGTATCAACTATATCAGAACTTGAGCGACTTTTTAAACTGCACAGAAAACAGGATCGTTGTGAAAGTCACTGCAACAATGTCCGCCACCGGTTCTGCCAGGTAAACGCCCATGGTTTTATCCGGGACCAAATTGGGCATCAGGTAGATCAGAGGAAGAAGCAGGACGAACTTTCGCACAACAGCCACAATAATGGAGCAAGGCGCATTGCCGATGGAAACAAAGGTCATCTGGCAGGCGATCTGAATACCGAAAATGCACAGAACACCGCAATAGATGCGAAGGGCCTTTGCGGTGAATATGATAAGCTCTGTGTCAGGCGTGAAGATCCCGGCAAAGACCTCCGGGAACAGCATGATCGCGCCCCAAAGCACAAAAGAATAAATAAGGCAGGCTGTAAGCAGCAGCTTGAAGGTCTTTTTTACACGGTTTGCATTTCTTGCGCCGAAGTTGTAGCTGGCGATAGGCTGCGCACCCTGTGCGATCCCCTGCATGGGAAGCATTGCAAACTGCATCACACTGGTGAGGATGGTCATCGCGCCCACCGCGATATCGCCGCCGTATGCCAGAAGGGAAGCATTGAAGCAAACGGAGATCACACTTTCACTGCTCTGCATGATAAAGGTGGAAAGTCCAAGGGCAATGCAGGGGAATACCAGTTTGCCGTCTATCTTCATAGTTTCCTTTTGAAGCTTCAGAAAAGTCTTTTTTCCGCAGAGGAAGCAAAGGACCCATACGCAGGAGATCGCCTGAGAGAGAATGGTAGCAAGGGCAGCACCCTTTACCCCCATATCCAGGGCAAAGATAAAAATGGGATCCAGAATGATATTGGTGATCGCACCGATGAGCACCGTCATCATACTTACATTGGTAAACCCCTGCGCGGTGATGAATGCGCCCATACCAAGGGTCAGCTGAACAAACACCGTGCCAAGGGCGTAAATGTTCATATAGGCAGTGGCGTAGCCGATGGTATTTGTGCTGGCACCGAACAGCAGCAACAGATCTTCATTCCAAAGCAGCAGTACAGTCGTTAAAACGGCGGAGATAACAAGCTGCAGTGTAAAGCAGCCGCCCAGGATCTTTTCAGCAGATCGGTTGTCACCCTTACCCATAGAAATGGAGGCCCTTGGCGCACCGCCGGAACCGATCAGGGAAGCGAATGCGGAGATGATCATAATGATGGGCATGCATACACCCACGCCGGTCAGGGCAAGACTGCCATCCCCTGGGATATGGCCGATGTAGATCCGGTCCACAATGTTATACAGCATGTTGATCAACTGGGCAACCACCGTGGGTACCGCCAACTTGAACAGAAGTTTTCCGATCGGCGCAGTGCCGAGCATTTCTTTGTTGTCGTTCACGAAGAGGATCCTTTCTGAATGGTGTTTTGTTTTGTATGAATTATAGCATAACCATCATTTTCAGACAAGATGACAGGAAACGAAAACTCTCAGAAAAAATATTACAAAATGCTTGACAAATTGCCATTCCGCTGCTATAATAATCTCGCTCTGGACGGTTAGCTCAGCTGGTAGAGCATCTGCTTGACGTGCAGGAGGTCAGCGGTTCGAGTCCGTTACCGTCCACCAGAAAAAAACACCTTTTGTCTACCAGACAAAAGGTGTTTTTTTCAATGATATCCGTTCCTGTCGGAACGGGTGATATATCTTCGATATGATATCGCACTTCGTGCGATGATATATGCCTGCGGCATATGAAGGAACGGATATTATATCATATTTGCGGAGCAAATATATCATGCGGCAACGCCGTATATCATATCGCGCAGCGATATATCATTGAAAAGTTTTATCTTATTTGATATAGTAAACCACAAATAATAAAAACTACCTGATTTGTATTTGGGGAGGGATCCTATGCTCTCATATTCTTCCTGCCGGCTGTGTCCGAGGCAGTGCGGCGTTGACAGAACTGCAGGGCAGCTTGGATATTGCCGGATGCCGGCGCGGTTATCCGCTGCCCGGGCCATGGTCCATTACTGGGAGGAGCCGGTGATCTCCGGCAGCTTTGGCAGCGGGGCGGTGTTCTTCTCCGGCTGCACCCTTGGCTGCGCCTTTTGCCAGAACGAACCCATCAGCCACGGCGGTCTGGGCAAAGAGATCACAGCAGACCGTCTTCGGGAGATCTTTGAAACACTGATTGACGATGGCTGCCAAAATATCAATTTAGTGACCCCGACCCAGTTCCTGCCCACGATTATCGAGGCACTGGAGCCGAAGCTGCCTGTGCCGGTGGTGTACAACTGCGGCGGCTATGAGCGGGTGGAGATCCTCCGGGAATTAGAGGGAAAGGTGGATGTGTATCTGCCGGACTACAAGTATGCCGATGCTGCTTTGGCGGGAAAACTCAGCGCCGCGCCGAACTACCCGGAGATTGCCCGGGCCGCCATTCTTGAAATGCTGCGGCAGACCGGCCCCTGTGAGATCGTGGACGGCGAACTGCGGCGGGGCACACTGGTGCGCCATCTGGTTCTGCCGGGTTATGTGGAGAATTCTCTTGCTGCGGTGGAATGGCTGGCAGAGGTGGCGGTGAAGCATGGGGCAATGGTATCCATCATGGGGCAGTATGTGCCCATGCCGGGCCTTCAGCCGCCCCTTGACCGCCATGTGACGGAGGAGGAATATGCCGCCGTACTGAGCTGGGCGCAGCTGTGCGGCCTCAGAGATGGCTTCTTCCAGGACTTGGAGAGCGCCAGCACAACTTACATCCCGGATTTCTCGCTGCAGGGTCTGTGATAGAAATACTTCAGGGCGGATCGCATAAGCGATCCGCCCTGTCTGCTTATAATGGGAAGGTAATATCGATCTTAAATACTTTTTCCTCCGGGGACAGTGCCACGATCTTACCCTTGTGGGCATTGACGATGGCCTTGGCAATGGAAAGGCCGATGCCCGTACCCTTGGGAGGATTGTCTTCCGGGATTTGGATGCGATAGAATCGATCAAATAACATCCCAAGACTTTCTTCAGGAATGAGGAAACTTGTCCGGTTGGTCACAGAAAGATGGATCGACGTGCCTGTCTGCTCTAAAAGCAATACGATCTCACTTTCCTCGGGGGCATACTTCAGCGCGTTGTCCAGCAGGACGGCAACCAGCTGCGAAATATTCTTATCATTTCCCCGCATACAGATCATCGGCTGGATGCGAAGGTTCAGATCGATCAGATGCCTTGCCGCAGCCATCTGAAAGGAGGAAGCGGCCTCCGCAATCACATCCGACACGGGGATATCGATCATCTGTACAGGCTCATTGGCATTTTCCATCATCGCCAGCAAACCAAGATCGCTGGTCAGATTGTCGAGCCGTTTGGCCTGCTTGCGGATATCTCTGACCCACTCATTGTTTTCCAACTCCATGTCCAGAACATCCACATCCGCAAGAATGATCGCAATGGGTGTCTTGAATTCATGGCCGGAATCAAGCAGATAGCGGCGATATTTCTGGTTATTTTCCTCCATTGTGGTAAGAACGCGATGGTAGGACTTAAGAATGATGAACACTGCCACACTTACAGCGATGGTACCAAGCAAACCGGCCAAAAACAGAAAATTCCTGAATTCAACAAGCTTTTCACTGCAGTCCAAAAAGATGATGCAGACCGTATCTTCAGATTCGGAATTTTTGAGATAACGGTAACCTTCTACAAAATCACGCTTATCTTCATCCAATATAGCTAATTTTGCCATTCTTTCTGCTTTTTCTGCAAATTCCGCAGACATATTGGGGGTTGCCTGTAAAAGCTCCCCGGTCTGCTCATCCACGATCACAGAAAAGAAGAGAAAATATGAGTGTGTTTTTTCACTGTTGGAAATCTCGTCTTTATCCACATAGCGGAAAAAGCTTTTATTATTCCAGAAGTTTTTCAGCATTGTATCGGAATTGCTGATGATCTGAGAATAGTTTGCTATGGCCATACCCAAAAGAATTACAGCCAGAACAATGAAAACTGCAAGAAAGGAAGTGCGGACCAGTCTTTTTTGCAGTTTCTCGCTCATTTGATCTCCTCCAGAAGATAGCCGGCGTTTCTTGCCACCTTGATTGCAACATTGGCATCCAGTGCGGTGAGCTTCTTGCGCAGGTAGGAAATATAGACCCAGACCACATTGACCTCGGTATCGGAGTCAAAGCCCCAGATCTTTTCGATGAACCGCTCCGTGGAGATCAGCGTCTTGGGATTGAACATCAGAAGCTCCATCATCTGGAATTCCTTCTTCGCCAGACGGAAGCTGCCGGTGGGGGAGGAAAGCTCAAAGTTTGCACGGTTCAGGGTAATGTTGCCGAACTGCAGCTTGGAGTCCTGAGAGATATAATTTCTGGTCATGGCACGGATTCTGGCCAGCAGCTCCTGCGTATCAAAAGGCTTGGTCAGATAATCGTTGGCACCGCTGTCCAGACCAAGGACCTTATCATCAATTCCGGCCTTGGCGGTCAGGATCAGAACGGGAGTCTGCACACCTCTGGCACGGATGGTCTTGAGGACACTGATACCGTCTGCCTTGGGCATCATGATGTCGAGAATTGCACCGTCATAATCGCCGGACATGAGATAATGCAGGGCATCCTCGCCATTGTACACGGCATCGGTGGAGTAGTGATTCTTTTCTAAGATTCGGACAATCGCTCTGGATAAGGAGCGTTCATCCTCTGCAAGCAATAACTTCATGGCATTCAACATCTCCTATTTTTTTAATGTGATTCTATCATAGTACGCCTACATTAATTACAATTTAAATAAAACTGAATAAGCGGAAATTCTATTCTTATAGCAAATTTTAAGCAAAAATATACCTAAAATAACATAGATTTCGCAGTTTTGCGATGATTTTCTATCGCACTCAAAAACCCTGCGACGCCAGATCAGCGATGACCGAACGGTAGAACTCCACGATATCCCGGAGCCCTTCTCCCGCCTTTTTGCACAATGGTCTTCTTCGCAGATCGATCTCATCGCAGTGGGAGACGCCTCTTCGTCCGGCACCCCGAAGGATGCCGCGGAAATTACCCCATTTCACCGCCTCCGGCGTCAGCAGGCCGTCGTTTTCTCCTTCTATCCAACCGACTACCAAATTGGGCAGCCACAGGAAAAAGTCGCCGGTAGGGCTTTTCATCACGCAGGCATAGCTCTGGTAGACAACACCCTCCAGATCCGGCGTATTGGCGTTGAATTCCTCTGCCGCTGCGGTGGTGAAGCAGCGGAACACCGCATAGGAATTCGGCTTTTTGTCCCCCATGATGCGGAACATGATGTCCGTACACCAACCAACGAAGCGGATGATGGGGTCAGGGAACTTCATCAGCAGATCCACGGTTTTGGAGCCGTGATGGGGCGTAGCCACGGTGGTGAGGGAAGCTACCATATCTCCCGCCCCGGCAATGGATATGGCGTAGCGGCTGTCCAGACCGCCCTTGGAATGGGCAATGATGTTTACCTTTTCGCTGCCTGTTTCCGCAAGAATTTCTGCGATCCGCCTTGCCAGATGCTTGCCGTTGGTCTCGATATCGGCATTGCTGTCCTGCCCGCCGAAGAACACCTGGCAGCCCATTTCCCGCAGGGCATTGGGAATGCGGCCCCAGTAGCCAAGATGCTTATAATCACGGAAGCCCATGCCGTGTACCAGCAGCACAGGATATTTTAATTGTTCGGACATAGAGTTACCTCTTTTCTATCTACTCGAGGAAGAACATACGAAAGGCGGTGGGCAGGGCGATCTCACTTTTCAGCATCTGTGCGCTTGCCCATGTGAATTCCGGCGTCATTTTTCTGCATTCGATATAATAGCAGCGCAGATTCCACTGCACATGGGTGAAGATATGCACCCGGTCAAGCTGCATGGTAAGGCTTGCAGGCTCACAGCCCCATTGCTCTGCCAAGGTCAAGGCTTCGGCTGCGCTCAAAGTACCCTCCACATTGGGATATTCCCAGAGGTCTGCCAACAGCCCCTTTTTCGGGCGCTTTCGCACCGCCTGATGGCCGTCACAGCGAAGCACCAGTACCGTGCGGTCTTCTATTCTGCGATCTTTCTTTCGCTCCTTCACAGGATACTGCTGCCATGTACCCTCCTGTCCTGCGCGGCACAGCGCTTTCAAGGGGCATTCGCTGCACTTTGGTTCCCCATTGGGCAGGCATACCGTAGCGCCCAATTCCATAAGGCTCTGGGTAAACATCCCGGCCTCAGGGGGATAAATTTCCTTCAGGGCAGCTTCTGCCGCCCGCTTTGTCTTCTCCTGACTGATGGAGGCATCCCATGCCAGCAGACGGGTCAGTACCCGCAGCACATTGCCGTCCACCGCCGGGGTGGGGGCATCATAGGCGATGCTCATAATGGCTCCTGCGGTATAAGGACCGATGCCCGGCAGGGCACGCACAGCATCATAATCCTTGGGAAATTCGCCATCATGCTCCGCCATGATCTTCTGCGCGGCGGCCTGCAGATTCCGCACTCTGGAATAGTAGCCAAGGCCCTCCCACAGCTTCTGTACAAGTTCGGGAGGAGCCTCTGCCAATGCCGCAATGGTGGGGCAGCTTTCTAAAAAGCGGGTATAATAGCCCTTCACCGCCTCCACTCGGGTCTGCTGCAGCATGATCTCCGAAAGCCAGATGTGGTAAGGCTCCCGGTCATGCCGCCAGGGCAGATCTCTGGCATTTTTCTCGTACCATTCTTTTAACAGCCGGGGCAGCGCCTCCGGCAAAGCGGGAATCGTCTTCACGGCACACCCCTCCTTTTACTTTTCATTTTACAGGAAGGAAAAATAAAAGTCAAATCCGGTTGACTGTGAAAAATTGTCAGATTTTTGCAGTTACTCTTGAAACCTCCACCTCTCAGACTGTATACTAACAGAAAGAGAAGAAAGAGAGGAACGCTTATGAAACTCAATAACAAGCGCACCGTGCTCATCGGTCTGGCCTTTATGTCGATTTTGGCCTTCTGGCAGTTCTACGATCAGGTCATTCCCTACATCCTGGAAAATGTTTTTGGTCTTACCACCCTGACCGCCAACAGTGTCATGGCCATCGACAATGTGCTGGCAGTATTCATGCTGCCCCTGTTCGGCGCCCTGTCTGACCGCACCCATTCCCGCCTTGGAAAGCGCACGCCTTACATCCTCTACGGCACTGTTGACGCCGTCATCCTGATGTGCTTCCTTGCTTATTTTGAAAATACCGTGAATTTTATCGGTTTCTTCGTCTGCCTGATGCTGCTGCTGATCGCCATGAGCATCTACCGCTCTCCCGCGGTGGCCTATATGCCGGATGTGACCCCCAAGCCGCTGCGTTCCAAGGCCAATGCCATCATCAATCTGGTGGGCTATCTGGGCGGCATTTTCGCCACCGTCATGATGATGATCCTGCTGCGCAGCGAGAAGGCTGCGGACGGCACCAAGGTCTATGCCAAGGATCAGAGCTTTGTGCCCATTTTCCTTGTGATCGCCGGATTCATGCTGGTGACGGTGCTGGTCATGGTCTTTGCCGTGAAGGAGAACAAGCTCCTTGCAACCGTAAAGGATGAAATGGGTGAAGAAGAGGAGGAAGAAGCGCAGTCCTCCGGCGGAAAGCTGCCCCGGGATGTGCGCCGCAGCCTGATCCTGATCCTGCTTTCCGTGTTCCTGTGGTATACCGCCTACAATGCTGTCACCACCGCCTTCTCCCGCTACTGCGCCGCCATCTGGAATGTGGACCTTGGTGCCTCCTCCGGGTATCTTCTGGTGGCCACGGTGGCTGCCATTGCCGCCTTTGTGCCCCTGGGCATCCTCTCCGGCAGACTCGGCCGCAAGAAGGCCATCTTGTTCGGCATCCTTCTCATGGCCGCCTGCTATGCCATCGCCATCGCCATCCGCAAGCCCTCTGCTGTGATGTATGTGCTGTTCGCCCTTGTGGGCATCGGCTGGGCCTCCATCAATGTCAACTCCTTCCCCATGGTGGTGGAGATGAGTAAATCGGGAGATGTGGGCAAATACACCGGCTATTACTATACCTTCTCCATGGCCGCGCAGATCGTCACCCCCATCCTCTCCGGCTGGTTTATCACCAATATGGGCTATAATGTACTGTTCCCCTATGCGGTGATCTTCTCGCTGGCCTCCTTCGTCACCATGTTCTTTGTCCGCCATGGTGACAACCGTCCGGAAGTGAAAAAGGGTCTGGAATCCTTTGAAGCGCTGGATGTCTGATCAATAAAAGGAATCAATCATATGCAGTATTATTTCGCACCCATGGAGGGTGTTACAGGACCCATTTACCGCAGCACCTTTCACCGCTTTTTCACACCTTTGGATCGCTATTATACGCCCTTTCTCTCTCCCACCCAGGACCGCCGTCTGACCGCCCGTCAGTGGAGCGAGATCGATCCGGAGCGAAACACAGGGCTCAACCTCGTGCCCCAACTTTTGACCAACAATGCGGAGCTGTTTGTCTGGGCAGCGAAAGAACTGTCTGCCGTAGGCTACCGGGAGGTGAATCTGAACCTGGGCTGTCCCTCCGGCACCGTGGTGAAAAAGAAGAAGGGCAGCGGCCTTCTGGGTCAGCGGGAGATCTTAGAGCCAATGCTGGACGAGATCTACTCCCACAGCCCCATTGCCGTGTCCATCAAGACCCGCATCGGTCTGCATGAGGAGGAAGAATTTGACGCCCTGCTGGAGCTTTATAACCGCTATCCCATCAGTGAGCTGATCATCCACCCGAGGATCCAAAAGGATCTGTACCGGGGCGAGGTACGCATTGCCGCCTTTGAAAAGGCAGTGGCCCGGGCGAAAATGCCACTGTGCTACAACGGCGATGTTTTCACCCCGTCGGATGCCGCAAAGATCGCAAAGGACTATCCCAGTGTGGATGCCATCATGTTGGGCAGGGGCATCGTTGCAAACCCCGGTCTCGTCGGCTATATCAAAACCGGCCGGTGGGCCACCCTCTCTCAGGTGCAGGAATTCCATGACAGCCTCTATGCCCAATATCGGGATGCCATGCCCGGCCTGAAACCCACCCTCTTTAAAATGCGGGAGGTCTGGTGCTATCTTGCGTGTATGTTCGACCGCCCGGAAAAAGCCCTCAAGGCCATCCGTAAAGCCGGCAGCTTCCAGGAGTATGAGACGGCGACAAAGGCGCTGTTCACCACCTGCCCATTCATTCCCGACGGCATCTACCGCTGGAAATGAGAAAGAATGTAAAAACAAGAAAAAAACTGTTGACAATTCCGCTCCCTTGTGGTATCATATTTTCGCAGTCGAGAGACGCAAAGCTGCGCGAGTGGTGGAATTGGTAGACTCGCTAGATTCAGGTTCTAGTGTCCACTCCGGACGTGCGGGTTCAAGTCCCGCCTCGCGCACCAAAAGAAAAGGACAATTTCCAAAAGGAAATTGTCCTTTTCTTTTGGCAGACCTTTTATGCGCTGATTTTTACGGGGACAGAACCGGACAGCTGAATATGTGTTTGGGAGAGACGGGGGATTTCAGTAATGGAATCCTCCGTTTTTTGCAGGTGATTTTATAGTAGCTTTCGACTGGGGTGACAGTGGTGCAGTAATTCTTGTGGGTATACAGAAGGCTGCGTTTCCGGGATGAAGCTTTGTGGAAAATTTTCCATCTTTCTGAATTCGTTATTCTCTTTTTCGCCCAAATGTGTTATACTAATATATGTATATACTTTGCAGATTGCACCAAAACACATATTAAGACATAGCTGAAAGGCTGTTTTTATTTGAATTAAGCTTATACCAGTCAGGAGATCCCAAATGAAAGCAAGAAAAACCGTAAAACCGAAAATCAACCTGTTTCAATCCATAGAGCTGTGGTTCTTTGTTGTAACTGTGTTTGCAATGGAACTGCTGCTTCATCTGCTCACAGAAACCACCATGACTTTTGCCAGATTTCTTATTATTTTGTGTTTTTCCGTTTGTTACGGTGGGATCCTGGCTGTCATTGCGGAGCTTACCAGCCCCTGGCGGGGCAAGCGGCCCTTGATGTGTGTTCTTCTTGCCGTCACAGGTGCTCTGTTTGCCACGCAGTATTTTCTGAAGATCACCTTCCAGACCTATATGACCTTGGAGTCCATCCTGGCTGCCGGCGGCAATGTGGCGACTGAGTTCAGTGGTGCGGTATTCAGCCTCATTTTCCAGGAATTCTGGATCATTGCTCTGTTCCTTCTGCCGACGCTGCTGTATGCCCTGTTTGGCAAGACACACGGCGGTTTTGATCGGAATACCATGCTGCGGGGCGGCCTTTGTTTCCTGCTTGCGGCTGTTTTCTTCGGACTTGGTACCTTCACGGTAAATGTCTCTGCCGACAAACCCCGCTACAAAGAGCAGTACAATTTTGACGCCGCCTGCCAGAGCTTTGGCCTGCTCACCGGCTTCCGTCTGGAGCTGACCAATTCAAGCAAGAGCAGCGATAACATCAGCTTCCAGATTCAGGATGTACCTGAAGAACCGGATGAGGAAGATGTGGAAGAACCTGACCCTGCCGAAACGCCTGAACCTTCCGAAGAACCTTCAACCGAAGAACCTTCTTCCGAAGAAACTCCCAAAACCACCAACGAAATGGCCATTGACTTTGCTGCACTGGCAGAAGAGGAAGACAACGATACCGTTGCTCAGCTTCATTCCTATGTTGCTTCTCTGAAGGCAGACAAGGTAAACCAGTATACCGGTATGTTCAAGGACAAAAACCTGATTTTTATCACCGCGGAGGCATTCTCCAAGGAGATCATTGACCCGGAACTGACCCCCACCCTCTATCGCCTTGCCAACAAGGGCATCGTCTTTGAGGAATACTATCAGCCGGCCTGGGGCGGCAGCACCTCCACCGGCGAATATGCCAACATCACCGGCCTGATCCCCACCGACGGTGTCAGCAGCATTCAGGACACCATCGGTCACAATATGTATTTCACCCTTGGCAACCAGCTGCAGCGGCTTGGCTATCACTCCGCTGCCTACCACAACGGTACCCACACCTATTATGACCGTGACAAGACTCACTGCAATTTAGGCTATTCCACCTTCATGGCTCTTGGCAACGGCATGGAAGAAGGCGTGCAGGAAGTCTGGCCGGAAAGCGATCTGGAAATGATCGATTTCACCGTACCTCAGTTCATCGACAAGCAGCCTTTCAGCATTTACTATATGACCGTTTCGGGTCATGGCAATTATGTGTCGGGTAATGCCATGGCTGACAAGAACTATGACGCAGTGGCCCATCTGGAAATGTCGGAAGTTCTCAAGCGCTATTACGCAGCAAATATGGAACTGGAATATGCTCTGACATCGCTTATCAAGCAGCTTGAGGATGCCGGCATTGCGGACGATACCGTGATCGTGTTGGGCACTGACCATTACCCCTACGGTCTGGAACAGAGCGAAGCCTGGGGCAATGAAGTGAACTATCTTATCGAGCTTTACGGCTATGAGCCTGTGCTCAATCCGGAACAGGATCATTCTGCGCTCATCATTTGGAGTGGCTGTCTGGAGGAGCAGGCTCCCATTGTGGTGGATACCCCTGTATACAGCCTGGACATTGTCCCTACACTGTCCAACCTCTTTGGCCTTGAGTATGATTCCCGTCTCCTGGTGGGCCGCGATGTTTTCTCCAATCAGCAGCCCCTTGTCATATGGGCAGATTACAGCTGGCTGACGGAAAAGGGCTACTACAGCACCAGTTTTGGCACATTCACCCCCAACGAGGGTGTGGCGGTGAGTGATGACTATGTGGACCGAATCAAAGCCGTCGTTGCCAATAAATTCTCTTTTTCCCGTGGTGTTCTGGATTACGATTACTATGGGATCCTGTTCGGAGAAGATGATGTGCAATAAATAACAGACACAACGCCTTTCAGGCGATACAAGTCGATCACAGAGAAAAGGAGTGGTGTCAAATCATTTTTCAGCGCCTTTCTAACCCCCGCGAAAAAATATTTCAATAACAGGAGGATCGAAAATGAAACACTCAACCGCAACGCGTCTTATGTGTCTGCTGCTGACGCTCTGTCTTGTGCTGTCAACAGTGGTTCTCCCTACCTCCGCAGCGGAAGCCGCAGCGGAAGTCGCGGATAATTATGACGGCTCTCAGCTCTGGCTGAACTACCGCCTTATCAGCGACGCAGCCATGCTCAAGGAGTATCGCGAAGCCGCAACGGAAATCGTTGTGGAAAACTATGCCGCAAACCCCACCTATCGTCACTCCAGAAACGGTTCTGAATGGGTTCCCCAGCAGCCCTCCGGCGCAAAGGAAACCATTCCCGCAACCACGCTGGAAGCTGCCCGTCTGGAGCTCTCCCGTGCATTCAGCAGCTTGCTGGGTCAGGAAGTTCCCTATGCAGACACCGTCAGCAAGGACGGCGCTGTGGTGGTCGGTACCCCCGAAACCTCTCCTCTGATCGCTTCTCTGAACCTCGGCGCCGCACTGGAAGCCGTGGGTGACGAGGGCTACCTCATCAAGTCTGTTACTCTGAACGGCAAGAAGGCTACCGTGGTTGCCGCCAACACTGAAGTGGGCGCTCTGTACGGTACCTATACCTACCTGCGTCAGATGCAGACTCTGAAGAGCGTGAAGGATCTGGACATCTCCGAAATGCCCAAGGTCAATCATCGCCGTCTCAACAACTGGGATGTGGAACGCCTCTATGCCGGCACCAATGCCACCGGCGAAGGCAGCTCCACCGGCGGTGACGGCTCTATCTTCTGCTTCTCCTCCAACAGCAATAGCAATCGTCTGCCCCTGATCCTGGACCGCTACATCATCTTTGCCAGAATGTGCGCCAGTGTGGGCATCAACGAGATCACCATCAATAATGTCAATGCCGACTATAACTATCTGAGCGAATCCTACATCCTGATGGAAGCTGCTCTGGCGGATGCCCTGCGTCCCTACGGCGTGAAGATCGGCCTGTCTGTGCGCTATGTCTCTCCCACCCAGGACGGCTGCAACACCTCTGCCGATACCGCTGCAGGCGGTCCCTCCAAGATCTCTGGCAGCGATGCCAATAATCCCAAGGCTGCGATTTTCCAGAATTGGTGGACCCAGAAGACTGAGCAGATCCGATCCCGTATTCCCGATTTCATCGGCTACACCGTAAAGGCCAACTCCGAAGGCCAGCCCGGCCCGCAGGACTACGGCTATGACCATGGCGACGGCGCCTACGGCATGGGTCAGGCCCTTGCCAATGTGGACGACGGCATGGAAAACGAAATGACCCTCTTCTGGCGTACCTTCGTTTACAATGCCAGCGTGGATACCGACCGTCTGAAGCGCGCTTACATGGAATTCAAGCCCATCAATGACGCCACCGACCGTGAGTTTGGTGACAATGTGTTCGTCCAGACCAAGAACGGCCCGCTGGACTTCCAGGGCCGTGAGCCTGTGCATCCCATGTTCGGCGCAATGGACCAGACCAATCAGGCCATTGAGCTGCAGATCACTCAGGAATACACCGGTCACCATGTCTCCCTGTGCTACCTTGGCACGGAATGGGAAGAGGTCTTCAAGACCGATACCTATGCAGAGGGCGAAGGCACTCTGGTAGGCGAGATTCTGGACGGCAGCGCCCAGGGCCATGCTGACACCGCCATCGTCGGCGTCAACAACATCGGTAACTCCGCCAACATGACCGGCAACCACTTCTCTCAGTCCAACTTCTTCTGCTTCGGCCGTCAGGCTTGGGACTGGACCCTCAGCGCAGAGGACATCGCAGAGGATTGGGTCCGCATGACCTGGAGCAATGACGAAGAAGTGGTAGAGACCATCGTGAAGATGATGATGGGTTCCTACGAAGCTCTGGTCAGCTATCAGACTCCCTTCGGTGTCGGCCATCAGATGACCGGTACCGGCACCCACTACTTCCCCAACCCCGCCCAGATCATCTACAACGGCGGCCAGATCCGTGATGACTGGAGCCCCGCTTATTACAGCCGTGTGGACGGCGTCGGTGTTGGCTACAACAGAACCGGCCATACCGAGCAGGCTTCCACCGCTCTGCAGATGGGCAGCGACCTTGCCGGTCAGTATGCTCCCGAGCTTGAAGCCATTTACAACGATATGGATGCCACCCCCGAAAATCTGCTGCTCTGGTTCCATCATGTTCCCTGGGACTTTGAAATGGACAGTGGCCGCACCTTCTGGGAAGAGGTCGTCTATCTGATGCAGATGGGCGTTCAGTATGTCTCCTGGATGCGTGAAGCTTGGGCATCTCTGGAAGGCAAGATCGACAAGGCCCGCTATGACGATGTGGCCGAAAGACTGTGGCGACAGGAGATCGATGCCAGCGAATGGCGCGACTTCTACAGCGGCTACTGGCAGGCCAACAACGATCTGGATAAGCCGGTAGATGACGGTCTGCTCTCCATCGCCATCACTCTGGGCGATGAGGAAACCTATCAGGGCTTTGACCTGTCCGTGGACGAATTCAACAAGACCCGTCCCGGCAACCTGCCCAACGGCGACTCCCGCTATAACCGTTACATCGCTGCCGGCGGCAACATCAACGACGCATCCGGCGCTCCCTTCAGCAACATGTTCTTCCCCGTGGACAAGACCTATGAGATCGCTGTTCCCGCCGGTGTTTCCACCGAGATCACCAAGGTCGAGTTCCTCAATGACGATGCCGCAGAAGGCAGCTATGAGATCATTTCCAACACCGAAGAGCAGGCTGTTGTGAAGGTCAACCGTGAAGGTCCCTTCGGCCCCCTCTCCAAGACCTATGTATTTGACTTTGTGGCCGATGCCAAGCTGGCAGAGCTGAAGGTCAATGACCTTCCCGTGGAAGGTTTTGATCCCGAAACCAAGGAATATGCCGTCCTCGTGGGCGAAGATGTGGTCAACGCTCCCTATGTCAAGGCTGTTGCAGAGGCTTCCGGCGCCACTGTCAAGGTCACGCAGGCCAAGGAACTTCCCGGCAAGGCTACCGTTTCCGTCAAGAACGGCTCCAGCCGTGAAACCTATACCATCAGCTTCGCAAAGGCTGCTGCCTTTGAAGAAAACTTCGACGGCACCGCTCCCTCCGAAGAATGGACCTGGATCCGTGAAAATGCCAACAACTGGTCCATGAACAACGGCGCTCTGACCATCACCACCTCCAGCGGCGATATCAAGGGCACCGGCAACAACGCAAGCAACATCCTCGTCCGTGACGCAGGCAACGGCGCCTGGGAAGCTGTCACCAAGCTCACCTTCTCCGCCATTCCCTCTCAGGCAACCCAGCAGGGCGGCCTTGTAGTCTACCAGGACGACAACAACTTCATCAAGGTCAATGTGGAATTCTATAACTCCAACGGTCAGTCCTACCGCCGTGCTTCTGCCGGTATCGAACGCGGCGGCAGCTACAGCGATATGTTCTACGATGCCCTTGAGATCGAAGAAGCCATTGCGGCAGCCGACAATACCGTATGGCTGAAGCTGGTCAAGGAAGGCACCACCTACCGTGCCTACTGGGCAACCGACGGAGATGCAGCCTTCAAGAGCCTCGGCTCCACCACCGCCAACCTGAAGGAACCCAAGATCGCTCCTCTCGCCGTGGGCGGCAACAGCTCCAGCGCACTGAAGGTCTCCTACGACTATCTGACCCTCACCGACAACTATGATATGGTCGTCACCGTGGACGGCGGCGAGCATCCCATTGAACCCGATGAACCCAGCGTTCCCGGCGGCGGTCTGCCCGACATCGACTTCACCGATCCCGCCTGCGAATCCCTCTTCACCGTAGAAAACCAGGTCAGCGCTACCCTCACTGATGGCGGTCTGCGTCTGGTTTCCACCACCGAGGCATTTGAAGATTGCAACGGTCAGGTCACTGCATCCACACCTGCCGATGTGATCAAGATCCCCGTCAGCGGCGATTCCTGGTCCGCCACCATGAAGTTCAACTTCGACCAAGGCGGCTCTCAGGGCTACTACGAATTCTTCGGCTTCTATGCCAAGGCCGGCGAGGACTACAATAACCTCGTTGGTATCCGCGGCGGCGATGGCGCCATGCAGGACTTCATCCGCAAGGATGGCACCATCACGGCAGAAACCATGACCTCTGCCTCCGGCCTCAAGTCCTCCGGCGTACACTGGTTCCGCATGGAGAAGGAAGCTGACACCTACATCTGCTACTGGTCCGTGGACGGCGAAGAATTCACCGAACTCTTCACCTATGAAGCCACCGGCATCGAAGCAGAAGAACTCATCATCGACGCCTACTCCGGCATGGCCACCGGCTATACCTACACCATCGAATCCATCGACTTTGAAGGCGGCGGCTCCGGTCTGGCAAGTATCGACTTCACCGACCCCGCTTCCGCAGCACAGTTCGAGATCATCAATCAGGAAGTCTCCGAGATCACGGCAGGCGAAGGTCTGTACATGATCACCACCAAGGAAGCCTTTGAAAACTGCAACGGTCAGCTTAGCGACCTCAACCCCAAGGATGTTGTCAGCATTCCCGTTGCCGGCGATTGGACCGCTACCCTGAACTTCGATTTCAGTCAGGCCGGTGCGGCCAACGGCTACTATCAGTTCTTCGGCTTCTATGCAGCTGAAGGCGAAGACTATCAGAACCTCGCCGGTATCCGCGGCGGCAACAACGCCCTGCAGAACTTCCTGTGCGTGGATGGCTCCATCACTGCCGACAGCGAAGACCTGAACTCCGCTCCGGGCCTCGGCTCCAATGGCAATTACTGGTTCCGTATTGTGAAGGAAGGCGACAGCTACATCTGCTATCGCAGCGATGACGGCGAAGAATTCACCGAAATGTTTGCTTATGAGGCCACCGGCATCGAAGCAGAATACATCCTCATCGACGCCTACACCGGCATGACCGAAGGCTACACCTTCATGCTGAAGTCCCTCGAATTCGAAGGCGGCAGCGCACCTGTTGTCTGCGAGCATACCTACGAAGCAGTTGTGACCGCTCCCACCTGCACCGAAAAGGGCTTCACCACCTATACCTGCTCCAAGTGCGGCGACAGCTATGTAGCTGACGAAACCGAACTGGCTGCCCACACCTACGAAGAAGGCTACTGCACCGCCTGCGGCGCAACCGATCCCGAATTCCACTTCTGCCCCAGCAAGGAATTCTCCGATGTTCCTCCCGAAGGCCACTGGGCACATGAAAGCATCGACTTCATGATCGAAGAAGGCTATATGAACGGCACCAGCGCTACGGGCAAGGTATTCAGCCCCGATGTTACCACCAGCCGTGCCATGATCGTCCAGATCCTCTATAAGATGGACGGCCAGCCCGCCACCGAAGGCGACCTGGCATTCCAGGATGTCAAGCAGGGCGATTGGTTCTACAATGCTATCCTCTGGGCCTATGAGAACGGCGTTGCCAACGGCACCAGTGCCACCACCTTCAACCCCAACGGCGATGTCACCCGTGAACAGATCGCAAGCTTCCTCTACAAGCATTATAAGAGCGAAGAAGAAGTGGATCTCACCATCCTCGATGCCTTCCCCGATGGCGAGAAGGTCAGCTCCTGGGCAAGAGAAGCTCTGGCCTGGGCAGTAGATGCCGGCATCATCACCGGTAAGGGCAGATCCGATGGCACCTACCTCGATCCTCAGGGTCTTGCCACCCGTGCCGAAGTCGCTACCATGAACTACCGCTATGCCGTATACCGTATGCCCGCCATGAAGTGGGTCTCCACCTGGGCAACCTCCGAAGAGAAGAACGATATCAACTCCGACAGAATGCCCCAGATGGCACTGAACGGCTCCACCGTCCGCCAGATCATCCGTGTTACCACCTCCGGTGAGAACATGAAGCTGAAGTTCTCCAACCAGTACGGCACATCCGATGTCACTGTGAAGTCCCTGCACATCGCAAAGCAGGTACAGGCTGACAAGTCCACCATCGACACCTCCACCGATACTGTGGTCACCGTGGGCGGCAGCGAAGAATTCGTGATCCCCGCAGGTCAGACCATCGAGACCGATCCCGTTTACTTCCCCGTAAACGCTCTGGAAAATGTGGCGGTTTCCATGTACTTCGGCCCCTCTCCCTCCAATAACATCACCGGTCACAGAGGCGCAAGAGCCACCACCTATCAGATCTCCGGCAACCAGGTTTCCACCGAGACCTTCGGTTCCGGCGTCAAGACCACTCTGAGCTGGTTCTTCCTGTGCGATGTGGCTCTGGAAATGACCGAAGATGCCCGCGCCATCGTCTGCTTCGGCGACTCCATCACCGACGGCTACGGTACCGATGCCAGCTACCTCGGCAAGAAGCCCGACTGCTACACCAGATGGGGTGACTACTTCGCAAAGCGTCTGCAGGCAGATGAAAACACCAAGAATGTCGCCGTTCTGAACGAAGGTATCGGCTCCAACTCCATGCTGGGTTCCTACCCCACCGACGCAGGTAAGGACAGATATGCCCGCGATCTTCTGGAGCATGACAGTGTGGAATATGTCATCATCCTCTTCGGTGTCAACGACCTGCAGAAGCTGCAGAATACCAACAAGTATCAGCAGCTCATCACCGAGTACAAGAAGATGATCGATCTGGCCCACGAAAATGACATCAAGGTGTATGCTGCACCCATCCTGCCCTTCGGCAAGAACGCCGACTACTACAGCGCAGCCTCCGAGCAACTCAGAACCATGATCAACGAATGGTTCCGTTCTGAGGAAGCAGGAGTTGATGCCATCATCGACTTTGAGTCTGCCGTGGCAGATCCCAGCGATCCCAAGAGCCTGCTGCCCAAGTACACCAGCGATGGTCTGCATCCCGACAGCGGCTATGATGTGATGGCAGATGCCATTGACCTCACCCTGTTCTATAAGGATTAACTGAATCGCTAATAACCCCGCCGGGTCTGTGCAATCGCACAGACCCGGCTTTTCCGCAAAAAATACCCCTTCTGCCTGATCGCAGAAGGGGTAAAAACTATTTCAAAGTATCGCAGTATGTCTTTACATCGAAATCATCCAGACCGGAATCCTTTCTCAGGTACAGGGGATGATGGGGATGTCCGCCCTTTTTGGATTTCGCGCCGGCGGTGACCCATTTGGCTTCATAGGCTTCTCCAAGGCGGATCATGTCCAAAAGGCAATCGGCAAGGTATTTTCTCTTTTCAATGATGGTACCCCATGCGGCCCAGACTACAGGTCTGCCCTCTGACAGGCGCAGCACATATTCAAAGGCTTTCATATTTTCACCGTGGAGCGTACTGTTGCACTCCGCTTCCATGTCATCTGGGCGGGTGGCCCGCTGGGCATAGACATTGAACATGATGAAGCTGTCAAAGCCGTTGCCAAGGGCGATGCGCTCCACGGATTTGAGGGTGTTATCAAGGTTTCCCGGCTCTGCTGTGGAGGGGTTGATGCCGATGCAGATCAGGGGATTTTTGCCCTTTGTTCCCAATATGTAGCGGTATTCCGAATAAAAATCCGGCACATAGAGCCATGTTTCCCGGTCGTAGCTGCCGTCTTCACTCACCTTTTCCAAGGCATCAGCAAAGCGCAGGACCTCTAATTCATTGGTTGTGCATTGCGGAATGTGCATGGTGTTCTCCTTATCAGCCTATCTGCGCCGGAGGCTTCGCAGATACTGCTTTCTCTCTTTTGGAATGCGAAGGCTTTCTGTTGCCTTCTGAATGGTCTTATTGTGTACCCAAAGGGGCAGTTGTTCTTCTTTTAGATAACAGATGACCCCATCCCACTGCTTTGCAAGGGCGGTGGCAAAATACCAGGCGATCATCATGTTGACATAATATTCCTCGCTTTGAATCATTGACACCATTTTGGGGTAGTTTTCATCGAATCCATCATCTAAAAAATGCGCCATCAGCATCCCGATGCCAAAACGGACAGTATAAGTATATTCTGAGGCGATCCAAACCTCAATTTCCCGTAGGAGCCTGTCCGGCTCCTTTTTCAGGACTTTTGGTCGCATCATGTCGCAGGTTGCCCAGTTGTCCACGAAGGGAAGGAAGCGGTTCAGAGCGGTAATACACCCATCAAAATCCGCGATGCTCTCAATTAGGAAAGCATGAAGATTATTTTCCTCATAGTATTTGTGGGGCAGGCTTGAGAGAAAGGGTGAAATCTCCTTGTCCGCTTTCAGTTGCTTCGCCATTGCCCGCAGCGCCGGTGTCCGCACCCCGATCACCGTGGAGGGGTCCACCGTAGGCATCAGGGCGCACTGAAAGGACTTGTAGCCGGGGTCTTGCAAAGCAAATAGAGCCTGCCGAATTCGTTCATTCATAATATCCCCTACCTTAGCAAAACCCGCACCCATCATACAGGCGACTGATTCATTTCATACGAAATCTGATATTTTCTTCGTTTATACTGATCATACACGCAAACGGTTGTATGATATGTCTGCAGCAGCGGTGAGCGATAGCGCAGATCTTTCAATACATGAGAAAGATCTGTAATCAGGCAGTAACACTTTCCCGGCATCTGCAGCAATGGAAAAATCCAGAAATGTTCCACAAGGGGGTTTAAAGATTTCCAAACAATATCCGAAGCAGCTTCATCATATTCCATAATTACCAGTGAAACACCGTACTTTTTGCATTCCTTTCGGAATGCCTCGTCATTTTCCTCAGACAATAAACCACTCAGCACAGACTCCGTACAATCAAAGGCATCGGAGAGTTGAATGTGATAAGTATCCGCCGATATATGGTCAACATAGCGGGAAATTGCCACTGTCAACACAGGCGGCAGCAGTTCCTTTTTCCGGCAGGTTAAGCTAAGAACTTTTTTCTCCGATTCCTTCTGCAATACTGCATCCGCATAACGAAGATAGAACCGTTCTTTGATGCTGTCCTGCATTTCCTGCGCATTTTGACCGGCATAATCAAACATTTTAAAGAAGCCGCCAAATGAGAATAAATGGTCATGGAATATTCTGGGTGCCGGTCTGCTTTCCTGTCGAAAAACGCAGACACCATCCAGAGTCATTTCCTCGAAATGACCGTTGAGGCTCTGTACCCGATTGGAAAGTGGCTTAAACCGCAGACACCCCGGACAAACCTGATTGATAACTTCTCTGAGCCTTGCATTATACTCCTGCTGACTCAGGATCTCCACCTCAGCAGGATACAGTTTCTTTACATCCGTTATGGAGATCGGAACAGGGTCATCATGATAACCTGAAAGAAAATAAGGAGCCATGCTACAGCCTTTGATCACAGAAGTACGAATCAGATGATGATTCTCATAAAGAACTACCAAATCAAGCTGCGCAGGCAGTTCCATTTCCGAAACAGCTTCTACAAATGCGTCATAGTCCGGATACTCCGCAGGAATCAAGAGGTACATATCCTCATAAAATACTGCGTTATGCATCGTTTTGCCCCCTTCTGTAACCAATTTCGATTAATATTATATCACGAAAAAACATCTGCCGCAACTTTATCCCCACAATATACTTAACTTGTAGCAAATATTTCGGTCTGTGGAAGGCCGCTTAATTCATCAAACAGGCATATTCCTACCTGAGTACTCTCAAAAATGCCAGCCGTTCGTATTCATTGCATAAGGCCATCGTCAACGAAAAAATGGTATCACTTTCCTTATTGGTCAGATGCGGAATATGGTCATCCAGTTCTTTCGATCGGCATCGGATCAATGCGCTGTCGATGGGAGTATCCTGCGTGCAGTAATAAAACAGCATTTCCAAAATGGAATTCGTGTCATCTAATCCAAAGGATGGGTGCTGCTCGGCAAGGAAGAATTTCAGGTTTTGAATATAACGGTTCAGTATGAAAGGTGCAGCGCCCTCGTTGAATGGCATCACATTTTGTATGGAGGGGAGTATTGGGAAAAGGAAAACGAGGCGGATTGCTCCGCCTCGCTTCCGAAATGGAAATATGAAAAAGGAGTGTGAGGAAAACTTACTTCTTGAAGTAATTCATCATGATCTGTGCGGCAGCGGCACGCTGGCTGTCACCGGCGGGAGCGAACTTGTTGTCGCCAACGCCCTGAACAATGCCGTTCTCGTAAGCCCACAGCACTGCGGCGGATGCCCAATCACTGATCTCAGCGAAGTCAGCGAAGATGATCTCTTCAGCGGTGACTTCGGGGGCTCCTGCATAACGGTACAGGATGGTGACCATCTGCTCACGGGTGACATTTGCATCGGGAGCGAAGGTGCCATTGCCGGTGCCCAGAACGATTTCGTTCTCAGCAGCCCACATGACAGCATCGTAGTACCATGCGCCTTCGGCAACATCGGAGAAGGACAGCTCGGTCTCATAAGCGGGACGGCCTTCAATGTTGTAAAGGATCTGAACCAGCATAGCACGGGTCAGGGACTGGGTGGGTGCGAAGGTACCGTTGCCGGTGCCGTTCATGATGCCTTCCTTCAGAACGAAGTCAACAGCATCGTGATACCATGCGGTAACATCCACATCGGTGAATTCCTTGGAGGGGCAAAGAGCCTTGGTGAAGTCGGCCTCAGCCTTAGCCACAACAGCGGCAACATCATCTGCAGAAGCAGCTTCCTTGATGGCAGCTCTTGCGGCACGGGTCAGCTCGACCAGTTCGGCAGCCTGCTGAGGAGTTGCGGTTGCCTGCAGTTCGTCGGACAGCTCGTTCAGTTCTACCAGAGCTTCATACTTGGCCAGGTTCAGTGCAGCCTCGGCAGCAGCCTTCTTGGCCTCTTCTTCAGCCTTCAGAGCTTCATCTCTGGCTCTTTCTGCATCTTCCTTATCGGCAGCGGCATCCTTGGCAGCTTCTTCGGCGTCCTTCTGAGCCTTTTCAGCGGCAGCCCGGGCATCCTGTGCAGCCTTGGCAGCATCTGCAGCTTCCTTGGCAGAGCCTGCAGCAGCGGAAGCACCTTCAGCGGATTCCTTCGCGGAAGCGGCAGCCTTTGCAGCTTCTTCAGCGGCTTCTACATTGGCTTCCTTGGCAGCAGCAGCGGCGATTTCAGCAGCATTCTGTGCGGTCTCGGCAGCGGTCTTAGCGGCAACAGCCTGAGCCTTTGCCAGTTCTGCGCTGGCCTGTGCAGCTTCGGCAGCAGTCTTGTCGTCAGCAGCGGATTCAGCAGCTTCTTCAGCGGCAGCCTGTGCAGATTCGGCAGCTTCCTGAGCGCTCTGTGCGGTTTCGGCAGCTTCTGCGGCATCCTTTGCGGAGCCTGCGGCAGCAGTAGCGGAAGCAGCGGCCTTCTTAGCTTCGGCGGTAGCTACAGCGGCCTGTGCGGCAGCTTCGGCATTGGAGTTTGCAGCAGCTTCAGCGGAAGCAGCGGCAGCATCCTTTGCGGTTTCGGCAGCAGCCTTTGCAGCCTCAGCCTGAGCCTGTGCAAGTTCAGCAGCAGCCTGTGCGGCTTCGGCAGCGGACTTGTCTTCTGCAGCGGATTCAGCGGCTTCTTCAGCGGCAGCCTGTGCGGCTTCGGCAGCTTCCTGAGCAGTCTGTGCGTTTTCGGCAGCTTCCGCGGCATCAGCGGCGGAGCCTGCAGCGGTGGAAGCGGAAGCGGCAGCATTCTTGGCTTCTTCAGCAGCCTTGGCAGCTTCTTCAGCAGCAGCGGTATTGGAGGAGGCGGCGGCTTCTGCTGCAGTGTCAGCCTCAGTCTTTGCGGTTTCGGCAGCGGCCTTTGCGGCTTCAGCCTGAGCCTGTGCCAGTTCAGCGGCAGCCTGTGCAGCTTCGGCAGCGGCTTTGTCTTCCGCAGCGGAAGCAGCGGCTTCTTCAGCGGCTTCCTGTGCGTCCTCAGCGGCGGCCTGTGCGGTCTGTGCAGCTTCTGCAGCTTCTGCGGCGTCAGCGGCGGAGCCTGCGGCGGTGGAAGCGGAAGCGGCAGCATTCTTGGCTTCTTCAGCAGCCTTGGCAGCTTCGGCAGCGGCGGCAGCATTGGAGGCCTCGGCAGCTTCAGCAGCGACCTGAGCCTGAGTCTTTGCGATTTCGGCAGCAGCCTTTGCAGCGTCAGCCTGAGCTACAGCCAGTTCGGCAGCAGCCTTGGCAGCTTCGGCAGCGGCCTTGTCCTGTGCGGCAACAGCAGCGGCAGCTTCTGCAGCGGCCTGAGCTTCTTCAGCGGCAGCCTGTGCAGCTTCTGCTTCAGCCTGAGCGGCTTCGGCAGCAGCCTGTGCAGCTTCGGCAGCCTTAATGGCAGCGTTCAGATCTTCGTTGTCGATGTCGCCGCCTTCACCGGAGGCATCCTGGAGGTTGAAGAGGATCCAGTTCAGGTTGGAACCGCTTTCGGTCCACTCGAATCTCAGGGTATGACGGCCGGCAGCGATCTCCACAGGAGTGGTGTCGTTGGGCTGAATGGTGACCCAGTTCTGATATGCGCCGGTGTTGGGCACATCGAAGGAAGCGACGACTTCGCCGTCGATCAGCATATTGAAGGCACCGTTGCCTGCGGAGGAAGCAACACGGGCGGTCAGGCTGTAGGTGCCGCCGGTGAGCACGTTGATCTCATACTGGGTGTAGGCGCCTGCGTCGCAGTAGCCCAGGTTCATGCCGCCGTCGGTATCGTCGGTTTCTTCACCGCGGGCGGTGGAGCTCCAGAGGATGTTTTCAGCAGCCTTGAAGTTGGTGGTAGCATCGATATCCACGATGGGGATATTGACATAACGATCCAGGAAGTAGTTGACCTTCATGATCAGCTCCAGAACATAGGTGGCGTTCTCTTCCAGCAGCTCGCGGGAGATGGTGCCATTGTTGTAAGCGCTCAGCAGAGCGTCACGCTGGGAGTTGGTCATCTTGATGTTGTTGCCGGCCAGCATTTCGCGGACATGGTTGGAGTTGTTGCCCCAGTCGGTTTCGAACACGCCGTCATAGCCCCATTCGCCACGGGCGATGCCCATGAGCAGATCGTGGTTTTCAGCGGTCTCAACGCCGTTGATGTAGTTGTAGGAGGACATGATGGTCCAGGGATCCGCTTCCTTGACAGCGATCTCGAAGCCCTTCAGATAGATCTCACGCAGGGCACGCTCGGACAGACGGGAGTCGGAGCTGGAACGGTTGGTTTCCTTGTTGTTGGCAGCGAAGTGCTTCAGGGAGATGGCAACGCCTTCTGCCTGGGTAGCACGGGTGATGGAAGCAGCCATCTTACCGGTGACCAGAGGATCTTCGGAGTAGTACTCGAAGTTACGGCCGCAGAGAGGATCACGATGGATGTTCATGCCGGGAGCCAGCCAGATATCCATGTTGTTGTTGTGAGCTTCGGTGGCAGCAGCCTTACCGACAGCAGCGACAACATCCACATCCCAGGAGGAGGCCAGGCAGGTGGAGATGGGCCATGCGGTGCAGGTGGTGCTGATACGGATGCCCTGAGGACCGTCGGCGGTCATGACCAGGGGGATGCCGTATTCCATGATGTTGCCCCAGCCCTGGGTGTTACCGGCGTCGCGGTTGCCCTGTGCGGAGGCCAGCTCGATCAGATCTTCTACGGACATCTGAGCCAGGAACTCATCCATCAGGATGTATTCGCCGTTTTCGTCCTTGCCGGCGTTGTAAACATCCACAAGCATGATGGGGCCGTCAGCCTGTGCTGCGGGAGCAGACTTGGCTACGGACTTCACCATAGCGAGCTTGGCGGGAGCCGCGGCGGGAGTCACTTCGATGGCGTAGAGGTTGGGGAATTGATCCTGCGTCTCGCAGGTCATGGTCAGGACATTGAGCCCCTCTTTCAGTTCTAAGGTGACGGGTTCCAGATCCACGAAGTTGTGCCAACGGTTGCCGGTAACCTGGGTGGAAGGAACAGTCAGGGTAGCATCCACACTCTTGCCATTAATGACGATGCCGGGATGGAAATCAAAGGCATCGCGGCCGTTGGCAGCAGACAGGCAGATGTCGTACTCGCCGGCAGTCTCTACATCCAGATAATAGGTAACAGCATTGCCCGGATAGTTCATGAAGCACAGGCAGTAGTCGCCGGTCAGGTCGCCGGCGGTGATCTTCTCAATGCGGACGGGGTAGTCGCCAGTACGGGAGGTAGCATTGAAGTCGATGGCGGGGATCACGGTCGCGCCGCTGACCTCATGGTAGGGAGCGACATAGTCTGCGACCTTCTCCAGATTGATGCGATCAACATTGGGATATGTGCCGTTGGTGCATTCCAGACGGAGAATGCACTTGCCCTCCGGCAATGCCAGAGTCAGGGGCTCCAGAGCCTCGAAGGTGTACCAGCCTGCGGGATAGCCGGGATAATCCTCTGCGGCGGCGTCGCCCAGACAGGTGCGCTTGCAGGTGATCATGGACCAGTTGGTATCAGGCGCTTCATCGTGAAGGATCTGGATCGCAGGCATGAAGGTGGTATCATTATAGCCGAAGGCGGTAACCAGCGCGACATTGTAGATGCCGGGTTCCGTCACATTCAGCTCGTAGTCCACATATGCACCCTGGTAATTCATGTAAGCCAGGCACTTCTCGCCGTCACCGAACGACTGGATCACGACGGCATCGCTGACGGAAGTCGCAGTGTATTCTTCAGCTTCGACAATGGCAGAGCCGTCTACGATCACGGAACGGTCGATGCTCTCGTCGCTGACCTTCTTCAGCGTGAAGTAATCCACATTGGGATATCTGATGGTGGTGCCTGCAGTGTTGCCACTGAGCAGCGTCAGGGAGATCTCGCCGGCGGGCAGCTCAATGGTAGCTGCGGGCACATCCACAAAGGTAAACCAGCCGGTGGGAACATCGGGGTTGGCAGCGCCGCCGGAGCAGGTCTGAGGCATCTGCACAAACTGGGGATAAGCCTTGCCATTGACAATGATGCCGGGGTTCAGATCGTAAGCGGCATAGCCGTTGGAGCCGCGCAGTGCCAGCTCATAGATGCCGGCTTCTTCTACATACAGATCATAGGTGACATAGCGGCCACGGGATGCCATGCCGATGCTCTGACCGGCGTAATCACCGGCGGTGAAGCTCTCGGTCACGGCGGTGTTGGTGGTGGCGTAAGCCTCAGCCTCGATCTTGGTGAGGCCTTCGGCGTTGACGATGGGGTAGTCAGACAGCTTGGTGAAGGTCAGGCTGTTGAGGTTGGGGAACACATCAGCTTCCACACACTCCAGGGTGAAGATGTTCCGGCCTTCTTCCAGCTCTACGGTGAAGGAAGGAGCATCCATGAAGTTGTACCAGCGGTTACCGGTACCGCCTTCACCGTCATCACGGGTGCTGGGGATACTGATGGATACAGGGAATTCTTTGCCGTTGACGGTAGCCTTGGGAGCGAAGGTATAAGCATCGTAGCCGTTGGCCACATTCAGGGTCACGGTATAGGTGCCGGCCTTCTCAGCATCCAGATACCAGCTCAGGTAGTTGCCCACATAGTTGACATGGGCGGTGCAGACAGTACCGGCAAAGGCACCGGCAGTTTCGGGAGCGGTCTCGGTCACGCAGGGATACTTGCTCTGGGGCCAGCCGGCATCGGTGAAGTCTTCAGCTTCGACAACGGTGGTCGCAGCGCTGACGGGGATGTCGGGCGCATTGTACTCGCCCACCTTCTCCAGAGTGAGGTAATCCACATTGACAAAGGATGCCGCCTGTGCGTTGATGGACAGAACCACATTGCCTTCGGGCAGGTCAATGTAGATGGGCTCCAGATCCGCGAAGCCATACCAGCCGTCGGGCAGGCCTTCTACGGTTGTATCGCCGCCGCAGGTACGCTCAGCGCTGATGCTCTGGCGGTACAGCACATTGGTGCCTGCCTCAGCCTGCACGCGGATCAGCGGGCTGAAGGTATATGCGGCGCGGCCGTTGGCAGCATTGAGGATCAAGGCATACTGACCGGCCTGCTCTACATTGATGCAGTATTCCACGCCGTTGCCGCGGTAGTTCATGTAAGCCAGGCACTGGGCAGCGGAGCCGTCAGAATAAGTGAAGTTTTCAATGCGGACGGGATAGGTGTTACCTTCGCTGTTGGGACGGCCCACGATGGAAGCGTCAAAGGTTTCCGCTTCGATCTTGGTGACGCCTTCAGCGGCGACCTTGCGCTCATATGCGCCGTCGGTCTCGCCCACACGCTCAAAGATCATGTAGTCATAGTTGGGGTTGTTGGTGTTGCCGGTAAAGCGGACAACATTTTCGCCTTCATACAGGTTGATGTAGAAGGGTTCGCCCAGGGTGAAGTTGTACCATTCGCTGGCACCGTCGCCGTCACCGGTCTGGATGGCGTTGAACTTTACACCGGACTGGGGCAGGCCATTGACGCTGACACTCAGACAATTGGGCAGGTCGGCGTTGCCGTTGGCGTAGCACATGGTAACCTTATACTGACCGGCCAGCTCGGGAGTGATGGTATATTCCACCCAGGTGTCGGCTCTGAGGTAGGCCACGCAGAAGCCCCGGTTGAAATCGTCATCATAGAAGGATTCGATTCTGGGGGTGGCATGGGCGTTGGCAAATGCCTCGGACTGGAGGATCGTCTCGCCCTCTGCAGCCACGGTCAGGTCGGTGGTGATCACACTGCCAACGGTGACATCCACATACTCACCGGTTTCGATCATGCGCTTCTCCAGCTGTACGGGAGAGCAGTACTCAGTGAGCTGTTCCACCACGATATCCTCGGGCAGAGAGTAGACGGTATCCACATATTCGCCGTCACGGACGGAGTTACCCACGAAGAAGCGATAGTCGCCTGCTTCCATGACATAAGCGGATTTCTGGATCACACCGGTGTCATCATAGCTGGACATATCGGCAATGGGGAAACTCATAGTCAGGGTCTCGGAAGCGCCGGGAGCCAGAAGGTCGGTCTTGTCGAAGGCTGCCAGTTCCTTGGCGGGCTTGGTCAGATCGCCGCGGGGAGCGGAGAAGTAAACCTGGACCACCTGCTTGCCGGCCACTGCGCCGGTGTTGGTGACGGTAGCCTTGACCACGATCTCGTCTTCCACGATTTCAACGCTGTCCACCACGGTATCAAAGGTGGTGTAGCTCAGGCCGTAGCCGAATTCGTAGTTGACTCTCTCGGCTGCGCCGGGGATGGTCTCAAAGTAGCGGTAGCCAACGAAGATGTCTTCGGTGTAGTTGACATAGGAGTTGGATTCCTTGAAGGTATCGGAGGAGGGATAGTCGCTGTAGTCCTTGGCAAAGGTATCCACGAACTTACCGGAGGGGTTCACATGACCCAGAAGGACATCAGCAGTGGCCAGACCGCCTTCCATACCGGCCTGCCATGCCATCAGAACGGCATCAACGCCGGGGATGGCGTTGTCGCCCTTGATCCAGCTGGTGTCCAGCACGGCGCCGACGTTCAGAACAACGATGGTGTTCTCGAACTCGGCGGCAACGCGGGTGATCAGAGCCACTTCGGCATCGGACAGGTAGTAGTCGCCCTTGGAGGCATTACGGTCAGAGCCTTCGGAGGAGTAGCGGCCGATGGTAACAACGGCGGTCTCCGTGGCGGCTGCTGCGGCATTCCAAACATCGTCAGTGATGGTGATGTTGGCGTCGTTGGTGATGCCGTTGGTGGTGACCTGCTGGGTGTAGAAGGAAGTCAGCTCGGGAACGAGGGAGATCTTACCTTCTTCTTCCCACCACTGCATACCCTGCAGGATGTTTCTGGTGTACTGTACATTGGTGTTGCCGGAGCCGCCGCCGCCGCGAACATAGTCGATCATAGCGCGGCCAAACATGGCAACGGTGGTGCCCTCGGGGATGGGCAGGACTTCATTGCGGTTCTCCATAAGAACCATGCCCTCTGCCGCGACTTCGCGGGCGAGGTCAATGTTGCCGGGGGCGGAAGCGGCCTGTACAGGTGCGCTCATGCCCGTTAGCATGGTGGTGAGAATCATGGCGACGGTGAGTGCCAGCGCCATCATTCTGCGAAAGTTTGCGTGCATTTTCTTGTCCTCCTGTTATTTTTTTGAAGGGGTTTCCTGCCGGTCAGATCTTCCGCGGTATGGCAGGGACTGCCGCAGTTCTAAAAACACTGTAGCACAGGAATAATTGGAAGTAAATAGAAAAAACACGGTAAATGTGTAGAAAAAACAGGGGTAAAAATTATGCAAAAAATAGATGTCCTTGACGCGTGGACATTCGTGCGCCAAAAAAGAGCAATTCCTTTACTAAACATTAAAAACAGGCGTATTTACAATAATTATAATTAAAATTCCGTTGCTTTCCTTAAAAATCATAAATTTAACCAACAAAACATGTGATCCAAAATCATGTGAATTTCCCATACGCGCAAAGGGCGTATTGTAGAATCCACCTTATTTTAAACTACGCCGGGATTGGGCTGTTATGCGGATATGCTTGTCATACTTATGCCATGTCTGAAGCTTTTCTGCATCTGCACATTTTTCTTCGTTTCCAATCAAACTGACGATGTCCGCCTGTTACAGGCAGTAAAAGCACTCTTGTGAGCAGGCGAGCGCGCTGCTCAAGGCTGAGGCAGGGCCCGGACTTGCTCCGGGACTTCATCAGCTGATTGCAGCGAACCTGTGACTTGCTCTGATTGCTTGCGTTTATCGTTAAAATTATACGATAAATAGTATTAAAATATAACGATACGCAAAAGTATAATAAACGAAAAGCACAAGCAAAGGACGAAGGTAATGAAAAACATATTGGAGATTATTACAACCTGTCGGGAGCAGCGGGGTTGGAGTGAGTATCAGCTTGCTGAGCGTGCGGGTTTGCCGCAGTCCACGATCTCTTCGTGGTATCGGAAGAATATGGTACCCACGATCCCCTCGCTTGAAAAGATCTGCGATGCATTTGGAATTACCCTTTCTCAGTTGTTTGCCGGAGAGGACGCACCTGTGACCCTGACGGAGGCGCAGAAGCAATTGCTGGATCGGTGGACGAGATTGAGCAAGGAGCAACAGGATGTCATTTTTGCTTTGATCGATAAGATGTGAAGATGTGGGGGCCGTTGTTTCACTGCGGTTCCCATCTTTTTCAGGTAATATATCAGAGGTGGTAGGTTCAATGAAGGAATGGGGCCCCGGGTGGTTTGATCAATTGTATCTGGAACAATATGAACTCTTGAAGAACTGTGCATTCAGATCTCTGGGGGATGAGATGCTTTGCGATGAAATCGTGCAGGAGGCGTTTCTGGTTCTTCTGATCAAGGAGAAGGAATTGAAAAAGAAGCGTCATCCGAACCTTGCGGGATGGCTTATGCTGACGGTGCGGAATCTGGTGAAAAATGAGATTGCCAGAACAACCCGGCGCAATGAATGCTATTTGAACGATGAAGAAGTGATCGTGACGGAGGATCGGCACAGGCTATTGGAAGCTATACTGCCTGCCACCTTGTCCGATGAAGAACGGCAGATCCTGGTGTGGCTTTACGAAGATTGCCACGGAACGCAGGAGATTTCTCAGCTTCTGAGGGTGCCGGAGAACACTGCGAGGGTCAAAATCCACCGAGCCAGAGAAAAATATAAAAAAATTTCAGAAAATGAAGAAATGTTGAAACAAAATGGGCTTCTGATAACATATAGTAGTGAGGGGGTGTAATTGATGCCTGAGAAACAGCGTAATTTGGCCGTGGTACGCCAAACACGTCTGTCTCAAATCCAAAAGCATCTGGAAGAATTAACACCGGATGAATTGCAGACAGAATATGATTCGTTTTTCCTGAACGCAGCAGATGAAGATCTGGATTTGGAATTGCTTGATTTGTATTTGAAACAACTGGATAAGGTTTCGCCGATGGAGCCTGAGATCACAGCAGAGGAATCATTGAAGAATTTCCGCGATAAGCATGGTTTGCTGCTGGAGTCTCTGGAGCCTGTCCCCGAAGTGCCGAAGAAACGCAGAACCATCCGCATCATCACCATCGCGGTAGCCGCCGCCCTGGTCATGGGCCTGATGGCGATACAGGTCTCCGGCGTGAACTGGATGGGCAGCTTCGCCCGCTGGACCAGCGAACTCTTCGGCTTCTCCACCCGGGACTATGAGGTTACCAAAGAATGGAACCCGGAGTATGACGGGCTGAGGGAAGCCATGGAGGAGTTGGGCATTACGGAGAAGATTGCACCTAAGTATCTTCCGGAAGGGTATCGAGAGGTAGATGTGAGTGTTGATTCCGTTGGGCGGACTGTCGTGGCAAAATATATCTCTGCCGATAACAGCATTATGATTTCTGTTGATATTGTACAAGGTTCAGAAGGGATCTTGGTAGAAAAGAACATCGAAGACCCGGAAGTCTATGTGGCGGGCAATATTAAACACTACATCATGACCAATTCAGATACAGATCAATTTGTTGCGGCATGGCAAAACGGAGATTATAACTGTGCGATTTACTGTGTTCCTACCAGAGATATCTTGATAAGAATGATAGATTCGATTTATACGGAGGAAGAAAATGAAACATAACGCAATACGCATCATTGCGATGATGCTGGTATTGATTTTAGCAATGAACCCATTAACGGTTTTTGCCACAGATTTTATCGAAGAAAGTTCCGTTGAAGATTCCAGAGCGAGCAATTATATCAGTTCTACCTATGCCACCGTCACAAATACCAATGGAAGAGTTGAAGTTTACTTTCGTATTATTGGTACGGGAACAATGAACAGCATCGGTGCTGCACAGATCCAACTTATGGATTCTTCTGGCACAACAGTGAAAACATTCAACTATAAGACGACGTCTGGAATGATGTCTTATAGCACATATAGACACTTTGGTTCTGTATTTTATAGTGGATCAGCATCTACCAGATATACTGCAATCGTTACCTTCCAGGCCAGCAACAATTCTGGTTCGGATAACCGGACTTTCCGTGCGACACAGCCCTAAATATGATAAAAATAACCGATCTCTTCGGAGGTCGGTTATTTTTTTGAAAATATTTTACAAATTTTGAGATTTTTGAAACGAAATGGGCCTCTCAAAAAATATAGTAAGGGGCGCAAAATTCATAAATGACAGATTTCAGCAATACATGAAGTATGCTCCGGAAATTGCAGATGTGGAAATCATTGTAATTTCCTGGGGTATGCCACATGGTGAGCGTCTCCGACTATTGTTAGAATTTTGTCGAATTCTAAGGTAGAAGGAGATAAAACCATGAGAAAACAATATGAAGAAGTTCTAAAATCGCATTTTTACAGGAAACTATCCAAACGCCGGGGCGAGCTTGGGATCACTCAGGAGGAGATGGCAAGCCGCCTTGCTATGGGCAGCCGCTCCTATGTGGAGCTGGACCATGGAAGAAGTGGCTGCAGCGGCCTGACACTGGCCCGATTTCTCATCTATGTCTGTGAAGATCCCCTGTCCTTTCTGGAGGAATTGCGCCATGCCTTTGACAGAAGAGATCAGGATGCGGCGTAAGGTCCGGCTTTCGTCTGTCCGTTACAGGCTTCCGCTGCAGGTGGCGAAGGTTCTGCGGCTGTGCCGGGGAGACAGTTATCCCATCTGTCCCCGCTGCGAGTGTACATTGGAAAGGGAGTATATGCATTTCTGCGACCGCTGCGGACAGCATCTTGGATGGGCGCGGTTCGATTTTGCTCAGGTCATCGATGCACCCCGCAAGCATGGATAAGCAGCGGGTTGTCTCAAAATGAAATTGTGCGAAAGAGAAGCTTGCACTCCTGACGGGGATCGTGTGAAAGGGGCGGTCTTGGAGCCTCTTTCGCGTTCAATCAGAAATTTTGTTTCTGTCACGCTTGTCTACGCAGCATAGGTTGCCGGAAACCGGATTTCGTGGTATTCTCTCTGAGAAGGGAAGTGGCAGTGATGAATACCTATGTGACCGGCAGCACCATCCGGCAGCTTCGGGAAGGCAGAAAAATGACCCAGGCGGAATTGGCCGGGCGGATTGGCGTCAGCAGTAAGACCATATCCAAATGGGAGACGGCAAAAGGTCTGCCGGATATCAGCCTGCTGCAGCCGTTGGCGGCGGCCCTTGGCATCTCAGTGATCGAACTGATGGCCGGGGAACCGGTTCAGAACAGGAATCTTTCTGCCAATATGCTCCGTTCCCTTTTTTATGTCTGTCCCATTTGCGGCAACGCCATCCATAGTCTTGGGAATGCGGTGATAAGCTGCTGCGGCGTATTGCTGCCTGCGCTGGAGGCGGAGGAACCGGACGAGGCGCATTTGGTCACCATCGAGGAGGTGGAGGATGAGCAGTTTATCACCATCCATCACCCCATGACGAAGCAGCATTTTATCTCTTTCGTGGCCTATGTTACCTGCGACCGGATCCGGATGGTGAAGCTGTATCCCGAGGGCAATGCCCAGACCCGGCTGCAGATGCGGGGAAGGGGATACCTCTATTATTACTGCAATCACCACGGTTTGTTCAGAATGAAACGATAATTTACGAATTCTTAATGAATCGTCTCCTTCTTTGTGATATGATAAATAAAAAAGGAGGATCGGATATGGAAAAATTCATTCCCTACGAGAAGCTGTCCAAAAAAGAGCGCCGCAAACTGAACCTGGCCGCCCGCCGGACCTGGGGCATATGCAACCCCGTCACAAGAAAGCCCGCCAACAGCAGGGCCTACAACAGAAAAAAGTCACAGGACTGGAAGCGGGATCTGCCGCCAAAACATTCCTGTGACTTTTTGTTATATTCCGCGAGATTTTGTGCATTACTTGACAGCTTGATTTGTTGAGTGTAGTATATTGTTGATCCCCGCGATAAGAAGGTGGAGCGGCCACAGAGGATCACATTTACATCTTCCGTTTCCCGCAAAAAACCATTGTGCCACATGAGCTTCAATGGTGCTGATTGCGGGGGAAGGATACGATCCTGCTCTGATTAGAGAAGTCTTGTTGTGTGGAAAAAGGGAGGAACGGCGCAATGAATAAAACAGAAGCGCAATGCTATGATTTTATCATAGCGCTTGCCCGGGAATTGGAGGCTGATTTTGCGACACAGTACGAAACAATGGAAGCATTCGCAAGATGGAATCTCCCGGAAGAAATCGCACTTGAATGGCTTGATGCAGAGGGAATGCTGCAAACGATTAAAATGCTCCAATACCGCTCGCAAGAGGAGATTGCGTTGATTGAATTGATTATGCGCAATTTTGATACTGCTTTTCAACAAACGCAAAACCCTGTATGGACTTATTCTGCGATGCAAAATGATGTGTTTTGGCATCAACAAAGGCATCTTGCCCGGAAATTGATTGATATGGCAGAGAATCGAAACCCGATTCTGCGTCTTGGAACTGGGCAGGAAATAGAATAGGCATATGAATATTTGTCGTTCACGCGAAAGAAGCCGCAATGCTCGCTTAATGAATGAGCATTGCGGCATAGGTTTTTCTCTTACAGACCGCCCATGAGGACTGCCATGACGGCTTTGATGGTGTGCATTCTGTTTTCGGCTTCGTCGAAGACGATGGACTGCTTGCTTTCGAAGACCTCGTCGGTGACTTCCATTTCCTTGATGCCGAACTTTTCGCTCATCTGCAGGCCGATCTTGGTGTTCAGGTCATGGAAGGCGGGCAGGCAGTGCATGAACACGGCGCTTTCCTTTGCCTGTGCCATCAGCTTGGCATTGACCTGATAGGGGCTGAGGTCCGCAATGCGGCTTGCCCAGACTTCGTCGGGTTCGCCCATGGAGACCCAGACATCGGTATAGATGACATCGGCATTCTCCGCTGCCTTCATGGGATCGGTGATGAATTCCAGCACAGCGCCGGTCTCGGCGGCGATGGCCTGGCAGGTTTCGATCAGCTCGGCGTTGGGGAAGTAGGCTTCCGGAGCGCAGGCCACGAAGTGCATACCCATCTTGGCGCAGCCCACCATCAGGGAGTTGCCCATGTTGTAGCGGGCATCGCCCATGTATACCAGTTTCACACCCTGCAGCTTGCCCAGATGCTCCTGAATGGTCAGGAAGTCGGCAAGGATCTGGGTGGGGTGGAACTCGTTGGTCAGACCGTTGAATACGGGAACGCCGGCATACTTTGCCAGCTCGTCCACGATCTCCTGACCAAAGCCACGGTATTCGATGCCGTCATACATACGGCCAAGGACTCTTGCGGTATCGGCAATGGATTCCTTCTTGCCGATCTGGGAACCGGTGGGGTCGAGGTAGGTGCAGCCCATGCCAAGGTCAGACGCGGCAACTTCAAAGGCGCAGCGGGTGCGGGTGGAGGTTTTTTCGAAAATCAGGGCAACATTCTTGCCTCTGAGGATATCGTGGGGGACGCCTGCTTTCTTCTGGGTCTTCAGGCTTGCGGCAACATCGAGGAAGTGCTGAATTTCTGCCGGGGTATAGTCCAGCAGCTTGAGGAAATGCTTTTGATCCATTCTGTTTCTCCTTTGTTCTATGTATCAGGCTTCGCTGTGGGCATCGATAAACTGCTGCAGAAGCTCGATCTGGCGGGTGGTCTCACTGGGGCTGGGGCCGCCGTAGCTGCAGCGCTGGCCCACGCAGGTCTCCATGGAAAGAGCGTCGTAAACATCCGGCCCGAAGAGGGGACTGATCTCCTGCAGTTCGCTGAGGGACATTTCTTCCAGGGTCTTGCCGCTTTCGGTGCAGCGGTAGACGAGCTGACCGGTGATCTTATAGGCATCCCGGAAGGGCATTCCCCGCTTGGCAAGATAGTCGGCGCAGTCGGTGGCGTTGATGAAACCCCGGTTTGCAGCGGCACGCATATTCTCCGGCAGCACCTTCATGGTATCGATCATGGCGGCAAATACCGGCAGGCACATCTTCACGGTGTCGATGGTGTCGAATACCGGCTCCTTGTCCTCCTGCATATCCTTGTTATAGGCCAGCGGCAGGGACTTCATGGTGGCCAGAAGGCCGATGAGAGCGCCGTAGACACGGCCGGTCTTGCCTCTTACCAGCTCGGCTACGTCCGGATTCTTCTTCTGGGGCATGATGGAGGAGCCGGTGGAATAAGCATCGTCCAGCTCGATGTACTTGAATTCCCAGCTGCACCAGAGAATAATTTCCTCCGCAAAGCGGGACAGGTGCATCATGAGAATGGACATACAGCTTAAAAATTCAACGGCATAGTCACGGTCGGAAACACCGTCCAGGCTGTTGGCCATGGGAGCGCTGAAGCCTAAAAGCTCCGCGGTACGCAGGCGGTTGATGGGGTGGGTAGTGCCCGCCAGTGCGCCGCTGCCCAGAGGGCATTCGTTCATGCGCTCGGCGCAGTCCTCAAGACGGGTGACATCCCGCTTGAGCATGGAGCCGTAGGCTAAAAGATGCTGGGCCATGGTGATGGGCTGTGCCCGCTGCAGATGGGTGTAGCCGGGCATAACCGTATTCTGATTTTCCTTTGCCTGCTTCAGGATCACCCTCTGCAGGTTGAGGATCTGCTCCTTGATCTCGGCCATTTCCTTGCGGAGGTACAGGCGAAGATCCACGGCCACCTGATCGTTGCGGCTGCGTGCGGTGTGCAGGCGCTTGCCGGCATCACCAATGCGCTGGGTCAGCAGGGTCTCCACATTCATGTGGATGTCTTCATTGTCGGCGCTGAATTCCACCTTGCCCGCCTTGATGTCGGCAAGCAGCTCTGTCAGGCCGTTTACGATGGCGTTCACATCTTCCGGGGAAATGATGCCGCATTCCCCAAGCATGGTGGCATGGGCGATGGAGCCGGTGATATCCTCCTCATACATTCTTGCGTCAAAGCTGATGGAGGAATTGAAGTCATTGACGAGGGCGTCGGTCTCTTTCTGGAACCGACCGGACCAAAGTTTCATATGTATTCTCCTGATCTTTTCTTGATGCAAAGCAAGCCGGGGGTCTCCCGGCTTGCTTATTGGCTTGTCTTACTTCTCCAGCAGGCCCTGATCCAGCATGGCCTGAACCTTGGTGGGAAGACCCCACAGGTTGATGAAGCCGGTGGCGTCGGACTGGTCATAGTCGCTTTCGCCAAAGGTGCAGATGGCTTCGGAGTAGAGGGAGTAGGGGGACTTGATACCGGCCTTGATGATGTTGCCCTTGTAGAGCTTCAGGCGGACGGTACCGGTGACATTCTTCTGGGTGGCGGTGACGAATGCGGACAGAGCCTCACGCAGGGGGCTGTACCACAGGCCGTTGTACAGAAGTTCTGCAAAGCTGATGGCGATCTCCTGCTTCTTGTGAGCAGTCATCTTGTCGAGACACATGGTCTCCAGTGCTTCGTGGGCCTTGTAGAGGATGAGGCCGCCGGGAGTCTCATAAACGCCGCGGCACTTCATGCCGACGAGACGGTTTTCAATAATGTCCAGAAGGCCAATGCCGTTCTTGCCGCCCAATTCATTCAGCTTCCAGATGATTTCGGTGGGGGTCATGGCCACGCCGTCAACCGCAGTGGGAACACCCTTTTCAAAGTCGATGGTGACATAGGTGGGTTCGTCCGGTGCCTGCATGGGGGAAACGCACATTTCCAGGAAGCCGGGCTTTTCATACTGGGGTTCGTTCCAGGGATCTTCCAGATCCAGACCTTCGTGGCTCAGGTGCCACATATTCTTGTCCTTGGAATAGTTGGTCTCACGGTTGATCTTCAGGGGAACATTATGTGCTTCGGCGTATTCGATCTCTTCTTCTCTGGACTTGATGTCCCATTCTCTCCAGGGAGCGATGATGGGCATATCCGGAGCGAAGTAGCGGATGGCCAGCTCAAAACGGACCTGATCGTTGCCCTTGCCGGTGCAGCCATGGCAGATGGCCTCGGCACCTTCGGCCTTGGCGATGTCTACCAGAGCCTTGGCGATGATGGGGCGGGCAAATGCAGTACCCAGCAGATACTCTTCGTAAACTGCGCCGGCCTGCATGGAGGGGATGATGATGTCGTTGACCATCTCATCGCACAGGTCAGCTGCATAGAACTTGGAAGCGCCGGTCTTGATGGCCTTGGCTTCCAGACCTTCCAGCTCGTCCATCTGGCCAACATTACCTGCAACGGCAATGATCTCAGGATTGTCGTAGTTTTCCTTCAGCCAGGGAATGATAATAGAAGTGTCCAGACCGCCGGAATAGGCAAGAACGATTTTCTTATAGCTCTTCTTCATAATGAGTCCCTCCGTAGTGTTTCGTTTCAGTGGCATAATATTAGCACATTGTGAATAAATATGCAACATGCAAATTTCACAAAATAACTATATTATTTTATGCCTGTCCGTTCATATTCGACAAATTCAGGTCAGGATGAATAATTATACTTGCTTTTTTATTATATATGGAGTAAAGTATAGCGTACATGAATGCAGCTTGCATACAATATTCATTCATGTGTCCGTATTCACAAATATCTGTATATCGGACGAGATCATCAAGGAACGAGGCGATTGGGATGAAAACTGTTTTTATCGACGGAAGCGCGGGAACCACAGGTCTGCGGATCTATGACCGTCTTTCCACCCGACCGGAGCTGAAGCTTGTCACGCTCCCTGACGCGGTGCGAAAGGATCCCGAAAAGCGAGCCGAGGCGCTGAACAGCTGCGATCTGGCCTTTTTGTGCCTGCCGGATGCGGCAGCCATGGAGGCAGCCGCTATGGTCACCAATCCCGATGTGGTGCTGCTGGATACCTCCACCGCCCACCGAACCAATCCCCAGTGGGCCTACGGCTTCCCGGAGCTGTCAAAGGAGTTTGCGGATAAGGTCCGGGCATCCAGGCGTATTGCCGTCCCCGGCTGCCATGCCAGCGGTTTTATCGCACTGGTGTACCCTCTGGTGGCAGCGGGTTATCTGGATGCCGATGTCCTTTTGACCTGCCATAGCCTGACGGGCTACAGCGGCGGCGGCAAAAAAATGATTGCCGATTACCGGGCAGAGGGAAGATCTTCCCTTTACGATGCACCCCGCCAGTATGGCCTTACCCAGCAGCACAAGCATCTGCGGGAGATGAAGGCGGTGACGGGTCTTGCGAACGAACCCATATTCTGCCCCATTGTGGCGGATTTCTATAGCGGCATGGAGGTCACGGTGCCTCTGTTTGCCTCACAGCTGAAGAAGAAGGCAAGTATTTCCGAGCTGCAGACCTTCTATAATAATTGGTATCAGGGTATGCTGGTGCGCTGCGCCGCAGAACCGGATGAGGACGGCATGCTCAGTGCCAATGCTTTCTCCGGCAAGGATACCATGACGATTTTTGTTACCGGCAATGACGAGCGGCTGCTTCTGACCGCCCGATACGATAATCTTGGCAAGGGTGCTTCCGGCGCTGCCATAGAATGCATGAATCTGGTTCTTGGTCTTGACCCGGCCACGGGACTGGAAACCTGATTGGAGGAAACGAGATGAAACTGATTTCCGGCAGCGTCTGCGCTGCACAGGGCTTTACTGCCAACGGCGTACACTGCGGTGTGCGCGCCAATAAAAATAAAAAGGATCTTGCGATGATCTACAGCGCCGTTCCCGCAAATGCGGCAGCGGTTTATACCACGAATCTTGTCAAGGGTGCGCCCCTGACCGTGACGAAAGCACATCTGACCAACGGCAAAGCACAGGCAGTGATCTGCAACAGCGGCAATGCCAACACCTGCAATGCCAACGGCATTGAGGTGGCGGAAAAAATGAGCGAGCTGACCGCCGAAGTGTTGGGCATTTCTCCTTCTGATGTCATCGTGGCTTCCACCGGCGTCATTGGTCAGCCTCTTCCGCTGAAACCCATTGCCGCAGGTCTGGCACCTCTTGCACAGGGGCTGAGTGTGGAAGGCCAGGCAGAAGCCGCACAGGCCATTCTCACCACCGATACCTGCCCCAAGGAGATCGCGGTGGAATTCGAGCTTGGCGGAAAGACCTGCCGTCTTGGCGGTATCGCCAAGGGCTCCGGCATGATCCATCCCAACCTTGCCACCATGCTGGTGTTCATTACCACCGATGCCGCCATCTCTCCCCGGATGCTCCATCAGGCACTGGTGACGGATGTGCAGAACTCCTTCAATATGGTCAGTGTGGACGGCGATACCTCCACAAATGACATGGTGTCCATCATGGCCAACGGTCTGGCGGGCAATGAGGAGATCATCTGCGAGAATGAGGACTATGCCATCTTTATGAAGGCCCTCAATACCGTAACGGTGCACCTGTGCCGCATGATCGCCGGAGATGGCGAGGGTGCTACGAAGCTTTTGCAGTGCAAGGTCACCGGATCCATGACGGAGGCACTGGCAAAGCTGGTTGCCAAGAGTGTGATCTGCTCTTCTCTCACCAAGGCTGCCATGTTTGGCGCGGATGCCAACTGGGGCCGGGTGCTGTGCGCCATCGGCTACAGCGGCGCGGCAGTAAATGTTGCGAAGGTGGATGTGGCCTTCCGGTCTGCCAAGGGCACTATTGAAGTGTGCCGCATGGGTGCTGGCGTGGAGTTCTCCGAGGAACTGGCGAAGGAGATCCTTTTGGAGCCGGAGATCGACATTCTTGTGGAACTCAATGACGGCGATGCCGCTGCCACCGCATGGGGCTGCGACCTGACCTATGACTATGTAAAGATCAACGGTGATTACCGTACCTGAGGTAAGCTATGGAACTGAAACTGAGCAATGCGCAGCGTGCTGAAGTCCTGACACAGGCGCTGCCTTACATAAAAAAGTATTATAATAAGATCGTCGTTGTGAAATATGGCGGCAATGCCATGATCGATGAGCAGCTCAAAGCACAGGTCATGGAGGACATGGTCCTTCTGCATCTGATCGGTGTGAAGGTAGTTCTGGTACACGGCGGCGGCCCTGAGATCAGCCAGATGCTCAAGCGGGTGGGCAAGGAGACGGAATTCGTGGACGGTCTGCGTGTCACCGACAAGGAGAGCATGGACATCGTACAGATGGTGCTGACGGGCAAGGTCAACAAGACTCTTGTGAACCTCTTGGAAAAGAACGGCGGCAAGGCTATGGGTCTTTCCGGCATTGACGGCCATATGATCGATGCGGTGGCAATGGATGAGCGCCTTGGCTATGTAGGGCGGATCACCGCTGTGAATGTGGAGCCGATCCTGGATCTTTTGGAGAAGGGCTATATCCCTGTCATTTCCACCGTGGGCTGTGACAATGAAGGCAATGCCTACAATATCAATGCGGATACGGCAGCCGCCAGAATCGCGGCAGGTCTGAAGGCAGAAAGCCTCATTTCCATGACGGATATCTGCGGTATTCTGCGGGATCGTGACGATCCCACCACGCTGATCCCCAGAGTGACGGTTGCGGAAGCAACGCAGCTGTTCCGGGAAGGTATCATTTCCGGCGGCATGGTGCCGAAGGTGGATTGCTGCGTGGATGCTGTCATGAGCGGTGTAAAGAAAGTGTTTATTATGGATGGCCGGGTGCCCCACTCGATCCTCATCGAAATGCTGACAGAGGAAGGCGCGGGCACCATGGTGGTAGGAGATGATTACGATGAAAACGAAGGAGCTTGACGCAAAATATGTGGCCCATACCTATGGCCGTTTTCCTGTTGAGATCGTAAGCGGTCACGGCGCTTTTCTGACGGACGATGAGGGAAAGACCTACATCGATATGGGCACCGGCATTGCGGTGAATATCTTTGGTGCCTGCGATGAGGAATGGATCAAGGCTGTGGAAGCACAGCTTCACAAATTCCAGCATACCTCCAATCTTTATTATACCAAGCCCTGTGCCGAGCTTGCGGAGATGCTCTGCGAGCGCACCGGCATGAAGAAGGTTTTCTTTGGCAATTCCGGCGCAGAGGCCAATGAATGCGCCATCAAGGTTGCCAGAAAATATGCAATGGAGAAAAAAGGTCCGGAATATTCCACTATCATTACTCTGGAGAACAGCTTCCACGGCCGTACCCTCACCACACTGGCTGCCACCGGGCAGGATCACTATCACGAGCTGTTCCAGCCTCTGACCCCCGGCTTTGTTCACGCAAAGGCCAATGATCTCAACAGTGTAAAAGAGTTGGTCGCTCAGTATAAGGTAGCGGGCATTCTCTTTGAAGCGGTTCAGGGGGAAGGCGGTGTGCTGCCTCTGGATCAAGAGTTTGCGCAGGGCCTTGCGGAACTGGCCGCGAAGGAAGATATCATCCTGATGGCAGATGAGGTACAGATCGGCAACGGCCGTTCCGGTGCCCTCTATGGCTATATGAAGCTTGGGATCCAGCCGGATGTGGTCACCACGGCCAAGGGCCTTGCCGGCGGTCTGCCTCTTGGCTGCTGCATGATGGGTGAAAAGGTATGCGATGTGCTGAACCCCGGCGATCACGGTTCCACCTTTGGCGGAAATCCTGTGGCCTGTGCGGGTGCAATCAGCATTGTCAATCGCCTTGATGAGGAGCTTCTTTCTCAGGTAGAGGAAAAATCCCAATATATCTTTGATGCCTTTACCGGAGCCCCCGGTGTGGAGGATATCCGCGGCATGGGCCTGATGATCGGCATCAAGACGGTAAAACCCGCCGGTGAAGTAGTCGCAGCCTGCCGGGAGCAGGGCGTGCTGGTGTTGACGGCAAAGGACCGTGTCCGCCTGCTGCCGCCTTTGAACATTCCCATGGAGCTTCTTCAAAAGGCAGTGGAGATCATCAAGACTGCCTGTGAATAAGTATTTTCGATGCTGTCGCAGAAAAATGCGGCAGCATCTTTTATTGTAAAATTCAGGTTGACGAACTGCAGTTCTGTCGCTATCATAGACCCGGAAGGAGGGAGAACTGTGGCAAAAACGAAAAATCTTGCAAGAGTTGCCTTAGGTGCGGCGGCATTGACGCTTTGCGCATGGATCGCAGTCCCCACACCTGTGCCCTTTACCATGCAGAGCATGGCGGTGCTCACTGTGGCAGCCCTCCTTGGCCCGAAGGCTGGCTGTGCTTCTGTGGGAGTTTACCTCCTTTTGGGGGCTGTGGGATTGCCGGTGTTCTCCGGCTTCCGGGGCGGTGTGCAGGCGCTCCTTGGACCCACCGGGGGATATCTCATTGGTTTCCTTTTTTGCGCCTTTATTACCGGCCTGGCTTCGAAAAGAGGCAGGTCCCGCCATATTTTGGCGGCAGGAATGGCCTTGGGAATGCTTGCCTGCTATGGATTTGGTACCCTTTGGTATGCCGTTGGGTATGGAGCGGGAAATGTGTCTGCCATTGCAATGACTTGTGTTGTGCCTTTTTTGCTCCCGGATGCGGTAAAGCTGGCACTTTCACTGCTTTTGTCTGAGCGGATCCGAAAGAGTGGAATTATGAACAATATGTAAAAACAGTACCGTTTGCTTGGGATGGTACTGTTTTTTGCTTTTTGTTTCAGGGTAACAGATTGACAAAAATGTAAGGATTCGATAAAATGATACAAGCTATTCGCTTAATTGTACTTTATTGTTGTGATCCGTTTAATTCAAAAAGGTGTAAAACCATGAAAAAGAAAACTGTATTGATTTTGGCGCTCTGTTTGCTGCTTGTTTTTTTGGCGGCTGCCGTTTTGATGATCCGCCCTATGCAGCGCGGCTTTTGGAAAGCACAGATCCTGTCTGAACGGACGATCGATGGTGCGGCGGTACGGGAAGAAGAAAGCAATTCTATCCTCGGCGGATTGACACGCCTTGAGCGCACCTATGATCTTTCCAATGGTGATCAGGTGGTATTTGGAAGAATGGCCCCAGGGGACAAAGACTCTGCCTATCACATGGTGCATAGCGACATTCTTGATTGCCGTGAAGGTACTGTATGGTACTATGATCATGAAACAAACTTCTGGAAAACCACACCCCTTGCCGAAATGGAGCTGGGTACGACCTGCGTCTATATTGACGGTGATGCACAGGATTACTTTATCTATGTTCCGATTGGTTACCAGGTGCTGGAAAACAACAGCTTGCGGGAGAATGGCAGCAAAGGATACCTGTCTGTAATCAAAGAAGGCAGCCATTGGAGACTTCGTCTTTACGGTAGCTTCCTGCAGGCTGGTACGGTTTGCGATTATTCCATCCTGCGTTCCTCCGGCGATGAGCCGCTTTTGAATATTGCGGCTGAGAATGTCAAGAAGCTGTGGTCCACCTATTGTAATAATGGTGATGGCCGTTGGTGCTATGATGGCTACTATTTCCCTGCGGCGGACACCTATATCCCGACGGGTGATGGCTGCCTGTTCCGTTGTGTTGCGGCTTATTTTGCCAAGAGTATGGAATGGCAGGCAGGTTCTTCCCGCTGTGCCGCGGATCTGAGTATTGCGATTCTCGACACCATTGCCCTCCAGCAAACGGAAGAAGGATATTTCCCGACCATGTCCGGCAGCACATGGCTTCAGGCGGATTATGGAATTGAACCCGGTTTTTATGATACCCGCTTCAATTCCGATCTTCTGCTGATCTATGAGCATTTCATGACCAGAACAGAGGGGTTTACGGAAGTGATTTCCCGCTATTTTGACTTTTATCTTGATTTTGCTGAGCAGCACCACTACGAAACGGAAAATGGCGGGTATTTGATTTGGGACTATAATAATGCCACACAGCCGGTCCATTGTTCTCTCAACCATCAGCTTGCTGAAATGCTGATCCTTTACCGTTTTGCGGCACTGCTGGATCGTCCTGAACTGGAGGAAATGGCAGACCTTATGCTCCTTGGCATCGAGGATACCTGGGAAGGCTGGATCATGGAGGACAACAATCTGCACTACTGCTATATGGATGGCGGTGTTTTCGGCAAAGATGATTATCCCTACCTGACATACAATGATCTCTATACCATGCAGCAGGAATTCGAGAAGATGGGTCGTGGGCGCAATGAAGCGCTGGACCGTCTGATGGAAGCGAAGCTTCACTGGATGCAGGCCAATGGTGTGACGGGATACCATAGCTGACCTGTGATCACTTCTGAATACTGACCCGGAGGAATCCTATGAAAAAACGAATTCTGTCATTGCTGCTTGCCTTTTCACTATGTATTGGAACCTTTGGCTACATAACAAATGAGGTTCAGGCGGGCACAGTGACTGACAATGATATCATCAATGCGGTATTGGTGGTCTTTAATTATAATGAAGGAACCTACGACTCTGTCAACCGCAATGACAACGGCGCTTTGTCCATCGGCAAGCTGCAGTGGCACGGGCAGCGGGCGCTGGAGCTTATGAAGGATATCGCGGCAGCGGATCCTGCAACAGCGCAGCGGCTTTTAGGCGAGAGCCTGTATTATGAAGTCACCGGGGCTTACAGTGGTGCGTGGAATTACCGCACCCTGAGCCAGAGTGAGGGAGCCTGTTTCAGTGCGCTTCTGGCTACCAACGCATCCCGAAGCATTCAGGATGCCCTCGCCAGAAAGGACATCAGCACCTACATTTCTCACGGCAGAGCTGTCGGCATCAATACGGCACAGGCAATGGTATACTACTGCGATTTAGAGAACCAGTATGGCCCCGGCGGTGCGGGCAATCTTGTATCGAAGATCAAAAACCGTACCGGAAAATTGACCGTCGATTCTCTGGAAGAGCTGCATAACAACCTCCTGCAGGTGACCGGCAATTATCACAGCCGCCGCAACTGGGTCTACGGCTATTGCAGCAGCATTGACTGGAGCAATCTGAGCTACAATCCGGGCAGCAGCGGCAATACAGGATATACGCCGCCTCCTGTTCCGAAAAATTTAGATGTGCAGCCGCCGGAGATTAAAAATGCGTCTATCCAGTGCCTGAATCCGGAAGTTTTCCGGGTAGAGGTGGAAGCTTCTGACAATGTGCGTGTTTCCGATTGCCGCGTGGAGATCGCAACCAAACAAAACAGCAAGGCGGATTGGGCAGGCTATGCCAGCCTTTCCGGAAAGACATGGAGCCTGGACTTTTCCACAGGCGGCAGCTATGCTGACGCGGAGCATTTTTACATCACCGTCACCGTATCCGACCCTTCCGGCAACGGCAGCAGCGCGGATCTTGAGGTGACCCGGCGGGAACTGCGCATTGCCCAGGGTGATGTGAATAATGCCTGCCTTCGGGATGGTCATCATTACACTTTCCTCCACACCACGGAAGCAGGCTGCATTTCTCCCGGCTTCCGTGTGGAGCAGTGCAGCGAATGCCTGAAGCTGCACTATGTCAAGATGGAGCCTGCCAAACGCCATCGATTCCTGATCGTATCTGTACCTGCAACCTGCAGCCATGGCGGCTATATCCACTATACCTGCAAGGATTGTGATGTGGAGACCAAGGAACCCACGACATCAAGCAAAGATCATAACTGGGGAGAGTGGTATCCCAATAAATCCACAGGTATGATGGAGCGGAGCTGCATTGACTGCGCAATAGTGCAGAATGCTGCGGAATATGCTTATTTGCAGCCGAATTAAACAGATAACATCCGCTTTCCTGCAGGGAGAGCGGATGTTTTTTATGTCAACGGCAGCCGTGGCGTATGAGATTTTTCCCGAAGGTGCTTTTTGGGGGGTTCTTTTTCTTGACCCGCTGAGAGATCAGGAACAGTTGCCGGCAAATGATGATGAGACAGAAGAGCATCCCAAACAAGGAGCCGAACAGCTTATCCTGATATTCTTCCACGCTATCTTCATAATCGACAAATACATAGCCGTCCTTTTCCATGGATTTGATATGGTTATGGGGCACATTGCCGCAGATGACCCGGAAGCGGTCTCCCGGCTGGATCTTAGAGAGGACGATCTGGGAATTGATGCCTTTCAGCGAATAAAAATCACCCCGAGTATCCACGATTTCCGGTGATGCTTCATGGGGCAGGTGCTGAACATATGTTGTATTTGGGCGCTTTTTCGCCATAGCATCACCTCAGATAAGAAATATTACAACTTAGAAAGATCAACGCTTGTCAGGTAACGCCTTGCGGCAGGGGTGCATTGTCCGGACAGCCGTCCTTCGATTGCACAGATTCTGAGTTTTTGCAGATCGCCATACATAGCTTCCCATTTCCGAATCAGGTGCAGAAGATTTTCGTATGTGATCGGCTTTTTGTTTTCTGTCTGGTCTACACGGTAGGTGATCTGGCATTTTCCAATCGTTCTGATTGGGGATGATGCGAGTTCTTGCAGGCCAATGCCAAAATAGTAATACCATACATCTGCACCATACTGCGACTTCTGGATGGAGAAGACCAGTGAGAGGGAGCCAAGTGTCTTATACCAGGTCAGTTTGACCTTTTTGTAGCCCATCTTTTTGAGATGAGGGGCAAGTGCCAAAGCAAATTCTTCCGGTGTTTGCATGGTATCACATCCTTTCTGATTTATCATACCATAAATTGCAGAACAGAACAAGGTTGGGTGGGTACTACAGACAATGGATGAAAAATGCCGGGCAGAGGTTTTCTCTGCCCGGCGGGGTTGATGTAGATGTGATTGATTATGCCTTGGACTTCTGCAGCTTCTTGATCACGAACAGGGTGCCGATGGTCAGCACGATGCCGAGGGGCAGTACCACCCAGATGTTGGGCAGGAAGCCGGAGATGACGAAGCAGACGAAGGAGATGGCAGCTACGGTGATGGCGTAGGGCAGCTGAGTGGCAACATGGTCCACATGGTTGCACTGTGCGCCGGCGGAAGCCATGATGGTGGTGTCGGAGATGGGGGAGCAGTGGTCACCGCAAACAGCACCGGCCAGGCAGGCGGACACGCCAACGAACAGCAGGGGGCTGGTTTCGGGGAAGATGCTGGTAACGATGGGGATGAGGATGCCGAAGGTACCCCAGGAGGTGCCGGTAGCGAAGGACAGGAAGCAGGCCACAACGAAGATGATTGCGGGCAGGAAGGAGAACAGACCTGCAGCAGCGGAGGACATGATGCCTGCAACGAAGAACTTGGCACCCAGCAGACCGGTCATGTTCTTCAGGCTGGTGGCCAGGGTCAGGATCAGGATGGGGGGAACCATGGCGATGAAGCCCTGGGGAACGCACTTCATAGCATCCTTGAAGCTGATGACCCGGCGGAGCAGCATATAAACAACGATGATGATCAGGGAGATGATACCGCCCCAGGGAAGGCCGATGTAAGCGTCGGTGTTGCCAAAGGCTGCGATGAAGTCGCCTGCGCACTCGGTGCCGCCCCATGCGTCAACGCCGAAGAAGCCGCCCACATGGATCAGGCCGAATACGCTGGAGATGATCAGAACGATGACGGGGAAGATCAGGTCGAAGACGCGACCGCGGTCAGTGACAGGGGCTTCGTCATTGATGGCAATGTCGTCAGTGTTGCCGATGACATCGCCCTGCACGGCCTTGAATTCAAAGCCTGCCATCTTGCCATAGTCAAAGCCCATGATAGAGATGGCAATGATGAACACGAAGGTCAGCAGAGAGTAGAAGTTGAAGGGGATGGCTTTGATAAAGAGCTCCAGACCGGAGTAGGTCTCGCTCTCAACGCAGCCGGAAACTGCTGCGGCCCAGGAGGAGATGGGAGCGATCATGCAGACGGGAGCTGCGGTGGCATCGATGAGGTATGCCAGCTTGACGCGGGAGATCTTCTTGGCATCGGTGACAGGACGCATAACGGAACCGACAGTCAGGCAGTTGAAGTAGTCGTCGATGAAGATCAGAACACCCAGAGCAAAGGTAGCCAGTGCAGCGCCGATCTTGGTCTTGACATGGGTAGCTGCCCAGCGGCCGAAGGCCTGGGAGCCGCCTGCACGGTTCACCAGAGCAACGATGATGCCCAGGATGACCAGGAAGGCGAAGATGCCGGCGCCGTCAGCGATGGAAGCCATCAGACCGTCGGTAACAACGGCATCAACGGTACCTGCAAAGTTGAAGTTGGTGTACATCAGGCCGCCGAGGACGACACCGACGAACAGGGAGGAATAAACTTCCTTGGTGATCAGGGCCAGAGCGATGGCCACAATGGGGGGAACGAGTGCCCAGAAGGTGCCGTACATGGAACTGCCGGCTTCTTCCTGACCGGAACCACCACAGGTGGAACAGGTATATTCGGTTTCGTCGCCGGTTTCATAATCGGCAACGGCAACAACACCGGCGCCTTCGCATTCGCTGCAATCCTGCATACGAACCGCGCCGTTGGTGGTGACTGCACCGACGATGACTGCCGCGATGATCACGAAGACGACGATCAGTGCAATGATGGATGAACGTTTCATTCTTTTCACTCCTATAAAAATAAAAATTGCGTCATGATAGGGTCATGACGCAATACAAGTAACTGCATTAGACATGACAGCGCTCCACAGATGTGACAGTCTGACGGATCTTCTCCGCCAGCCCGGCGATTCCCGCGGCAGGCACCGCGAAAACACCTCGGCGAATTCCCCTTTCAGCGCCCGGCTGCCTGACCGGCATTCACGCCTACTGATGTCATTCGCACCTCTATCATAACTTTATACATATATTATAATGAAAGCCCCTGTTTGTCAACAGAATTCTATGTTTTACATGGTTTTTTTCTATTTTTGGCAGATCAGTGCTTTTTGTCGAACGATGCCGGGGCGGGACGCATATGCTAATGGCAGGAGGGATGAGGATGAATGGATTTTATTTTACCTTTCGATCCGTAACGGCGGCACAGAAAGGCCACAGAGCGCTGTCGCTGGCAGGGGTTCCGTCCACGATGCTGCGCACTCCGGCGACCCTTTCGGTGCATGGCTGCGGTCATTGTCTGCGGGTATCCTCCCGCTGGGCAGCGCAGGCGGCAAAGGTACTGCAGGGCAGTGGGGTACAGCGCTGTTATGTACGCAGCGGAGACAGATTTGAGGAGGCCCAAGGTGATCTACTTTGATGCGGCAGCCACCACGCTGCAGAAACCTCCTTCTGTCCGCCGTGCGGTAAACCGTGCCATGGAGCAGCTTGCCAGCCCCGGAAGGGGTGGGTATTGGGCTGCGCAGTCTGCGGAGCGAGCCATGTTTGAATGCCGCCTTGAGGCGGCAAAATTGTTTTCCTGTGAGCCGGAGCAGGCGGTGTTCACCATGAATGCCACCCATGGCCTGAATCTTGCCATCAAAAGCCTGGTATCAACGGGAGACCGGGTAGTGATCTCCGGCTTTGAACACAATGCGGTGCGCCGTCCCCTGCATGCGGTGGGAGCAAAGATTGTAGTGGCAGGCAGAAAGCTCTTTGACCGGGAGGAACTGCTGAATGCCTTTGATAAGGAAATTACCAGGAATACAGCGGCGGTGGTCTGTACCCATGTGTCCAATGTGTTCGGCTATATTCTGCCTCTTGAAGAGCTTGCGGCGCTTTGCCGGGAGAGGGGAGTGCCGCTGATCGTGGATGCGTCTCAGTCCGCAGGGAGTCTGGCGGTGTCCATGAAATCTTTGGGGGCGCAGTTTATTGCCATGCCCGGGCATAAGGGCCTTTTTGGTCCCCAGGGTACGGGGCTTCTTCTGTGCGCCCAGCCGGGAAGACCCTTGATGGAGGGTGGTACCGGCACGCAATCCAGGCTTCCGGCAATGCCGGAGGAACTTCCCGAGCGGTTGGAGGCAGGTACGCCAAATGTGTGCGGTATTGCGGGCCTTTTGGCGGGATTGCAGTTTTTGGGGGATTGCGGCGGTGGAGAGATCCTTCGTCATGAAACCGCCCTTCGCTGCCGCCTGCAGGCAAAGCTTCGGAAATACCGCGCAGTACAATGCTTTTCCGCACTGCCTGAACTGCAAAGCGGTGTGCTCTCTATGCGGATCGACGGTGTGGACTGTGAGGACGCGGCGCAGATGCTGGCACAGAAGGGGATCGCCGTGCGTGCGGGTCTTCATTGCGCCCCGCTGGCCCACGAGAGTGCGGGGACATTGGATGGGGGGACACTGCGCATCAGCTTTAGTCCCTTTAATACTACCCGTGAGGTGGAGCAACTTGCATGCGCTATGGCGGAGATCCTTTATTTAACCGAAAGAAACAGGTAATACCGAAAAAATACGGATTCCCACTTGCCAATGGGCGGAATTTGCACTATAATAAATTGATGATTATAAGTGCAACTATGCCCTTTTTTAGAAGAACGCAATGTGGGGTGAATCACGAATGATAGGACTAATGAATTCACTGCGGGAGTATGGCAGCCTGATCCCGAAACCAACGGTTATGGATATTCTGGATATCCTGTTGGTTGCCTGCCTGTTTTACTGGATCTTTATGCTGATCCGGCAGACGCCTGCGTTCAGGATCCTGAAGAGCATTGGACTGATCCTGGTCGTGTTTGCTCTGACCCGGATCCTGCAGATGCATGCCCTAAACTTTGTGCTGAACTTTGTGTTGGAATTGGGTGCTTTTGCGCTGATCATTATTTTCCAGCCGGAGTTGCGTCGAGGTCTTGAGCATATCGGGGCCAGACGATTTATGGAGTATTTTTCCGGGCGGGACACCTCCAAACAGAGTGAGTATGTGGTGGAGCAGCTGGTTCTGGCCTGTGAAAAGTTTTCCCAAAGCCGTACCGGCGCTCTGATCGTTCTGGAACGAACCACCCCACTGGAGCATTATTTCACCAATGGCACCATCATCGATGCCAAGGTTTCCGAGGAGCTTCTGGCCAATATCTTCTTTCCCAAGGCGGCGCTGCATGACGGTGCGCTGATCATTCAGGGAGAGCGGGCGGCTGCAGCTGCCTGTGTGCTGCCTCTGACGGAGAATTCCCGACTCAGCTCCGATCTTGGTACCCGTCACCGTGCGGGCATCGGCATGAGCGAAGCAACGGATGCTGTGGTGGTGATCGTCTCGGAAGAGACCGGAATCATTTCCGTGGCTGTGGGCGGTCATCTCAAGCGGCATCTGGAACCGGAGACCCTGCAGAAGCTCCTGATTCAGGAACTGGGACTGCGGGAGGAGAATCAGCCGAACCTTTTGGATCGTTTGAAGCGGCATTTTACTGGGGAGGAAAAAGATCATGAGAAATAAACTCCTTGCAATGCTGCTGGCCCTGCTTGCGGCGATCTCTGTCTGGCTTTATGATGTGACGGTGGTGAATCCAAATGACACGGATACCTTCTCTTCCATTCCCGTTGTATTTGAGAATGAAGACGCGATCAGGGAGCAGGATCTGATGATGACATCGGAACGCGATGTCACTGTGTCCCTGCGCATTTCCGGCAGACGGTCAGAACTGAAGAAGCTATCCAGAAACAATATTCAGATCACGGTAGATCTGTCTCAGGTCGATGAAGTGGGCACCCATGAGCTTCTCTACAATATCAGATATCCTGCCAATGTTTCCAGCGGAGAGCTTTCTGTTGAGACCCGTACACCCTCCTATGTTTCCGTAACGGTGGAGCATTATATCCGCCGGGCAGTGGAGGTCCGCACGGTCTTTGAGGGCGAAGGGACGGCGGAAAACGATGGCGAATCTCTGGCGATCGATACCGATGCTATGACCGTTTCCCCCATGGAAGTGATGGTCACCGGCCCTGCGGCACTGGTGGAAACCATCGACTACGCCAGAATCGTGATCAACAAAACTGCCATTACCCAGACGACAGTGGCGGATTACAGCTATGAACTGATGGATCAGGATGGAGAAGTGATCCCACGGGATGAACTGGTGACGGATGTGGAAAAAGTTTCCGTGTCTATTCCGGTGCTGAAATACAAGGAAGTTCCGCTGACACTCAAAACAGTGGCAGGCGGCGGCGCCACCGTCGATAATATCAGCTATACCCTTTCTGAGGAAAGCATCATGATCTCCGGCGATGCTGCCGCTGTGGATAAGATCAATCAGATCGAGCTGGGCACACTGGACTTTGCCACGGTGACCGGCCCCACCAATAAAACCTATCCCATCACCCTGCCGGAGGGCATCAACAATGCCTCCGGTGTGGCAGAGGTGCAGGCAGCGGTGCGGGTCACCGGTCTGAATGTTGTAACTATGACCATTTCTGATTTTGAGCTTATCAATGTGCCGGAGGATATGACTGCCCAATCCATCAGCGAGAGTGTTCAGCTTACTCTGCGCGGCACACCGGCTGCCCTGACGAATCTGCAGCCGGAGGATGTGGTCGTTACGGCGGATCTTTCCAGCTTCACCCAGGCAGGTACCTATATCGTATCTGTCAATGTGGAGGTGCCGGACGGACTGCAGGTGGGCGCCATCGGCAGCAATACCCTGACAGTCACTTTGTCTTAATTTAGAAAATCGGAAGGAGCATTTCATGCAGCAGCGGGTTCAGGTCGCAAAAATATTTCCTGACGGCTATGCCGAGGTGTTTGTGCAGCGGGAAAGTGCCTGCAGCGGTGATTGCCATAAGTGCAGCGGCTGCGGTGCGGCGAAACAGCAGGTTTCTGTCCGGGCACGAAACGCCATCGGTGCCCGCCCCGGTGACAAGGTCATCGTTTCTTCCGATGACCGGCAGATCCTTCCTGCTATGCTGGTGGTGTATATTCTGCCGCTGGTGCTGCTGCTGGCGGGCTACTTCGCCGGTCTTGGCCTCGGCATCCTGCCGGGCATTCCGGCGGCAGCAGGCTTTGGCTTGGGGATCGTAATTATGATCCTCTATAACCGCCATGTGCAGAAAAAGCAGCCTGTGACCTTTGTGATCACCGGCTTTGCGGAGAACTGACCATGTTTGGCTATATCCGTCCCCGCATTAACGAGCTTCGGGTGCGGGATGAGGCCCGCTATCGGGCGGCCTACTGCGGACTTTGCCGCAGCCTTGGCAAACGCTATGGAATGCGCTGCCGATTTTTAGTCAATTATGATATTACCTTCCTGTATCTGCTTTTGGCGATGCAGGAGGAAGCGAAAACCTGTGAGACCTGCTTCTGTCCTGCCAACCCCTTGTGCCGGAAGAAATGCGTGGCAGAAAGTCCTGCAATGGAGTATGCGGCGGATGTATGTGTGCTGCTGTGTGCCCTGTCGCTGGATGATGCGCGCAGGGACACGAAGGGCATCAAGCGCATCCTACCCGCTGCAGCCTTTTGGCTTTTGAAAAGTGCCTTGCGAAAGGCAGAAGACCGACATCCTGCCCTTGCACTGCTTGCAAAGCAGCAGCTTGCGCAGCTTCATGAGTTGGAAACACAAAACTGTGCCAGCATGGATCGGGTGGCAGATACTTTTGCGTCGCTTCTGAGCCGATGTGCGGATGATTTCCTCGCAGGCGAAAAGCGCCCTGCGCAGCAGCTTTTATACCATGTTGGCAGATTTATTTATTTGACAGATGCGCTGGATGACCTTCCCAAGGATGCGGCATCCGGCAGCTATAACCCCCTTCTGCATCGCTTCTCCTGCCCGGAGGGGCAGCTTTCCCCGGAGGATCGGGCCTATGTATGCCACAGCATTGATGACTCTGTTGGCATGGCGGCAGCGGCGCTGGAGCTATGTGAAGGAACGCAAAATCGGGAGATTCTACACAACATAATCTACCTTGGTATGCCTGCGTTGCTGCACGCAGTGGACCGGGGTACATTTCACGCAAAACGCAAGATGAAAGATACAGGTGAGCTATGAACGATCCCTATTCCGTACTGGGTGTATCTCCCTCCGCCAGCGATGAGGAGATCAAGAAAGCCTATCGTGATCTGGCAAGAAAATACCATCCGGACAACTATCAGAATAACCCCCTGGCAGACCTTGCCCAGGAAAAGATGAAGGCCATCAATGAAGCCTACGATACCATCACCAAAAACCGTGCTGCCGGAAACAGCGGCAGCACTGCCTCCGGTTATGGCGGCTATGGTGGGTATCAGTCCTCCGCTTCTTCCAATCCGACCTACAGCCGGATCCGTCAGGCCATCAATATGGGAGATGTCCAAAGAGCCGAGCAGCTTTTGGATGAGATCTCCGTTCATGATGCCGAGTGGCATTTCCTTTCCGGTGCGGTTGCCTACCGCAAAGGCTGGCTGGACGAGGCCCAGCGCAATTATCAGATCGCATGTTCCATGGAGCCCGGCAACGCGGAATATCAGCAGGCTTTGCAGATGCTTCGTTACGGCGGCAACCCCATGTACCGCCAGACAAGCTATCATAACGGCTGCGACGGCTGTGACATCTGCACCGCCCTCATGTGCCTGAACTGCCTGTGCGGCAGATAACGCATGAAAAAAACCAATAAACTGACAAAGTCGGCCCTTTTGACCGCCCTTTCCGTGGCTTTGGTGTGTGCGGCTTCATGGCTTCCCACCGGGCGGCTGGCTCTGCCTGCACTGGCAGCCCTGATCACGGCGGCTGTGGTCATTGAATGCGGCACCGGATGGGCAGCAGGTCATTATGCGGCGGTGTGTATTCTGACGTTATTGCTCTCGGCGGACAAGACCATGCCCCTATGCTATGCTTTTTTGTTTGGGCATTATGCCATCTTCAAGCACTGGATCGAGAGACTCTCCGTTCCTATGCTTCGATGGGGACTCAAGGTGTTGGTGTGCTTTGTCTGCATCATTCTTTTCGCAGCACTGTTTTCTGAGTCTTTCTTTGCAGCATTACCCCAAAGCTCCTCGGTTTTGTTTTGGCAAGTTCTGCTACTGATATTTATTCTGTATGACATTGCATTTTCCCGTCTGATCGGACTTTACATGAGAAGAGTCCATCGGACGGTCCAATAGAATTTACAAGGGAGAGATCGCTTTGATTAAGAGTATGACCGGCTATGGCCGTGGTGTACAGATGCTTCGCGGCAGAGAAATCACCGTGGAGATCCGCTCTGTCAACAACCGTTATCTTGACTGCACTGTGAAGCTGCCCCGGATCTTCAGCTTTGCGGAGGATGCCATCAAGCAGCGGGTCAAGGAATCCGTGGCCCGAGGCAAAGTGGATGTGTATGTCAGTGTCAATCTGTCGGCGCTGGATGATGTGAAGATCGAGCTGAACCGGCCGGTACTGGAAGGCTATCTCTCTGCGATGCGGTCCATCGTCACCGATTACGGTGTGAAGGACGATATCAGCGTGTGCGCTTTGTCCCGGATGCCGGATGTGTTCTCTGTGGAAAAGCAGCAGCAGGACGAAAAGGAAGTGGTGCAGGATCTTCTGAGCGTCACCGACGAAGCCTTAGCTGCCTATGATGCCATGCGCGTGCGGGAAGGTGAGGCCCTGTGTGCCGATCTTCGCAGCCGTGCCGCCACCATTTTGCAGCTGGTGGAAAAGGTGGAAGAGAGAAGTCCCGTCACCTTGGCGGAGTATCGTGCCCGCCTCACCAACCGGATGATGGAAGTGCTGGATAATGTACAGATCGAAGAAAGCCGCATCCTGACGGAAGCCGCCATCTATGCGGATAAGATCGCGGTGGATGAGGAGACGGTGCGCCTTCGCAGCCATCTGGCACAGATGGAGACCATGCTCCAGAATGGCGGTACCATCGGCCGCAAGCTGGACTTCCTGATGCAGGAAATGAACCGCGAGGCCAACACCATCGGCTCCAAGGGCAATGACATTGAGCAGGCCCGTACCGTGGTGGATATCAAGGCGGAGCTGGAAAAGATCCGTGAACAGATGCAGAACATCGAATAAGCGGAGGAACTATGAAGTTTTTGAACATAGGCTTTGGTAATCTTGTGTCCGCCGGAAGAGTGCTTGCGGTGGTCAGCCCCGAATCGGCTCCCATCAAGCGGCTGAGTCAGGAGGCAAAGGACAGAGGAATGCTCATCGATGCCTCCTTTGGCCGGAAGACAAAGTCTGTTTTACTGATGGATACGGACCATGTGATCCTCTCAGCCATTGCGCCGGAATCCCTTCTGGCCCGGCTGGAGGAACGGGAGGAGGAAGAAAAATGAAAAGAGGAAGTCTTTTGATCCTGTCCGGCCCTTCCGGTGTTGGCAAGGGCACCGTGGTGAAGGAACTGCGTAAAAGAAACGATCAGATCTGGCTTTCCATTTCGGCAACCACCCGCGCACCCCGTCCTGAAGACAAGGACGGCGTGACCTACTGGTTTAAGACCAAGGCGGAATTCGAGGATATGATCGCAAAGGACCAGTTCCTGGAACACGCCTGCTACAGTGGCAATTACTACGGCAGTCCCGAAGGACCTGTGGATGAAATGCTTCGTTCCGGCCGGGATGTGGTGCTGGAAATTGAGGCACAGGGCGCCCTGCAGGTGATGCAGCGCCGTCCGGATGCTGTCTCCGTGTTTATTATTGCTCCGGAGTTTTCCCAGATCCGTCAGCGTCTGCTGCATCGGGGAGACACCACCGGCGATGACCTGGAAAAGCGCATTGCCACTGCCCGCTGGGAATATACTCAGGCACCCAAATATGACTACATCGTGGTAAATGACCGCGTGGAAGATTGTGCGGATGAGATCATGGCCATTCTTGCCGCCGATAAATGCAAGGCCGAATATCGTAAGGAATTACTTAAGGAGGACGATTGATATGCTTTACCCCCCGATGTCTGATTTGCTGGAACATGTTGACAGCCGTTACCTGCTGGTGAATCTGGTGGCACGCCGTGCCCGTCAGATCGCCATTGAGGCAGAGGAATTTCAGCAGCCCCTGACGGAAAAGCCCGTCACTCTGGCCATTCGTGAGGTTGCAGAGGGCAAGCTGACCGCAGAGGTCAAGGAGTCCTATTTCGGATAATTCGCCAAAGGAAAGGAGGCCGCTCCCTTGATCGCAGAGCTTGCTGTGGCAGCGGCGATTTACGCCATTGACAAGCCCTACAGCTACCGCATTCCCGATGGGATGCTCCTGCATCCCGGTATGCGGGTGAGACTGCCCTTCGGCAACGGCAACCGCCGCACGGAGGGAGTGGTGCTTCGCATCCGGGAAGGCGAGGAAGCGGGCCTCAAGTGCATCGATGCACCTTTGGATGACAGCCCTTTGCTGTCTGAGCGGATGCTGCATTTAGCGGCATTTCTGCGGGAACGATATTTTTGCACCTTTTACGACGCCATTCGAGCGATTCTGCCGGCAGGTCTGTGGTATTCTCAGGAGCAGACCATCCGACTTGCGGAGCCTTTCCCCGAGGATTGGGCGAGTCAGACCCGGCGCAAGCCGGATGCGCAGAAGCTTTTGCAGGCGCTTTTAGACCTTGGCGGTACCGCCCAGGAAAAGACTTTGCGGGAACTGCTGCCGGAGGAGCTGCCCTTTGCCGATTGCATCCGCTATTTGACGGGAAAGAAGCTTTTGAAGAGTGATGCATCCCTGAAGCGGCGGGTCAAGGACCGGGTGGATCAGTTTGTGCGGCTGGAGACCTCCACACAGGAGGCGATGGACTATGCCCGGCGCCGTGCGAAGGCAGCGCCCCTGCAGTGTGCGGTGCTGGAGCTGCTGTGTGCTATGGAAAGCGGCTGCGCCAAAGACATCTGCTATTTTACCGGCGCTTCCATGTCCACCCTGCGAAGGCTGGAAAAGCTGGGATATCTGTCCTTTTTCACCTGCGAGGTGCTGCGGCGTCCAAAGCTCCGTCCGGCGGAAAAAGAGGGTCCTTTGACCCTGACAGAGGAGCAAAATGCTGCTTTTTCCGGACTTTTCGAGCAAATGCAGCGGGAGACACCTGGCGTTTCTCTGCTGCACGGTGTCACCGGCAGCGGAAAAACTTCCGTCTATATCCAACTCATTGAGCAATGCCTGCTTGCAGGCAAGCAGGCGATCCTGCTGGTGCCGGAGATCGCCCTGACGCCCCAGCTCCTTGGCAAAATGGCGGCGCATTTTGGCGATCGGGTGGCGGTGCTGCACAGCAGCCTTGGCCTTGCGGAGCGCTATGATGAATGGAAGCGCGTCCGCACAGGAAAGGCGCAGCTTGTGGTGGGTACCCGCTCGGCAGTGTTTGCCCCCACCCCGAATCTTGGCCTCGTCATTGTGGACGAGGAGCATGAGCATACCTATAAATCAGAAAATACCCCCTATTATCATGCCCGTGAGGTGGCCATCTACCGTGGCGCGAAGGAAGGCGCTCTTGTGCTGCTTGGCTCCGCGACCCCATCGGTGGAGTCCATGTATCGGGCAAAACAGGGGATCTATACCCTTTACCGGCTGACCCGGCGCTTCAACGGCGCCGCACTGCCTCAGGTGGTGATCGCGGACATGAAGCAGGAGATCCGGGCCGGCAACGGCAGCGCCATCAGCCGGGAACTGCTTTCCCGGATGCGGCAGGGACACCAAGAGGGGAAAAAGACCATCTTGTTCCTGAACCGCAGAGGCAGCAGCCGCATGGCGGTGTGCGTGGAGTGCGGCTTTGTGCCCCAGTGCCCCCGCTGCAGTGTGCATCTGACCTATCACGCGGCCAACCGTCGCAGGATGTGCCACTATTGCGGCTATTCTGAGCCGGCGGAGGAGCGCTGCCCGGATTGCGGCGGCAGAATGAAGTATGTGGGCTTTGGCACCCAGCGGGTGGCGCAGGAACTAAGTGTTCAGGCCCCGGAGCTGACGAGCCTTCGCATGGATGCGGATACGGTGTCTGCTGCCAATCCCCATGAGATCATTCTCAGCCGCTTTGAAAAAGAACCCATTTCCGTCCTGATCGGCACGCAAATGGTGACGAAGGGTCTCAATTTTGAGACCGTTACCTTGGTCGGCGTACTGGATGCGGATGCGGCACTGTATGTGGATCATTTCCGCGCCGCGGAGACGGCCTTTTCCATGATGACTCAGGTTATCGGTCGGGCGGGGCGTTTCAGCCTGCCCGGTACGGCGGTCATTCAGACCATGACCCCGGAAAATACCGTGATCCGGCAGGCTGCCCTGCAGGATTATGACGGATTTTATGAAAAAGAGATCGAACTCAGGAGGATTCGGAATTGCCCGCCCTTCTGTGATCTCATTACCATCACCTTCTCAGGACAATTGGAGCAGCAGGTGGTGGAAAGCGCCTGCACCCTGCGGGAGGCTTTTGCGGGCGCGTTGAATTCGCCGGATTACCGAAGCCTGTCTGTGCGTATCCTTGGCCCGGCCCCGGCACCGGTCGCCCGTGTGAACAATACCTATCGATACCGCCTTACGCTGTGCGGTGAAAACAGCCGCCCCCTGCGGGCGCTGACGGCGTACTATCTCAGACAATTTGCGAAGGATAAGCGAAACAAGGGCGTATTTGCCTTTGCGGATGTGAATGCCTACGATTAGATATGAAAAGGAAGGATCAGCATGGCACTTAGAAACATTATGACCGAGGAACAGGCGACCTTGCATAAGGTGTCCCGTCCTGTCACAAAATTTGATCAGAAGCTCCATGACCTGCTGGACGATATGGCAGAAACCCTGGAGAAGGCAAACGGTGCCGGTCTGGCAGCACCTCAGGTGGGCATTCTGCGCCGCGTTTTCCTTGTGGATGTGGGCGATGAGGGTGTGTTTGAAATGATCAATCCCGAAATTCTGGAAACCTCCGGTGAGCAGGATGATCTGGAAGGCTGCCTCAGCGTTCCCGGGAAATGGGGCATGGTCAAGCGGCCCAACTATGTCCGGGTGCAGGCACAGGATCGCTTCGGCGAATGGTATGAAGTGGAGGCGGAAGGTCTGTTGGCCCGCTGCATCCTCCATGAGAACGACCATCTGGACGGCCATCTTTATACCGAAAAGGTCCACAAGTGGATGAGTGAGGAAGAAATCGCCGCCATGTATGAAGAGGATGAGGACGAATGAGAGTTGTATTTATGGGCACGCCGGACATTGCTGCTACCTGCCTTACCTGCCTGTGCGGTACGGATTTAGAGCCGGTGGCGGTATATACCAAGCAGGATATGCCGAAGAACCGCGGTATGAAAATGGCCATGTCCGAAGTCAAAGAGGTTGCCTTGGCCCACGATATCCCCGTATATCAGCCCACCACCTTTAAGGATGACACGGTATATGAAGAACTCAAGGCATTAGCACCTGATGTGATCGCCGTAGTGGCCTATGGCAAGATCCTGCCCCAGCGGGTGCTGGATATTCCGAAGTTTGGGTGCATCAACATCCATGCCAGCATCCTGCCCGAACTGCGGGGCGCAGGCCCTGTGCAGTGGGCGATCCTCAACGGAATGAAGGAAACCGGTGTGACCGGTATGTATATGGACGCGGGCATGGACACCGGTGATATCATTGAGATCCGCCGTACCCCCATTGACCCGGAAGAAAACGCCCAGCAGCTTTTGGATCGTCTTGCCGTAATGGGCGGCGAGCTTTTGGTGGAGCTGCTTGGTCGCCTTGCGCAGGGTGAGGCTTTGCCCCGCACCCCCCAGGACAGCAGCAAAGCCACCATGGCACCCATGCTCAGCAAGGCCCTTTGTCCCATCAATTGGGCTAAGTCTGCCCATGAGATCCACGATCAGATCCGTGGCCTTGACCCCTGGCCCGTGGCAACGGCAATGCTGGGGGGAAAACGCTTTAAGATCTACCGTGCAGTGGAGACGGGTAAGGACAGTGCCGCTGCCCCCGGCACCATCCTCGGCCTGACGAAAACCGGTGCTGAGATCGTCTGCGGCGACGGAAAGACCATAGAGATCACCATTTTGCAGGCAGAAGGCGGCAAGCGCATGGCGGCACCGGATTATTTCCGCGGGCATCCCCTGCCGGAGCAGGCACAATGACGGCCCGACAGACGGCCCTTACGGCCCTGATCGCCTGCCGCAAGCGAAATGCCTGGTCGGATGGTGTGCTGAAGGAGTACATCGCCCGGGACAAGCTGGATCGCCGTGATGCGGCATTGGCCAGCCGCCTTTGCTACGGTGTTCTGCAGAATCAGATGCTGATCGACTTCTATATCAGCTCCTTTTTGAAAGGAAAGCTGCGGGATCTTCAGCCGGTGGTGCTGGATATCCTTCGCCTTGGGGTCTATCAGCTTACCATGATGGATAAGATCCCTCCCTCCGCTGCGGTAAATGAAGCGGTGGAGCAGGGAAAGAAATATGCCAACCGCAGTGCGGCGGGCCTCATCAATGGGGTGCTCCGGGCTATAACCCGGGCGCAGGCGCTGCCGGAACCGCCCGACCTTGCCACCCGCTACAGCCATCCTGCGGAACTGGTGGAGCGGCTGCGGGAAAGTGTAGGAGAGGAATTGCTCCCCGCTCTGCTTAAGAGCCACAATGATGCCCCCCGTACGGTCATTCAGGTGAACACCACCAAGATGAGCGGCCCGGAGGCGGCAGAACTGCTGCAAAAGCAGGGAGTCGGCTGTGAAAAGCACCCTTGGCTGCCGGATTGCTATTATCTCACCGGCACAGGAAATATCGAAGGCTTGGAAGCCTTCCGGAAAGGTATCGTCTATGTTCAGGACCCGGCGGCAAGACTGGCTGCCATGGCCTCCGGTGTGGAGGCGGGCATGAAGGTGCTGGACTGCTGCGCCGCTCCCGGCGGCAAGAGCTTTGCCGCTGCCATTCAAATGAAAAATCAGGGGAGTATCACCTCCTGTGATATCCATCCCCATAAGATCGACCTGATCCAAAAGGGTGCCGACCGTCTTGGCCTTACGATCATTGCTCCCCAGCTTCAGGATGCTTCTCAGGAAGCGCCTCAGTGGGTGGAGGCCATGGATGTGGTGATCGCGGATGTGCCCTGCTCCGGTCTGGGCGTCATCCGCAAGAAGCCGGACATCCGCTATAAGGATCTGAGCCGCATCGACGGCCTGCCCCGGGTGCAAAGCGCCATTTTAGACCAGCAGGCGGCCTATGTGCGACCCGGCGGTGTGCTGCTCTACAGCACCTGCACCATCCTTCGACAGGAAAATGAAGCGGTGGTGGAAGATTTTTTGAAAAAACATCCGGAATTTGAGCCGGAAGCGCTGAATTTGCCGAGGGAATGCGGCTTGGAAGGGCCGATGGCCACATTTTTACCCTGCTGTCAGGATACGGACGGGTTCTTTATTGCAAAATTGAGGAAAAAACTATGAAACAGGACATCAAGTCCATGACCCGGGAGGAAATCGCCCAGTGCCTTCGTGACATGGGGGAGCCTGCCTTTCGGGCGGGTCAGGTATTTTCCTGGCTCCATCGTGGGGTGCGCAGCTTTGACGAGATGACCAACATCTCCAAGGCTTTGCGGGAGCGCCTCACGGAAACCTTTGAATTATATGCCCCGCAGGTGGCGAGAAAGCAGGTATCCGCCAAGGATGGTACCATCAAGTATCTCTGGCGACTGTCTGACGGCCACTGTGTGGAGTCGGTGCTGATGCGCTATCACCACGGCAATACCGTGTGCATCTCCTCCGAGGTGGGCTGCGCCATGGGCTGTGCCTTCTGCGCTTCCACCAAGGGTGGCTTGGTGCGCCGCCTGCGTCCATCGGAAATGCTGGATCAGGTGCTGTTTACCCAGATCGATTCCGGTGTTCCCGTTTCCAATATCGTGCTGATGGGCATCGGCGAACCTCTGGATAATTATGAAGCGGTGCGAAAGTTTCTGACCTTGGTGAACTGCCCCGAGGGCATGAACATCGGCATGCGCCACATCAGCCTGTCCACCTGCGGAAAGGTGGACGGCATCGACCGGCTGGCGGAGGAAAATCTGCAGCTTACCCTGTCCATTTCCCTCCATGCTCCGGATGATGCCGTGCGTACCTCCATCATGCCCATCAACCGGCGCTATGATGTGGAGGAACTCATCAAAGCCTGCCGCCGTTACTATGAAAAAACCGGCCGCCGTATCTCCTTTGAATACGCGATGATCGACGGCGTAAACGATACGCCCCAGATGGCGGCACTGCTGATCCGCCGTTTGAAGGGACTGCCTTCTCATGTGAACCTCATCCCTCTGAACCGCATTGAGGAAAGCCCCCTGAAGCCCAGCACAAGGCAGGCAGTGATGGCATTCCAGAAGGCATTGGAGGATGCGGGGATCACCGCAACGGTTCGCAGGACTCTTGGAAGTGACATCGATGCTTCCTGTGGACAATTGCGTAAGAAGTACGAAAAAACCAACGGAACCAACAGTTAAAAACCAATGAAAGGAGATCGCCATGGATGCATGGGGACTGACAGACACCGGAAATGTCCGAAAACAGAATCAGGACTACTATGACATCATAGAATTTGGGCAGGAGTGCCTGCTGGCGATTGTATGTGATGGCATGGGCGGCGCCAAATCCGGCAACATTGCCAGCCGTCTGGCTGCGGATGTGTTCTGCGGCGAGGTACGGCGCAGCATTCGTTCTGACCTTTTGGTGGACGATGTGAAGCGGATCATGAGCGATGCCGTTCAGCTTGCCAATCAGGCAGTATTTGAGCATGCCCAGCTCAGCGATGATTTTACCGGTATGGGAACTACCCTGGTGGCCGCCTTTGTATGCGGCAAGACGCTGATCGTGGCCAATGTGGGTGACAGCCGCGCTTATCTTGTGGAGAGCGGCGGCATTCGTCAGATCACGGTGGATCACTCCGTGGTACAGCTGATGCTGCGGCGGGGCGAGATCTCCCGGGAAGAGGCAAGAACCCATCCGGGCAAGAATCTGATCACCAGGGCAGTGGGTACAGAGCAAAGAGTGGTGTGCGACATTTTCACCCTGCCGGTGGAGCATGGGGACTATGTGCTGCTGTGTTCGGATGGCCTTTCCAACCTTGTATCAGAGCAGGAACTCTTGTTTGAAATCGTCCATGGTGCATACAAGTCCGGCTGTTGCCGCTGTCTTGTGGAAATGGTAAAGCAGCGGGGGGCACCGGATAATGTGACCTGTGTGCTTGTAGCTGTTTGATTGATCTCTCTATCTTTGGTAATTCGCCGGCCGGAATCGGCGGGGCCGCTAAGCGGCAAAGGAGTTGTGTATGGATAATTACATAGGAAAAATGCTTGACGACCGTTACGAGATTCTTGAAATCATCGGAACCGGCGGCATGGCTGTGGTATATAAAGCAAGATGTCACCGGCTTAATCGGCTGGTTGCCATTAAAATTCTGAAGGATGAGCATTCCCGGGACGACGAATTCCGCCGCCGTTTTCAGGCGGAATCTCAGGCGGTTGCCATGCTGTCCCATCCCAATATTGTTTCGGTGTATGATGTTTCCCGCTCCGGTGATACCAACTATATTGTCATGGAGCTGATCGATGGCATCAGCATGAAGCAGTATATGGAGAAGAAGGGGGTACTGAACTGGCGTGAGACCCTGCATTTTGCCATGCAGATCGCAAAGGCGCTGGAGCATGCCCACAGTCGAGGCATCGTCCACCGGGATATCAAGCCCCATAACATCATGATCCTGAAAAACGGCAGCGTGAAAGTGGCTGATTTCGGTATTGCCAGAGTCAGCAGCGCCCAGAATACCCTGACCCGTGAGGCACTTGGCTCCGTGCATTATATCTCTCCGGAGCAGGCCAAGGGCAGCCGTGTGGATAACCGTTCTGACATCTATTCATTAGGTGTTGTTATGTATGAGATGCTTACCGGTCGTGCGCCCTACGATGGAGAATCCCCTGTTGCCGTTGCCATCAAGCATATCAACGCCGGCGCACCCATGCCCAGCACCCTGAATCCCAACATCCCCGGTGGTCTGGAGCAGATCACCATGCATGCTATGTGTGCCAATCTGGACGAGCGCTATGCTTCCGCCACCCAGATGCTGTATGATCTGGAGGAATTCCGGAAGGATCCCAATATTCTCTTCCAGTTCCGCGGTGGCTCCGCACCGGTGCGCACCCGTGTGCCCCGCATTCAGGAGAAAACTCCTGCCGAACGCAGAGCAGAGGAGCGGGCGCGGCGCAGAAAACTGGAAGAAGAGCGCCGTAAGGCCAAACAAAAGCGCATCCGGAATATTTCTATCGTATCGGCTGCCATCGTGCTGATGGTGATCGCCATTATTGTGCTGGTCAGCTCCTGCGGTGCGCAGGAAGAACTGATCCCGGTGCCTGATTTCAGGAATATGGTCTTTGCGGATCTCGCGCCTTCGGAATATCCTGATTTTGTATTGATTGAAGACAGCAAGGAGTACAGCGATGAGGTGGAAGCAGGACGCATCATCCGCCAGACTCCGGAAGCGAATTCCAGAGTGGAAGTCGGCAGCAAGGTGCTGTTTGTCATCAGCCTTGGTGAGCTGAACAACGATATGCCGGATCTGGTGGAGATGAAATCCGCCGATGCTGAGAAACTGCTCAAGTCTCTGAAAATGCAGCTTACCATCCGCATTGAATCCATGCACGATGATCAGGTGGAAGAGAGCCGCATCATCCGCACAGAACCTTCCGAAGGCGTGACGCTGGAAGAAGGCCAGACCGTGACACTGTATGTCAGCCTCGGACCGGAGATCGCCATGGTAAAAGTGCCTGATGTGGAAGGAAAGACCCTTGAAGAAGCCATTGCCGCTCTGACAGAAGCGGGTTTTGACTATAAGAAGTCCTTTGTGGACAGCGAGGAAGAGAAGAATACCGTTGTTCATCAGAGCATTCGTGCGGGAGACGAAGTGGTTGAGGGTTCGAAGATCGAACTGAGCATTTCCAACGGCCCCAAGGAAGAAGATAAGCCGGAAAAGCCGGACGAGGAAGAACAGGAGACCCCGCCGGAAAACAACCCCGAGACTCCGCCCCAAACAGATCCGGAGCCGGTCAAGCCCGATGAGAATCAAGGCGGCGCGGCAGACCAGATGAATACCAAGGTGCATACCATCACTGTAGATGAGCATACGGAGGCTATCACCATTGATGTGATCTGTGCCTCCACCGGCGAGGTTTGCGGTGAGACCCAGGAGCTTGCCCCCGGCGAGAACTCCATCAACATCGCCCTCACCGGCAGCGGCAGCGTGACCTATAATGTGTATGTCAACAGCTCGTTCTATACCTCCTTTACCATTGATTTCAGCTGATTATGACAGAAGTAAGAACAGGAAAAATTATAAAAGCACTCAGCGGTTTCTACTATGTAGAAGCCGCTGACGGCATGATAGAGTGCAGGGCGCGGGGCATTTTCCGCAAGGAAGGGCAGAGCCCTCTGGTGGGAGATGAGGTGGAATACTCCATGACGGGCCGCAAGGGCATGGTGGAGCGCATTTTACCCCGGCGCAACAGCTTTGTGCGCCCTGCGGTGAGCAATGTGGACCTTTTGGTGCTGCTGGCGGCGGCCTGCAATCCCATTACCGACCCCTTTCTGCTGGACCGTGTGCTGGCCATTGCCGGGTCACAGGGGGTCGATTGCCTCATCTGCCTGAATAAATGCGATCTTGACCCGGGCGATGAACTGCTGGCAACCTATCAGAAGGCGGGCATCGATATCCTTCGTACCAGTGCCCAGACCGGGGAAGGGGTAGAGGCCCTTAGGCAGCGCATTGCGGGCAAGACTGTGGCCTTTACCGGAAATTCCGGTGTGGGCAAGAGCAGCCTTCTCAATGCCATTGCTCCGGAGCTGGCCATTCCCACCGGTGAGGTATCGGATAAGTTGGGCCGCGGACGCCATACCACCCGCCATGTGGAGCTGTACCACCTGAGTGACGGTACCTATGTGGCGGATACCCCGGGATTCTCCTCCTTTGATACCGACCGGATGGAGATCATCCTGAAGGAGGAACTGCAGTATGCCTTCAGCGATTTTTCGCCCTGGCTGGGGCAGTGCCAGTTCCACGACTGCGCCCATCTGAAGGAACCCGGCTGCGCTGTGACAGCGGCACTTTCCAATGGAGACATCGCGGAATCCCGCTACCGCAGCTATGTGCGGTTGTATGAAAAAGCAAAGGAGTATAAGCAATGGGAGCGAAAGCAGCCCTGATTTTTGGATCCATGGATCATGGTGATTGGTCTTTCCTGCAGCCGCTGCGGAAAGAAGCGCCCGCTGTGTTCTGCGCCGATGGAGGTCTGATCTGTGCCCAAACCGCGGGGTTTTCTCCCGATTACTATATTGGCGACGGGGACAGCGGCGGTGCGCCCCAACCCGGCTTATGCGCTACGGTGCTGCCTACGCGGAAGGACCTCACTGACCTGCAGGCCGCATGGGAGCAGGCCTGCTCCCTTGGCTTTCGGAAGCTCTACCTCACAGGCTGCACCGGCGGACGGCAGGATCATCACCTTGCTGCCCTGCAGCTTTTGGAGACGATGCATCGCCGGGCTTGCGAAGGGATCATTTTGGATCCGTACAATGAGATTTCCTTTTTCTCTCCCGGGAAAAAACGGCTGGAACGGACAGATTTTGTCTATTTTTCCCTGATCCCGGTGGATGCCGAGGTGACGGTATCCATCCGTGGCGCAAAGTATGAGCTGGCAGAGCGCCTTGTGCTGCGGGGAGATTCTCTTTGCGTCAGCAATGAATTCTTGGATGGCCCTGTGGAACTGACCCTCTCCGGGGGAAGCTGCTGGCTCATCCTCTCCCAAAGAAAGTAATGCAATATCTCAAGCCCTCTGCATACAATGGTGCAGGGGGCGTTTTGTATGTGCAGAAAAAATCGTGCGTTGGGTGCCTGCCTTGCGGCAGCGGGTGCGGGAGCGCTGGTGGCGCTGCTGATTGGCGGCGGTGTGATCGCGGTGATCTTTGCTTTGGTGCTGTTGGGCTGCGGTGTGTGTATGGCGGGAAAATCATAGCATATTTCTGAGACTTCCCGCATATACATACAGCAAGAATCTACAAGGAGTGATACGATGGAACTGGAATTCCAACAGGTACATATTTCATATCTGCAATGCGTCCTGCATGAAACGATTGTGCAGGAGGAAAGCGGCGAGAGCATCGTACCGGACAGCATGCCGGATATGGAGCGCATAGTGGACAGCTTTGCAAATGTGATCGTCAGGGGCAAGGAGTGTCAGGGAGGAACCGTCAGCCTGACCGGAGACATTCAGGCGGGGGTACTGTATACCGCCCAGCAGGAGGACATGCCCCGGCAGATTCCCATGTATCTGCCCTTTTCCCTGCGGCGCTCCGTCACGGCGGCGGAAGGAAGCCGATGCGTTGTGGATTGCCGTGTTCGCAGTGTGGAGGCGAGGATGCTCAATTCCCGCAAGCTGAGTATTCGTGTGGGGCTTTGCATTGTGTTGCAGGTGTATGAGCCGAGGGACGAGGTCTGCAGCAAACCGGGCCTGCAGCCACGGTGGCTGCAGATGAAGTATGAAGCGTACCCCATGCAGCTCATGGTGGAGTGCGGCGAAAAGAATATGCTCCTGCGGGATACCATGTCCTTGGGTGCGGGACAGCCGGAGGCGGCGAGACTATTGCACATTGGTGCCCGCTGCGAGATCACGGATGAAAAGCTGACGGGCAGCAAGGCAGTGTGCAAGGGGCAGCTTCTGATGCGGCTTATGTATGAAACGCGGGAGCAGGCCTTGGCCTCCTGTGAGGTGTCGCTGCCTTTCTCTCAGTTTATGGATCTGGAGCAGGAGTATGAGGAGCAGGGTCTGTGCCTGATCCCTGTAATCACTGCCTTGGAGGCAGTGGCAGAGGGGGACAGCGTGACAGTGGAGGCGGGCATTCATCTGCAGTGCTGCATCCATCAGACGGTGCAGGTGCCCATGCTGCGGGATGCCTATGCCACCCGGGGTGAGCTTCGGCTTCAATGGCAGAGCTATGGCATGCAGCCAAGGCTGGACAGCCGCCTGATCCGTCAGGAGCTGCGGCAGGAGCTGAGCGCTGCCGATGCAGTGGAGGTGGTGCGGGCTGAAGCCTTAGCGGATGCACCCCAGTCCGAATGGCAGAATGGGCAATGCCGGATAAAGGTGCCGGTGCAGCTTCAGGTGCTCTGTCGGGATAGTCAGGGGCAGTTCCGCGGCCTCAATCGCCGTGCGGAGCTTACCATGGAGATCCCGGCGGAAAAATGCCGCTGCCACACATGGATCGCGGAGATGGGTGCATTGTTTGCGGCACCCACCCCAAGCGGGATCGAAATTCGGCTGCCGATGGCGCTGCGGTGTGATTGGTACGGTAACAGTGAACTTTGCTCCATCTGCGGCGGTACATTGGAAGAAGGGGAGAACTGCGAGGATGGCCCCGCAGTCATCATCCGCACCTTGGAAGCGGACGGTGATCTTTGGGATATCGCCAAGGAACTGCGCACCACCGTCAGCGCCATCCAGATCGCCAACGACATGGAGGAAGAGGTCGCCCCAGCGGGCACCATGATCCTGATCCCCATTGTGGCATAAAATCAGGGAGGCCTTCCAACGGAAGTGCCTCCCTTGTGACATTCAGTTGTTGCCGTTGGGCAGCAGCTTGCTGATCTGATACAGCATGCAGGCGGTATCCCGGCGGTTCATCGGCTCTGAAACCGCAGAGCCGATGGAGATGCCTGCCTGAGAAAGGCAGTCAAGAGAGCTTGCCGCCCAGGTGGGGACTGCATCATCCTGGGCAAAGACCGCCATTTCCTCATTGGAGTCGAGATTCAGGATATTCTGGGCCATCACTGCGGCCTGTGCCTGGGTAATGGGCGCATCAGGGCAGAAGCAAAGACCCTCGGGGGTATTGGTACCCCTTACGATGCCGTGGCGCAGTGCGCTGCAAAGATAGGGAACCATCCATTCCGGCGTCTGCTCATGATCAGCGAAGCCGCATTCCAGTTCGCTCTGCTCCGGCGCGATACCTGCCAGCTCCATGACCATGACCAGATATTCGCCACGGCTGACCGTCTCTTCGGGACGGAAACAAAGCTGCCCTGTCAGTTCAGAGCCTTCTAAAAGCCCTGTGTTCCGCATCCACATGGCCTCGAACTCGCCGGGGTCACCCCGCATATCGGCGTAGGTAGCCTTATCCATGGGTTTGAGGATCTCAATGGAGACGGTGGCTTCGTTGGAAACGGCACCGCTGGGATCGGTGACAGTGTAGGTGAAGCTGTCGGAGCCCACCTTGTTTTTCTTGGGGGTGTAGGTGAAGGTGCCGTCCTCGTTGACCTTCAGGGTGCCTCGCTTGGGGGTGGTGACGATGTTGTAGGTCAGACTGTCGCCATCGGGATCATTGGCATCAAAATTTCCGACCTTTTCAAGATTCTTGTAGGTCTCCATGGTGACATCCTTTGCCACGGGAGTCTGATTTTCGCCGGAACGCATCTTGATGGTGAGAACGGATTCCTCGCTCAGGCAGTCATCCCAGATGGTGTAGTAGCTGACGCAGGCGGTGGCATCCACAGCCTGTGCAGGGGAGAAGACCACGGATTCCAGTGCGTCCGCGCTCAGTACATCGCCTGTCTTCAGCACACGGCTGCCGTAGTACAGTGTGCCGAGGGATGCGTCAGGCACCTCGCACAGGTAGATACCGTTACCCGGAGTGGGCGAGGTCATAAAATCCTCCGGTGCAAAGCAGTAGCTTTCTCCGCCCACACTTTCCACCGTGGCTGCCGCTGCGGGAACCAGAAGAACTGCCAGCATAAGGCAGGTGATGAAAAGCCGGGACAGATGCTTATATGGGGCTTGGTATTTCATAAAATGCTTACCTCCTTGAAGTGATCGCTGGTAGTCTTTGCTATTTTTCTTGAAATATACACCAATTTTTTCGCCTGGAAAAAACCGTTTTTTTCCAAAGAATGTGACATCCTTGGAAATTATACTTGTAATTCTTTGCCGTATGCATTATAATATCTTAATGTGAAAAAATAGGAAATACAGAAAACGATACCTTATTCAACGGGAGGCATCCTTATGGCTTCTGCGAAGCTCACGAAAATTGAATCCTATCTGGTCCCGGGCAAACGGGTCCACCTCATCGGCATCGGCGGCGTTTCCATGCGTCCTCTTGGTCTGGTGCTGGCGGGCATGGGCCTGGTAATTACCGGTTCTGATATGAACGCGTCCGTATCCACAGATGAGCTGATCGCTAAGGGCATTCAGGTCCATATCGGACATCGGGCGGAAAACATCGGCAATGCGGACTGCATCATTCGCACAGCGGCCGTTCACAACGATAATCCGGAAATCGCGGCAGCCCGTGCCAAGGGCATCCCGGTGTTTGAGCGGGCGCAGGCATGGGGTGTGATCATGCGGGCCTACCGTAACGCCATCTGCATTTCCGGCACCCATGGTAAAACCACCACCACCGCAATGGTGACCCATATCTTCATGCAGGCCCAGCGGGATCCTACTGTGATGATCGGCGGCTATCTGCCCCTTCTGAAGGCAGGACATCGTGTGGGCGGCGGCGATACCATCATCATGGAGAGCTGCGAATACTGCAATTCCTTCCTGAATTTCTTCCCCACCATTGCGGTGGTCATGAATGTGGAAGCGGATCATCTGGATTTCTTCAAGGATCTTGCGGATGTGCAGAAATCCTTCCGTGCCTTTGCGTCTCTGGTACCGGAGAGCGGCTGCGTTCTTGCTAATGGCGACGATGCTTGTACCCGTGACACCCTGAAGGATATGGACTATATCACCTTCGGCATCGCAAAGGCCAATACCTATCACGGCGAAAACTTCTCCGAGGATTGGCGGGACTTTGATCTGGTGGCGGAAGGGAAGACGGTTTGCCATATTCATCTCAATGTGTTTGGCCGTCATAATGCCATAAATGCCATTGCAGCCGCTACAGTGGCCCTGCAGCTTGGAATTGATCCTGCAGATATTGCGGCAGGTCTTGAGAGTTTCACCGGCGCAGGCCGCCGTATGGAGTATAAGGGCACTTACAATGGGGCAAAGATCTATGACGATTATGCCCATCATCCCGGTGAGCTTCATGCTCTCATCGACTCTCTGCAGACCATGGGTTATGAGCGTATCGTGCTGGCCTTCCAGCCCCACACCTACACAAGAACCCATGCCCTGTTCCATGACTTTGTGAAGGAACTCAAGCGGGTAGATCAGCCGGTCCTGGCGGAGATCTATGCCGCCCGTGAGAAAAATACCATCGGCATTTCCTCTGAAGACCTGGCAAAGGAGATCCGGGGCAGTGTGTTCTTTGAGACCCTGCCGGAGGTAGCGGATTATCTGCGCTCCATTGCCCAACCCGGCGATCTGATCGTGACGGTTGGTGCAGGTGACATTTACAAAGCAGGCGAAATGATGCTGCAGAACCCGCAGTCATAAAAATATATGGGGTGCCTTCATTGAGGAGGCACCCCATTTTGAATGCTTATTGCTCTTTTTTCGGCAGAGGCCGCTTGTTTCCCTGTTCGTCCACCAGATAGGTGTTGTCCAGCTGTGCTCTCAGGTTCGCACGGAAGGTGGAAAGGTACTCCTTTCTCAGACGGTCCCGTTCCTCGGTCTCTTCCGGGGTCAGGCCAACGGTCTTGGCCTTTTTGGCCAGCGCATTGATGCGGGCGATGGTTTCATTCAGCATATTGATCCCTCACTTTTCTGTTATTTTACTGATTGGTCAAGGCATTGTCAAGTGCGAGGTTTTTCTTGCACCGGGGGAAGAATTTCGGTATAATGGAAAAAAACAAACAGGAGCTACTATCATGATCGTAGGTATCATCGGCGGCGGCGCGGCGGGCATGGCGGCGGCGCTGACGGCCTGCCGGGAAGGCGGCAGGGTAATTTTATATGAACGGCAGGCACGGCTGGGAAGAAAGCTTATGGCCACCGGCAACGGACGGTGCAACCTTTCCAACCGGGAAGCCGACGCATCCCATTATCACGGAGAATCGCCGGAATTTGTCAAGGCGGCGCTGAAGCGGTTTGATGTGAAGGATACCCTTGCCTTTTTTTGCAAGCTGGGCCTTCTCACAGTGGAAGAACCCGACGGAAAGATCTATCCCTTCAGCAATCAGGCCAACAGTGTGACGGATGTGCTGCGCCTTGCCTTGGAGAACAGTACCTGTGAGCTGCGCCTTGGCTGTGAGGTAAAAAATGTTGCGAAGCGGCGGGGCAGCTTCGAAGTGGAATACGAGGGCGGACGGGATCGTGTGGATCGCCTCATTGTGGCGGCAGGCGGACTTGCGGGCAGCCAACTGGGCGGCACAGGTGCCGGCTATGCCATCTTAAAATCCCTTGGACATAGCTGTACAAAGCTCTATCCGTCTCTGGTGCAGCTTCGTACCGATCGCACATGGGTACGCTCACTCAAGGGCGTGCGGTGTGACGCGAAGGTAAAGCTCCTGCAGGGAGAGAGGCTCCTTGCCCGGGAAGAGGGCGAGGTACAGTTTACGGACTTCGGCATCAGCGGCCCCTGTGTGTTTGCCTTAGCCCGTGCCTGTGCCGGAAAAGAGGGGAATATGACGGCGGTGCTGGATCTGTGCCCTTGTCTTGACAGGAAGGAAATTCAGCAGCGGCTGACAGAACGAAGGGGCGATTTTGCGTCCCTCACCATGGAAAACTATCTCACGGGACTTCTCCATAACCGACTTGGCAGGACGGTGCTGCGCTCCTGCGGCTTTTCTCTGGAAGACCCGGTGAATGCACTGACAGACCGGCAGATCGCAGCCATTGCTGCCGCCATCAAGGGATTTACGATCCCGGTGCTTGGGGCGATGGATCTGTCGCAGGCGCAGGTCACTGCCGGCGGCATCCGTACAGGGGAGTTTGACCCCGCCACATTGGAAAGCCGCCTTGTGCCGGGCCTGTATGCGGCGGGCGAAGTGCTGGATATTGACGGAGATTGCGGCGGCTTTAATCTGCAGTGGGCCTGGTCATCGGGCCGTCTGGCAGGATTGCTGCTAAGCCGCAGGGAGGGTACAGTATGATCAGAATCAAAGACATTATCCTGACACCGGATCAGAGCGAAGATCAGCTTCTCTATCTTGTGTCTGTGGCATTAAAAATCCAGGCTTCGGAGATCGCCTCATGGAAGATCCATAAAAAATCCATCGATGCAAGAAAAAAGCCGGACATCCGCATTTTATACACCATTGATGTGGCCCTTCATTCCGGTGAGCGGCAGGTGCTTCGCCGCTGCAAGCGGGCAGAGCGGGTGCAGGATGAATACTATAAGCCGCCTAAGGCGGCGAAAAAGCCGGAAAAGCGCCCCATTGTGGTGGGCTTTGGCCCTGCGGGAATGTTTGCCGCACTGGTGCTGGCGGAGGCGGGGCTTTGCCCCATCGTACTGGAGCGGGGCGATAATGCCCCCACCCGCCGGGAAAAGGTGGAGCGCTTCTGGCGGGACGGCGTACTGGACCCGGGCAGCAATGTGCAGTTCGGTGAAGGCGGCGCGGGTACTTTTTCCGATGGTAAGCTCAATACCGGCACGAAAAATGAACGCATCCGCTGGGTGCTGCATCAGTTTGTAAAGGCAGGTGCCCCGGAGGATATCCTCTATGACGCAAAGCCCCATGTGGGGACGGACTGCCTGTTTGAGGTGGTGCAGAATATCAGAAAACGCATTGAGCGCCGGGGCGGCGAGGTGCGCTTTCGTCAGCAAATGACAAGCGTTATTGCGGAAAACGGCGCGGTCTGCGCCGTGGAGGTGGATACACCGGAAGGAAAGCAGAGCCTTTCCTGTGACGCAGTGGTGCTTGCCCCCGGTCACAGTGCAAGGGATACCTTCCGGATGCTTCTGGATGAAGGTATTGAGCTGGAACCCAAACCCTTCTCCATGGGTGTTCGCATTGAGCATAAGCAGGGCATGGTGGATGATGCCCAGTATGGCCGCAGCCGTGGCTTCCTGCCTCCGGCGGACTATAAGCTGTCCTGCCATCTGCCGGATGGCTCCAGTGCCTATACCTTCTGCATGTGCCCCGGTGGCTATGTGGTGGCGGCGGCCTCGGAAGAAGGTGGTGTGGTCACCAACGGCATGAGCCTCAACGCAAGAGACGGGGAGAATGCCAACAGCGCCCTGCTTGTGACTCTGCCGGTGTCTGCCTTCCCGGATGCTTCGCCCCTTGGCGGGATGTATTATCAGCAGGCCATTGAGCGCCGCGCCTTTGAAGCGGGCGGCAGCAATTACCGTGCGCCTGCCCAGCGGGTGGGGGATTTCCTTGCGGGAAAGCCTACCACCGCCCTTGGCAGTGTTGCTCCCACTTATCAGCCGGGTGTCACCCTCTGCGACCTTCACGATGTATTGCCCCAGAGCATTACCGGGACATTGGAGCAGGCGCTTACCGCCTTGGGAGAGCGTCTTTCAGGATTTGACGACGGCGATGCGGTTCTGACGGCACCGGAGACCAGAAGCTCCTCTCCTGTGCGCATTCTTCGCGGTGATGACCGCCAAAGCAATCTGCGGGGCTTGTATCCCTGTGGTGAGGGTGCGGGCTATGCAGGCGGCATCATGTCTGCCGCAGTGGATGGTATCTGCAGCGCCGAGGCTGTGATCGAAAACGCAAACAACAAATAGTTACAAATTGCACAAACGAAATTACCCCCTATTTTCTTTGGAATTTTGTGAAAATTCCTTGAAAATGGGGGTATTTGCGATATCGATAAAAAATTTAGCTTGACATTTCATAAAAATTTGCTATAATTCATTACAAATAGTAACAAAATTATGTCAAGAGGTGTCAAATTATGAAATACCGAAGACTAATTGCATTACTGCTGGTAATGTCTATGCTACTTTCAATGCTGACTATTTCTATATCGGCAGCTTCTATGAAAGCCAGCGATTCTCTGGTTCAGTTTATTAAGAACTGCGAAGGTTTCACCAAGTACAAGCAGTGGGATTACAGTCACTGGTCTATTGGTTATGGAACGCAGTGCGACGCTGATGATTATCCCAATGGTATTACGGAGGATGAAGCGGATGCGCTGCTTCGCAGGGCACTCAGCAAATCTGAGGGAGCTGTTGATGATTTTGTGAGCAAAAATGGTTTACAGCCTTCTCAGCAGCAGTATGACTGTATGGTTTCTATCACCTATGGTCTGGGTACGGAATGGATGCTGAGCAAGTATCAGCTTCCCCGGCTGCTGATCAACGGATGTACGGAGCTTGAACTTCTCAATTCTTTGGGTAGTTGGGTCAGTGCCGGCGGTGAAACTTTGAACGGTCTGATCTATCGCAGGATGCGGGAAACTTACATATATTTCCATGGAGAATACAATTCTACCGGGAATATTGCAAAGGATGTTCCCTATGCCTGCATCAAGTTTGATCCTGCAGGTGGTACGGTCAGTACCAAACGGCTTTATACCTTCCGGGATCAGCCTTATGGACAGAATCAGACGCTGCCGGTTCCCACCCGCAGCGGCTACACCTTCGCAGGCTGGTTTGATTCCAACGGCAATCAGATCACAGATGATACTGTTGCAAAAACGACACTCACATCTGTGACAGCCCGCTGGAAAACGGGTGTCGAACTGGATTGGGTCTTTAATGATGTCAATTCCGGCCATTGGTTCTATCATGATGTGAAAAAGGCCAAGGAGCTGAAAATTTTTGAAGGCTATACCGACGGCAGCTTCCGACCGGATGAGAGCATCACCCGAGCTATGTTCATTCAGGTCATTTACCGTGCGGCAGGCGCTCCCAAGACAGATGCCGAAGAGCCCTTCACCGATGTGAACTCCGGCACATGGTATTATGACGCAGTGCGCTGGGCCTATGGTCGGGGCATTGTGAAGGGTGTCTCGGAAGATCGCTTCGCCCCGGAGCAGATCATCACCCGGGAACAGATGGCAACCATGCTGTTCAATTACTGCGCCTCCATCGGACAGACGGACAAGGACCAGTATGCATCCATTGACAGCTTTGCGGACGCAAAGGATGTATCTGATTTTGCGCGTGAGCCGATGCAGTGGGTGGTTGGTGTTGGCTTGATCCAGGGTGTTGGCAATAACCGCCTTGCGCCGAAGCAGGTCGCGACCCGCTCACAGGGTGCTGCCATCATGGTGCGCATGACTGCATTGATTCAGAAAAACATCGCATGATAAGTCCCGATTATTGGACATAAAATAAATTACTATTATAGCGTACAGAGCAAAACCAATGGGAATTTGTTCATGTGCAAGGCTCCAAATCCGGGGCCTTGCACATTTCGTTAAAGGAGTGCGCTATGAATTATTCTTTTATTGCGGTTTGCGGCCATATTGAAGTATATGACGAGAATGGAATCTTTCTGTTTTCCGCGGACAACCGGCGGGAGGCCAGACAGGAATTGGAGAAGGAATTCGCATGAATTACAAGCTGACAATTGCATATGACGGCACCCGCTATCGAGGTTGGCAGCGGCTTGGCGACAGCGGCCAGACCATTCAGGGAAAAATAGAGGCTGTGCTCAGCCGCATGGAGGGAAGAACTGTGGAAATCTCCGGCAGCGGACGCACGGATGCCGGTGCCCATGCCATGGGTCAGGTTGCCACAGTGCAGCTTTCCGGCGACAGGGGTCCAAAGGAGATCAAAGATTATGTCAACTTCTATCTTCCCGAGGATATTGGAATCCTTTCTGTGGAAGAGGCACCGCCCCGTTTTCACGCCCGGCTGAGCAGTTCCTGGAAGACTTACCGTTACCGCATATGGATGTCTTCTCAACCATGTATTTTCGAGAGAAAGTATTGCTATTGCCCCGAGCGCATCCCGGATGCGGAGATAATGCGCGAGGCAGCGCAGCAGTTTTTGGGCACCCATGATTTCAGGGCGTTTCATACCGGGAAGACGAAAAAATCCACCGTCCGCACCATCTACTCTATTGAGTTGCTGCAGGTAGGGCCGGAACTGCAGATCTTCTTCACCGGTGATGGCTTTCTTTACAACATGGTTCGCATTATGGTGGGCACCCTTTTGGAGATTGGCTGGGGAGATCGCCCGGCGAAGGATATTGCAAGGCTTTTGACCCAGCAGGAGAGGGCACAGGCAGGCTTTACCGCGCCGCCGCAGGGACTGTGCCTGATGGAGGTAGTTTATCTATGAATATTCAGATTTTTGGCACATCCAAGTGCTTTGATACGAAAAAGGCAGAGCGCTATTTCAAGGAGCGCAGGATCAATTTTCAGCGCATCGATCTGATCAAATTTGGAATGTCCGGCGGTGAGTTCGACAGTGTACTTCGCGCCGTTGGCGGCATTGACAAGCTGATCGATTGGGACGGAAAGTCTCCCACTCTGGATCTTTTGCGCTATACCGATGATGTCCGCACGAAAGAGGACAAGGTATTTGATGATCCCCGTCTCATGAAGACGCCGGTCGTTCGCTGCGGGAAGAAAGCCACCGTTGGCTACTGCCCCGAGGTTTGGGCCAAGTGGTGCGAGGAGGGGAAGTAATGAACCCGGCTGCACTGTTTCGCCTCAAGGCAGATGTCAAAGCCTTTGAGGCAGCGCATCCGAAGTTTACCGCCTTTCTCCATTATGCCGCGGAGCATAGTCTGCAAGAAGGAAATGTGCTGGAGGTTACGGTACGGCAGCCGGATGGCAAAGAAGTCCGCTCCAATCTGCGCCTGAGTGAAGACGATGTGCGTATGCTGAAAGACCTTCTTGAACTGCTGCATACAGAAAAATAAAAAATGAGCGCTTTGGAGATTGTGTTTCCAAAGCGCTCATTCGTCCTCGGGTTCTTCGGGAACCTCGATTCCGTATTTTTTCAAAAGATCTTCGATAGCTTCGTCCAATAGACGACTTTTGGGGATTCTTGTTTTCTTTGCAAGCCGGTTAAAGAGCGGAACAAGCTCGTTTTTCAAAGACGAGGTAAATCTTGTACGGTATTTCAGATAAGGCTCTGACATGGCAAACACTCCTTTCTGCTAACAGACATATTATATATATTATTGCCTATTCAAACAATTGGTTTCAAATAGTGATTTAATAACAACAAATACTTGAAAATAGGTGGTACATAGTGTATAGTTAGTAGGAGGAGGGATTATTTTGGAAAACAAAGCAGACTTGATTCAGGCTGCTTCATTACTGTTTCAACTTGGAAACGAGGTTGAGAATGCGAGGCAGAATCTGAAAGATCTTGTAGAGTCTGGGGTGGCCTATGAATCCGAAGAAATGCTTTTTGCATTGCATTCCTTTCAGCAGCTTGAATGCCAATGGAATAAAGCAGAGCAAGAGTATCTTGCAATGAGAGAGATTGTTATGAATAGCACAAAATAAATCAGGCCCTCTGACTAACACAGAGGGCCTGATTTTAGATCTTTTCGTAGGTTTTCTGCAGGAAGCGCTCTGCGTTGACCACAAACCGTTCGTGGACGGCTTCACCGATGATGCCTTTTTCATCCTTTGCGGTGATCTTGAAGGTCAGCTTGCGGCCATCCACGGCGGTCAGCTCTGCTTCTGCGCTGACTTCCAGACCAACAGGTGTGGCGGCAAGATGATTGAGGTTCAGCATGGTGCCAACAGAGGTCTGACCCTCCGGAAGAATTTCCTCCAAACAGTTGCAGGCAGCACCTTCCATCAAGGCTGCCATGCAGGGGGTGGCATATACCAGAAGAGAACCGGAGCCAACCACCTGTGCGGTATCCTCCCGCTCCACCAGTGCCTCCGCGATGCCGATGCGGCCGATGTATTGTTCCATTATTTTACTCCTTCCATGTGTTTTGTACCATGATACAAAATGGCCCATTTCTTGTCAATATGCAATGGCACAAAGTTTTTTGCACAGACCCTTGCCATTTTCGCTCTTTGTGCGTATAATATCTTCAATTATACAGCCGAATGGCAGGAAAGAGGGATCGTATGGACCTGAATAAACAGACAAATATGACCATGCTGTGCGATTTTTATGAACTGACCATGGGCAATGGCTATTTGAAGTCTGGAATTCGTGACCGCATTACCTATTTTGATGTATTCTTCCGCAAATGTCCCGACGGCGGCGGCTTTGCCATCGCGGCGGGTCTGCAGCAGGTGGTGGAATACATTCAGGATCTTCGTTTCACGGAAGAGGATATTGCCTATCTTCGTGGAAGAGGATTGTTCTGTGAAGAATTTTTGGAATATCTGCGGAATTTCCGCTTCACCGGCGATATTTATGCCGTTCCTGAGGGTACCCCGGTATTCCCCAGAGAGCCCATCATGACGGTGCGTGCCCCCGCCATTGAGGCCCAGTTCATTGAAACTTATCTCCTTCTGGCCCTGAACCATCAGAGCCTCATCGCAACCAAGGCCAACCGCATCGTCCATGCGGCGGAGGGCCGCACGGTGCTGGAGTTCGGCTCCCGCCGTGCTCAGGGTGCTTACGGCGCCATTCTGGGCGCCAGAGCGGCCTATATCGGCGGCTGCCATGGCTCGGCCTGCACCATTGCCGATCAGTTGTTCGGTGTGCCTGCCGGCGGCACCATGGCCCACTCCTGGGTGCAGATGTTCGACACCCAGTATGAGGCATTCAAGACCTACTGCGAGATCTACCCCGAGAATGCCACCCTTTTGGTGGACACCTATGATACCCTGCGCTCCGGCATCCCCGATGCCATCAGGGCCTTCAATGAGGTGCTGCGCCCCCGTGGCATCACCAAGTGCGGCATTCGTCTGGATTCCGGCGATGTGACCTATCTGAGCCGTCAGGCAAGAAAGATGCTGGATGAGGCCGGCTGGCCGGAATGCAAGATCTCCGCATCCAACTCTTTGGACGAGTACCTGATCCGGGATATTCTCCATCAGGGTGCCTGCATCGATATGTTCGGCGTGGGCGAGCGGCTGATCACCTCCCGTAGTGAGCCGGTATTCGGCGGCGTTTACAAGCTGGTGGCAGTAGAGGATGGCGAAGGCACCGTGATCCCCAAGATCAAGGTCAGCGAGAATGTGGAGAAGATCACCAATCCCCACTTCAAAAAGCTCTACCGCTTCTACAGCCGGGAGACCGGCAAGGCCATCATGGACTATCTCTGCGTCCATGATGAGACCGTGGACGACAGCGGCACCATGGAGGTCTTCGATCCGGACAACACCTGGAAGCGCAAGACCGTATACGATTTCAATGCAAGACCTCTGCAGGAAACCATCTTCCGCAACGGCGAGCTGGTGTATCAGCTTCCCACTCTGGAAGAGATCCGCACCTATTGCCGTGAGCAGGTGGACACCCTGTGGGATGAAGTCAAGCGCTTTGACAATCCCCATGTGTATCATCTGGACCTTTCTCAGAAGCTTTGGGACATCAAGGACGGTCTTCTGCGAAAAAAGAATAAGTAATTCTGAATGAGAAAGACCAAGGCAAAACAGATAGCTCTTTGCGGATTATTGGGAGCATTGGCAGTCGTAATTATGATGCTGGGCGGCATCATCCCGGTGGCCACCTTCTGCTGCCCGATGCTGGCGGCCCTTCTGATGGTGCCGGTGCTGTTTGAGTGCGGCCCACGGTTGGCGCTGACATGGTATGCATCGGTCAGCCTCCTGTGCTGCCTTTTGGGGCCGGACAAGGAAGCGGCGGCGATCTATGTGTTTCTTGGCTGGTATCCGGTGCTGAAGGGGAGGATTGACAGGTTCAAACCCCTTGCCCGCCTTGCCATGAAGCTTCTGCTCTTAAATGGGGCAATCATCATGGTGTACAGCCTTTTGCTGTATGTGTTTGGTCTGGAGGGATTGCGGCAGGAATTCACAGAGATCGGCGCTGTCATGATGGCGGTGCTGCTCATCTTGGGCAATGTCACCTTCTTCCTCTTTGATGCCCTGCTGCCCCGCATGGCGCTGCTTTATGCTGTCCGCTTCCGCAAACGATTCTGGAAATAAAAAACGAACAGGGATGTGCTGATTTTACGGCACATCCCTGTTTTGTATATAGGCAATGATTAGAGCTTGGTGCGCTGGGCGATGATGGACACCATTTCGCCAACATTCTTCATGGAGGAAACTTCGCTCATCTTGAACTTCATCTTAAAGGTGCGCTCTACAGCGGAGATGAGGGTGATATGCTCCAGGGAATCCCAATCTTCGATATCATCGGCGGTGGTGCGGGGGGTGATGTGGATGCTGTCATCATCAAAAACATCCTTGAATACCCGGTTCAGGCGGGCGTAAAGGGCTTTCAGTTCCATAGTATTACTCCTTTTCCTGCGGCTCATTGCCCTGAACCGCGATCACATGGTTTTTGTTTTCGTAGGAGTCCACATCCAGCTTCCAGCGGGTGTTGCCGGCTTCGTCCTCCTGGATCTTTTCAAATCCGAAGCTGCCGAACAGCTCACGGACCATATTGTTCTTTGCAGTGGGATAGTAGTTGCCGTAGATGGTGCGAAGACCCTTTTCCCGGCAGCGCTCCACGAGCCTGTCCAGCATGGCCAGCTCCATGTCCCGCTTCAGGACACGGCAGCTCATGAGCCACAGCTCCACATCCAGCGCATCGCCGTCGATCTTGCCGATGACCACAGAAACCACACCGTTGTCGCCAAACTTATCGATAAGCTTGCCGTAGAGGCGGATGTGTTCCTTGCTTTCGTAAACCTGCTCCATTTCCGCGGGGGTATAGCGGCGGGTGGTCAGGTTGAACTGGTTGCTCTTGTTGGAGAGCTGGGTGATGCGGGCGAGGTAGACGGGGATAAAGTCATCGATGGTGGCGGTCATCTCCAAAGAGCGGAGATATTCGCTGTAGTCGCCGAAGGAGGCCATCTGGGCGCTGCGGAGGGCATTGCCCTTGTACATTTCATTGCGCTTCAGGTCGTCATCGCTGAAGGAGGTGACTTCAAAATAGCCGCCCCGGTCGATGGTGGCGATGTAGTTTTCCACACCCTCCATCTCCGGCACTGCCACACCGGGCACCTGCGCCCGGACGATTGCCCGCTCGGCGGGATTGTCGTCGGCAAAGACGATGGCTTCCGGCAGGATGTTCAGCTCCTGTGCGATTTCCACGATGTTCCGGTCCTTGTTCTCCCAGTTGGCCTTGATGATGATGAAATCATCCGGCTTCAGGGCACCTTCCGGGTGGTTCAGGCCGGCAATGGCGTTCTCGTGGTCGTTCTTGGAGCAGACGGTGAGGAGGATTCCCTGTGCCTTTACGCACTTCAGGTAGGATTGGAATTCATAATAGGACTGGGAGACACCGGTCTCCTGACCGATCTCGATGCCGTCCACACCATCGTCGCCCACGACGCCGCCCCAAAGGGTGTTGTCCAGATCGAGGGCAAGGGCCTTCTTGTTTCTGCCGAACACGGACTTGATGATATTGGAAACATTGAAAGCAAAGGAGGGGATGGCCTCGAAGCACATGGCGTACTTGTACATATTCCAGTAGGAGGGATCGGACCATTTGCGAAGGCCGTAATCCGCTGCCAGATACGCAAGGTCATTCAGGAAGAAGCTCTCATGGCTTCTTGCATACT
>SVMC01000036.1 GCA_015067585.1 Oscillospiraceae bacterium
CATGGATGCCCATGCCTGCTGTGTGGTCACCGCTTCCGCCGGTTATCCCGAAAGCTACAAGAAGGGCATTCCCATGGAATTCACCCCTGAAGCCGCCGAGCACACCTTCGTGGCAGGTGCCAAGCTGCAGGACGGTGTTCTCGTCACCAACGGCGGCCGTGTCACCGGTACCACCGCTGTGGCTCCCTCTCTGGAGGAAGCCATCCGGGAAGCTTATCGTATTGCTGACGGTGTTCGTTTTGAAAATGCCTATCGCCGCTCCGACATCGGAGCACGGGCACTTCTGGCTCTGAAATAAGGAGGGCGCTATGGTTTACAGAGTATATGTAGAAAAGAAAAAAGAACTGGCCCATGAGGCCAAAGAGCTTCTGATGGAAGCAAGAGAGCTTCTGCAGATCAGCTCCCTCACCAATGTCCGCATTCTTAACCGCTACGATGTGGAGCACATCGACCGTGAGCTGTTTGAGCAGTCCATCAAGACTGTTTTCTCCGAGCCTCAGCTTGACATGGTCAGCGAGGACTTCGAAGCCGACGGCATCGTGTTCGCTGTGGAATATCTGCCCGGTCAGTTTGACCAGAGAGCCGACTCCGCTGCCCAGTGCATCCAGATCATCTCTCAGGGCGAGCGCCCCACCGTGCGTACCGCAAAGGTCTATGTTCTGGAGGGCGAGCTCAGCGAAGCCGACATTGCTGCCATTGAGCATCATGTCATCAACCCCGTAGAAGCCAGAAAGGCAAGCCTTGAAAAGCCTGAAACTCTGGAAATGGCCACTGAGATTCCCCAGAAGGTCAAGACGCTGGAAGACTTCCTGTCCCTCGACCGGGAAGGTCTGAAGAACATGATCGCAGAGCTTGGCCTTGCTATGGATCTGGATGATATCACCTTCTGTCAGGGTTACTTCAAGGAACAGGGCCGCTGCCCCACCATCACCGAGATCCGGATGCTGGACACCTACTGGTCTGACCACTGCCGTCATACCACCTTCCTCACCACCATCGACGCTGTCAGCTTCGACGATCCTCTGCTGCAGGCAGCTTACGAAGATTATCTCGCCACCCGTGAAGAGCTGGGCCGCACCAAGCCCGTGAACCTCATGGACATCGGCACTCTGGCTGCTAAGTATCTTCGCAAGACCGGCCATCTTGACAAGCTGGACGAATCCGAAGAGATCAATGCCTGCACCGTGCATATGACCGTCACCGTAGACGGCAAGGAAGAGCCCTGGCTTCTCCTCTTTAAGAACGAAACTCACAACCATCCCACGGAGATCGAGCCCTTCGGCGGTGCAGCCACCTGCATCGGCGGCGCGATCCGTGATCCTCTGGCCAGCCGTGCCTATGTCTACGCAGCGATGCGTGTCACCGGTGCTGCCGACCCCAGAAAGAGCGTTGCCGAAACCATGGAAGGCAAGCTCCCTCAGCGCAAGCTGGTCACCACCGCTGCCGCAGGCTATTCCTCCTACGGCAACCAGATCGGCCTTGCCACCGGCATCGTGGATGAGCTGTATCATCCCGGCTATGCCGCAAAGCGCATGGAGATCGGCGCGGTGATCGCTGCTGTTCCCGAAGCAAGTGTCCGCAGAGAATGCCCCGCACCCGGGGATGCTGTCATCCTGCTGGGCGGCCGTACCGGCCGTGACGGCTGCGGCGGCGCCACCGGCTCCTCCAAGAGCCACAACCTCCATTCTCTGGAAACCTGCGGCGCGGAAGTTCAGAAGGGCAATGCCCCCGAAGAGCGCAAGCTCCAGCGCCTGTTCCGCTGCGCGGAAGCCACCCGCATGATCAAGCGCTGCAACGACTTTGGTGCAGGCGGCGTGTCCGTTGCCATCGGCGAACTGGCTGACGGTCTGGACATCCAGCTGGACAAGGTCCCCAAGAAGTACGACGGTCTCGACGGCACCGAGCTGGCCATCTCCGAATCTCAGGAGCGCATGGCAGTTGTGGTGGCAGCAGATGATGTTGCCCGTTTCCTGGAACTGGCTGACCGTGAAAATCTGGAAGCCACTGTGGTGGCCGAAGTCAAGGAAGAACCCCGCCTTCGTATGTTCTGGAATGGCGAGACCATCGTGGACATCCAGCGCAGCTTCCTGAATTCCAATGGCGCGGAGAAGCACATCCGTGTCCATGTGGAAGCTCCCAACGATTTCAATCCCGCTATCGAAGGCAGCTTCGAAGAAGAGCTCTGCCGCGTTGCGGAAGATCTCAATACCTGCTCCAAGCGCGGCCTTTCCGAGCGCTTTGACTCCACCATCGGTGCCGGCACCGTGCTCATGCCCTTCGGCGGCAAGCATCAGCTCACCCCCATTCAGGCTATGGTCCATAAGGTCAGCCTGGAAAAGGGCCATACCGATGACTGTTCCGTTATGTCCTGGGGTTACAATCCCTTCCTGACGGAAAAGAGCCCCTACCACGGCGCATATCTGGCCGTGGTGGAATCCGCTGCCCGTCTGGTCGCCACCGGCGCAGCTTATGAAGATGTCTATCTGACCTTCCAGGAATATTTCCACAAGGTCGGTCAGGACGAGACCCGCTGGGGTCAACCTGTTGCCGCCCTGCTGGGTGCCTTCGAAGCACAGAAGAACCTGAAGATCGCTGCCATCGGCGGTAAGGACTCCATGTCCGGCTCCTTTGAAAAGCTGGATGTTCCGCCCACCCTGGTTTCCTTCGCGGTCACCACAGAAAAGGTACAGAACATCGTCTCCAACGAGTTCAAGGGCGCAGATCACAACATCTGCCTCGTGATGCCTCAGTATGACGAAAACGGCCTTCCCAACACCGAATCCCTGATCGCCACCTTCAACAAGGTCACTGAGCTGCTTCGCAGCGGCAAGGCCGTTGCTGCCTACACCCCCGGCATGGGCGGTGTGGCAGAAGCTGTCATGAAGATGGCCTTCGGCAACGGCTTCGGCGCAGCATTCAGCAAGGAAGTCTCCCTGCAGACCATCTTCGGCTATGCCTACGGCGGCTTCGTTCTGGAAATGGCAGATGGCGAAACTGTTGGCACCCTCATTGGCCGCACCACCAATGACGGTCTGTTCACCTACGGCGACAGCGCGGTTTCCACCGCGAAGCTGCTTGGCGACTATGAAGGCACTTTGGAACCCATCTACCCCTGCAATATCGCCGATGCTGCCGTTCCCACCGAGACCATCTCCACTCCCTACACCGAATATCCCTCCCCCGCCATCAAGACTGCCCGTCCGCAGGTTCTGATCCCGGTATTCCCCGGCACCAACTGCGAGTACGATTCCGCCCGCGCAGTGGAAGATGCCGGTGCAAAGGCTGAGATCTTTGTCATCCGCAACCGCAGCGCTGACGACATCTCCAGAAGTGTGGAAGAGTTCTCCGGCCTTCTGAAGCAGTCCCAGATCGTGTTCCTGCCCGGCGGCTTCTCCGGCGGCGACGAACCCGACGGTTCCGGTAAGTTCATTACCGCATTCTTCCGCAGCGGTGCCATCAAGGAAGAGGTTACTGCCCTTCTTGAAAAGCGTGATGGCCTGATGCTTGGTATCTGCAACGGCTTCCAGGCACTGATCAAGCTGGGTTTGGTGCCCTACGGCAAGATCCTCGATACCGATGCCTCCTTCCCCACCCTGACTTATAACACCATTGGCCGCCACCAGTCCCGCATCGTGCGTACCCGTGTGGCTTCCAACCTGTCCCCGTGGCTTGCCAACACCAATGTGGGCGATGTATTCAGCGTACCCATTTCCCACGGTGAGGGCCGCTTCCTTGCAGACGAAGCTCTCGTGAAGGAGCTCGCTGCCCGCGGTCAGATCGCAACCCAGTATGTTGACCTGAATGATCAGGCAACCACGGATGTTCACTTCAACCCCAACGGCTCTATCTATGCCATTGAAGGCATCACCAGCCCCGATGGCCGCGTACTGGGCAAGATGGGCCACAGTGAACGCGTTGGTTCGGGTCTTTACAAAAATGTCCCGGGCAATTATAATATCCATATGTTTGAATCTGCAGTACAGTATTTTAAGTGAGGTTGATCGATATGGCTTATTATTTCCAGGAACCTTCCCATACCTTTAATGAATATCTCTTAGTGCCCGGTTACTCCTCCAGCGAGTGCATCCCTGCCGCCGTTTCTCTGGAAACGCCGCTGGTTCGCTACCGCAAGGGTGAGACCTCCGCACTGACAATGAAGATCCCCATGGTCTCCGCCATCATGCAGTCTGTTTCCGGCCAGGAGCTTGCAGTCGCACTGGCCCGTGAAGGCGGTGTGTCCTTCATCTATGGCTCCCAGACCGTTGAAGATGAGGCTGCCATGGTCGCAGCGGTGAAGGGCTACAAGGCAGGCTTTGTCCGCAGCAATTCCAACATCAGCCCCGACAAGACTCTTGCTGACATTCTGGCACTCAAGGCCCAGACCGGCCATTCCACTGTGGCTGTCACCGATGACGGTACTGCGGAAGGCCGCCTCGTTGGCATCGTCACCGGCCGTGACTATCGTGTGAGCCGTATGTCTCCGGATGCAAAAGTTTCCACCTTCATGACTCCGCTGGAACAGCTGGTCACTGCTCCCTTGGGTACCACCCTGAAGGAAGCCAATGATATTATCTGGGATCACAAGCTCAATTCCCTTCCCATTGTGGACAAGGACGGCAAGCTTTGCTACTTCGTATTCCGCAAGGACTATGACCAGCACAAGCAGAATCCTCTTGAACTGCTGGACAGCGAAAAGCGCTATGTGGTCGGTGCCGGTATCAATACCCGTGACTATGCTACCCGCGTCCCCGCTCTGCTGGAAGCCGGTGCCGATGTACTGTGTATCGACTCCTCCGAAGGCTTCTCCGAATGGCAGAAGCTCACCATTGCATGGATCCGTGAGCATTACGGTGAAAGCGTCAAGGTTGGCGCAGGCAATGTTGTTGACGCGGAAGGCTTCCGCTTCCTGGCGGATTGCGGCGCTGACTTTATCAAGGTCGGCATCGGCGGCGGCTCCATCTGCATCACCCGTGAGACCAAGGGCATCGGCCGTGGTCAGGCCACTGCGCTGATCGAAGTGTGCCGCGCAAGAGACGAATACTTTGCCGAAACCGGCATTTATGTCCCTGTCTGCTCTGACGGCGGCATCGTTCATGACCACCACATCACTCTGGCTCTTGCCATGGGCGCAGACTTCGTCATGCTGGGCCGTTACTTCGCCCGCTTCGACGAAAGCCCCACCAGCAAGGTCAATGTGGGCGGCACCCTGATGAAGGAATACTGGGGCGAAGGCTCCAACCGTGCCCGCAACTGGCAGCGCTACGATCTTGGCGGCGCAGGCAAGCTGTCCTTCGAAGAAGGCGTTGACAGCTTCGTACCCTATGCCGGCAAGCTGTCCGACAATGTGCAGAGAACTCTCGCCAAGGTTCGCTCCACCATGTGCAACTGCGGCGCCCTCTCCATCCCCGAGCTGCAGCAGAAGGCTCGTCTGACGCTGGTATCCTCCGTCAGCATCGTAGAAGGCGGTGCCCACGACGTCACCCTCCGCGCTTCCTCTGCTGAAGTATAATCGCGCATAACTTTCAAGCCCTGCGTCATCCCTCATAGGATCACGCAGGGTCTTTTCTGCCTGTTCTTGCAAATCGGCACTCTGTCATGTATAATGCTTGTAATTCAGTTTAATGAAGCGCTGTAAGGTGGTGCGGAATGAAACATACTGTAACAGTAAGAAAAAACAGAAGCCATCGATGGCTGATTCGTTTTTTGATGCTAATTGCCGCTATTCTGCTAATTTGGATTGTGATTGCTTTCCATGATCCTTTGTATGTATTGGTTTGGTTCCTACCAATTTTAATGATGTCACCAGTGGCAATATACTATGAAACTTGGCAAATTACCTTTAGCGATAAAGGAATTGTAAAGAAAGTCTTCTTTACCAAAGGAAAAAGCTTTTCCTATACCCAGCTTCTTAAAGTCACAAAGGCTTTCTATCAATCAGAAGGAAGCAACTGCATCCGAATGCACTTCAAAAATGGAAAAACGCTGCAATTTCGCATGGATGATGAAGGAGCATATAAGGCAGAAAAAGAACTATTGAAACATTGTTCTATTAAAACGCTTTCCTAATTTCTATAAAGAAATAACCATTCACCCGACCGAAAGAGTTCCTTCGGTCGGGTGAATTTCGTCTCAGGCGATCAAATTCAAAAGGAAGCACAGCAGCATTCCCACCAAGGTGGGCAGCGCAAAGGCACATAGGGTCCATGGGAGGCTTTTGGTCTCCTTATGGATGGTGAGCAGTGTAGTGCCGCAGGGCCAGTGGAAGAGGCAAAATACCATCATGCACACCGCACTGATCCCGGTTAAACTATTGTTCAATAATATTTCGGTGATTCCTGCATTTCCTCCAAGGGTCTGCGCTCCGGTGAGCAGCATGACAAGCACCGGAATCACCAGCTCATTTGCGGGAAAGCCAAGCATAAAGGCCAGCAAAATGGGGCCGCTTAATCCAATAGCCGCACCAAGAGGCTCCAGTGCGTTTGAGGCAAGTGTCAAGAGTGAATCTTCACCGATTTGCACATGAGAAGCGATCCAGATGATCGCCCCGGCGGGTGCAGCCACCAATATGGCCCTTCCCAATACAAAAAGCGTTCTGTCTAAAAGTGAGCGCACGACGACTTCTCCTACCCGTGGTTTACGGTAGGGCGGCAGCTCCATCACAAAGCCGGAGGCACTTCCTTTCAGCAATGTCCTGCTCAAAACCCATGAGATGCCCATGGTCATTAAAATCGCAAAAACCAAAGCCAGCGCTACCAAAAATGCAGAAACAATATCCCTTCCGGGAAATAAGATCGCTGCTAATAGGATCAGGGTGGGAAACCGTCCATTGCAGGGAAGAAACGAAGCCGTCAGAATGGCGATCAGGCGCTCCCTTGGGGAATCGATGATGCGGCAGCCGGTGACACCAACGGCATTGCAGCCAAGGCTCATGCAGGAGGTCAGCGCCTGCTTACCGCAGGCACCACAGCGCTCAAAGGGACGATCCAGCAAAAACGCAAGCCGCGGCAGTACGCCAAGATCCTCTAAAATGGTAAAAAGCGGGAAAAAGATCGCCATGGGCGGCAGCATCACCGTCACCACACGGACAGTAGTTTCAAACACGCCGTCCATGAGGAAGCTGCGAAGTCCCGGCGGAATACTCTGAAGCAGCCATGAAAGCGCCGCTTTAACATAGGAAAACAACCATTCCAAGGCAATACCGGGATAATTTGCTCCCCATATGGTGAGCCACAAAACCACCAACAGTAGGGCGAAAACCATCGGATAGCCAAGGAATCTACTCAGAAGGAGGCGATCCAGCTTTTTCCGCCATGGCTTTTCCCCTTCCTCTTCCCTTTGCACGATTTTTGCAATTCGCTTTGCTTCTTTTGCTGTTTCAATCGCATCGTGTTCTTCCCCGATGACATATCTCACTGCCGGAATTGCGGGGAGAAAATCGTCGCAAACATCCCGCAGCGTCCGTCTGAACTGCTCCAGACCCTCGTGTTTTCCTGCCGATGTCTCAATTACCGGTATGTTGAAATGCTGACGGAGTACCGCAACATCGGTTATAATTCCTCTCTGCGCCGCTTCGTCACACAGGTTCAGACAAATCACCATTTTTCGGCTTAAGCCCGTCACCTGCAGCGCTAAGATCAAACTTCTGGCAAGGCAGGTGGCATCGCAAACCACCACCGTGCAGTCCACCTCACTGCCCGTAATATATTCTGCAGCCAGCCGTTCTTCCTCTGAACTTGCCCGAAGGGAGTAAAGCCCCGGAAGATCGGTCAGCCGATATTCCTTGCCCCGGTAGGAATATGTGCCGTAAGCCGCCTCCACCGTCTTCCCCGGCCAGTTGCCAGTATGCTGCCGAAGGCCCGTGAGGGCATTGAAGAGGGTGCTTTTCCCCACATTAGGATTGCCCACCAAGGCAATATTCACTGTGTCCAAGACTGCGCCACCTCCTCCACGATGAGATTATGCGCATCTGCTTTCCGCAGGGCAACGATTGCCCCCTGCACCTCAAAGGCAATGGGCGAGCCGGAGGGCGCAGTATAGCGCCTGCGGATCACAGCGCCGGGAATCACTCCCAAATCGAATAAACGGCGGCGAAGCATGCCGGATAATGTCACATCTATCACACGACCCCCGCCATCCGGCGCAAGCTGGTCGGCACGAAGCAAATTGGGTTCCATGACATAACCTCCCCAAAAGTGTTCTATGCCATTGTATCGGAAAAGGCACCAGATTGTGACAACAAGCAAAACCCTGCTGCGACTTGTGATCACAGCAGGGTTTCATAATGGATTATTTCTTTTTTGTTTTGACCTTTTTCAGTACCGCAGCCGTACGGCAGGGCATGTAGAGCTTAAAGCCAAGGCCAAATTCGTCTCCCCAGGTAAAATAGGTGTGCTTCTTCTGGATGCGGTCCTGTCCGCCGTACCTGGCATCATCACTGGAGAATACCACGCGGTATTTCCCTTCGCCTGTCTTGCCGCAGTGGACGAACACATCCTCCTGCGACTGGGTGGGATGGAGATTGAAGACATAGATGAGATCGCCTCTGGTGAAGATCATCACATTCTTCTGCTCGTCCAGCCAGATGGCGTCCGGTTTTCCTGACATGTGCAGCTTATGCTTGCGGATGAAGTGGATCATATCCCGGTCAAAATTGCCCAGCCACTGGAATTTGAACTCCGGGTTCTGCACCAGCGACCACTGTCTTCTGGCATATTTGTAGCTCCAGCCGTTTCCCTCTCTGGGGAAATCGATCCACTCGGGATGGCCGAATTCGTTGCCCATAAAGTTCAGATATCCGTCGTTCGCCAGAGTAATGGTGAGGAAACGGATCAGCTTGTGCATATCGATGGCGGTATCCATACTGAAGGAATGGTAGTCCTTCAGCATGCCCGTATACATTTCTGCCTTGGCAAGACGGAACATGATGGTCTGATCCCCCACCATGGCCTGATCGTGGGATTCGCAGTATCCAATGCTCTTTTCGCAGGGACGGCCGCCCGTCAGCTCATGCCACAGATGGAAGACATTCCATTGTTCCATCAACTGTTCCTTGATCAGCTTGATCCAGAGATCCGGAACGCCCATGGAAAGCCGGTAGTCAAAGCCAAAGCCGCCGTAGTCCAGAGGGAGACACATACCCGGCATACCGCTCATTTCCTCAGCTACCGTGACGGCCTTTTTATTCAGGCTGTGGATCAGCTCATTTGCCAGCATGAGATAGACCCTTGCGTCCACATTGGTATTCAGGGAATAATACTGGCTGTAATTGGTGAAAGCTACCTCAAGGCCATGATTCTCATACAGCATGGAGGTCACGCCGTCAAAACGGAAGCCATCAAAGTGGAATTCTTCCATCCAATATTTGAGATTGGAAAGAAGGAAATGCAGCACCTCAGTCTTACCATAGTCAAAGCAGCGGGTCTTCCACGCAGGATGCCAACCACGCTTACCGGACAGGAAGTACTGGTCCTCTGTACCGTCCTGCAGATGCAGGCCCTCGCCAATGTTGGGACAGGCATGGCTGTGAACCACATCCAGAAGAACAGCGATCCCCATTTCATGGGCCTTGTTGATCAGATATTTGAGATCCTCCGGTGTGCCAAAATGATGGGACGGGGCAAAGAAATTGGTCACCTGATAGCCAAAGGATGCATAATAGGGATGCTCCTGAATCGCCATGAGCTGGATGGTATTGTAGCCGCCTTCCTGGATCCAGGGCAGGATCTTGTCCGCAAATTCACGGTAGGTGCCGATGCCCTCTTTTTCCTGCGCCATGCCGATGTGGGCTTCATAGATCAGTGGGGATTCCACACGCCGTCTGCGCTGCCACGCATCGTCTGTCCACTGGAAGGGCTCCGGCGGCATCCAGACCTGTCCGCAAAGGCGATAAGTCTGCTCGTCCAGCATCGCTCTGCGAATGTAGGCGGGTACCCGCTCAAAGGTCTCACCGTTTTTTTCAACGATCAGCTTAACAAACTGACCGTGCTTTAACGCGTCAAACCCCTGCAGCCGAAGCTCCCACACGCCGTCTCCAACGGGAGAAAGGGGATATTCATATTGATTCCAGCCATTGAAATCGCCGTACAGCCAGACAGCATCCGCACCGGGCAGCCATTCACGAAATGTCCAGCCGTCTTCACAGCGGTGGAAGCCAAAATACATATATCCATTGGCAACATTCGAAAGCTTTCTTCTCTTCGCAAGCAAATTCCGTACTGCATTATAACGATTAAGATGCAGTTTTACCTCGTCAAGATACGGTGTAAGCTGCGGATCGATCTCTTTCAGCTTCTTGAGCGCCTGTTCTACATGAATCATAGCAATTCGCTCCTTTCCTGATCTCTATTATACTATCATTTGACGGGAATTGAAAGGATAAAACAACGATTCATAAAAAATTAACTGTTTTGCTTTTGATTCGTACCTGACCACGCTATTTCGCACAGGCAAGAAGCAAAGGGCATAGAATGAATGCGATATCCTATGAATCTATCGGGAGTGATTGCATGAATACACAATGGTTTCTTGGAGCCAACACGGCCGACGGGTTTGTTTCCCGTTTTGAAACACTGCAGGAAGATCCTCGGGTCAAAAAACTCATTATTTTAAAGGGTGGCCCCGGCTGCGGGAAATCCACTTTTATGAAAAAGCTGAGAAAAACCGCCCAAAGCCTTGGCGCGGACACGGAAAGCTATCCCTGTTCCTCTGATCCCGCTTCTCTCGATGGACTTCTGATCCTGCCTCTGGGTCTTGCCATCGTGGATGGTACCGCACCCCATGTGCTGGAGCCGCGGCTGTGCGGCTGCGACGCGGTATACTTAAATCTCGGCTGCTTTTATGACACAGATAAGATCCCGGATGAGCGACAAAAATTGGAGGCTCTTCGGGCAAAAAATCAAGCCCTCTACCCTGCCGCCTATGCCCATCTCCGCTCAGCAAGGGAGTTGAAAGGATGCGTAAAAGCAGCAGCCGCTGAGATCGACCACAAAAGTCTCTATGCCGTGATGCGGGGATGCATGCAGGAGCTTCCGCCATCCACAAACGGTCAGAGCTGTGTGCGTGAGGTCTTCCTGCACACATTTACACCGGAGGGTGAGATTTATCTGATGGATACGGTGCATTCGCTTTGCAATACCTGCGTTGCGTTAGAAGATCCCTGCGGTCTGAGCAGCACTTTGTTTGAACGGCTGAAACGGCACTATCTGCACGCAGGATATGACTGCATCACCCTGCGCTCTCCCCTGTTTCCCGACACCATCGAGGGACTTCTTATTCCGGAAATCGGTACCGCGTTTCTGGCCTGCGGGAAGGCGCCGGAAGCCGCTTCCGTTACGATCAATATCTCACGGTACTACCGCTTCCCGGATTCCGCTGCGCAGCTTCTGGAGGCTGCACAGGGCCACTGTGCACAGGCGATCGTTCTTCTCAGGGAAGCAAAGGCACTGCACGATGAGCTCGAAGCCATTTACCGTCCCTATGTGTCCTTTGAAGGTCTGGACCTTTTGACCCAGGAATATCAGAAGCAGATCAAAGGCGAATTGCTGCACAAAATCAAATAAACACGAAACCCGGTACAGGAACATTTGTCCTGCACCGGGTCTAAATTTACGGCGTATTCACAACACCCACGAACATGGGAATGTCATACATGGTAATCGCAAAGATAAACGGGCGATCTACTACGAAATCAATGATCTCATCCGGCGGGGCTGCAGCTCCTGCACCCGGTATAAGAAGGTAACTGGCAGCGGTGACACCTTCTTCGTCGATGGTAACGCGGCTCTCCTGCTGGATACTGTCGATCCAGACCGGGGACTCACTTCTCACGGCATTGCCCAAAGCGTCCGCCTGCGGGTCAAACAAGTCCCCAAGACCCAGATCGGTAAAGGCTTCCCTGAGGTCCACGGAGGAGGAAACATCAAACTTCGGAACCGAAAGATTGACCAGCATTTGTTTTTGATTCATCATAGTATCTTGAGATGCTGTGATCGTTTTTGCGTATTCGCCGCTGTTCAGAACATCTTCTACGGTCTTATCCTCATCCGGAAGGATGAACCAGAATTTAGCATTGTTTTTAAGCCATTGACTGACTGCACCAAAGTCCTCCCCCCAGTAATAGGTCATATTCATTTCCTTTGCATTCATGAATGTGCAAGTTATATCTTCTGACGGGCTGTGGAATACAGCATTTGTATTCAATTTGGAGTCAAATTTATCGACCCACTGTCCTTGAAAATAGATGGTTGAAGCAAGGGCCAGCATACAATCATCCTTGAGGTCTACTCTCCCGGTTCGATGCTTCATAAAGCCACCTGTTTGATTATCCAGCCAGTTTGTAATATCCCGGTCGGTTTTCCGGCTTCCAAGATCTCCGGCATAGACCGGTGCGTAGTAATGATAGGAGATTGTATCCATGATATCCTGACGATAGGAAACATTCTTATCCAGCCACAGGGAATTTGCCAGCACACTGGTCTCCTTCCCGTCATCCCGATAGATATTCTCCCAGACGGTACTGATCTCCCGCAGGCTGTCCATATTCTCCCGACCCAAAACGGCGAGGATATCTTCCTGCTGTTCTTCCCCGGTCATCTCAGCGGTCATGCTAAGGGCAATATAGGCATTCACAGGGGACCAGATCCGATTGTCATCCTGCGTGCCGGACAGTACAGGCACGGAACCATTTGCAGTAAATTCTCCTAATGTTTCGGCGGCATTTAGCATTTCGGTCTGCTTTTCTTCCCATTCGTCGAAAGCAGTTTCCGTCATTCCACCTCGGTTTTCTGTGGGCAGGCTGACCGCTTTTGCGTTAATTGTCATCCGCATATCCGGTACTTCCAGCAAGATTACAATGGCAAGCATAGCAGCGATCAGACTGACGATGTTCCTCCTTTTGATGTGCTTCCGCTTTGCAGCATGGGAGATGTATTTTTCGTTCACATAGCCAAGGGCTTCCACGAGCTTCTCATTCATCCAGATATCCCTCCCCGATCAGATATTCTTTCAACTGCTGGCGGATCCGTTTCAATCGCACTGCCGCGGTGTTGGGACGAATTTTTAGTCCTGCCGAAATCTGATCCAGAGAGTCGCCGAACCAATATCTGCGCAGAAACAGCCTGCGGTTATCAGGACTTAGCTTTCCAAGAAAATGATCGATCGCCTGACCAAGCTCCCTTGCCTCCACTGTTTCTTCCAGCGCGCCGGAAGGGATGCAATCTGCAAGCTCATCTATGGAAAGGGCATATCTTCCGTCCCTTTTTTGCGCGGTATTGTATTTCAGCCGATCCAGAGAAATATTTCTTCCCGTCGTATACACATAGCCCGACAACGGATCCGGATTTTTCGGCGGGATCGTATTCCAGACCGCCAGATAGGTATCGTCCACAGCTTCCTCCGCATCCTGCCAGACACCGAGGATGTTCCAGGCTGTCATCATCAGCCGCTTGCCGAATCTTTCCCGAAGCGCTTCTATGGCCCGTTCCGCTCTTTGCCAAAGAAGCGAGATAATTTTATGATCTTCCAAATCTGCACCCCCTTACTTATTTAATCGAATTTTAGGGATAATATATGACACACTTATAAAAAAAGCAATACCGCAAAGGCAAATGCCCCTGCAGTATTGCTTATCTGTCAGTTATTGTTGCTTTCCACCACGCAATCAATGGTCAGCACTGCCGCAAGGGCGATGATCTCATTGTTCGGGTCTGCAATGTTCAGCTCATAGCTGTCACCCCAGGTCATCCATTCCTTGGAAATGGTGACGATAAGACGGCCGGCTTTGGTAATTTGGTAATCATGGCCAAACACTGAGCCGGAAACCTCCCAACCGGGACCGTCGATGGTGTAGCGGGGAGTAAAGAGGCTGAACCTCTGGCAGATCTCAGCCACCTGCCGTCCGCCGATGAATACATAATACCGGGGCATCCAACTGAAGACCTCCTGCTTGATAAAGGCCACTTCGCAGCCGGACATATTGTAAACATGGAGCTTTCGACCCCAGGAGAATATCTCTCCTTCCACAATATATTTATCCCGACCGTACTCATCCTTTACCGTGAATTTATCTCCCCAGGTAAAGACTTTCTCTTTGATATACAGCTTCATTCCAATTCCTCCCTGTCACTGTGCTGTAGGTTCACTTTTCTTCCTTATCCATATAGACGAAGCATACAGAAAATAGTTCCAAATTGTAAAAGGACGATCCATGCATGAATGGCACAGATCGTCCCGAAGCTTAATATTTGGGGGTAATATAATGCCGCTCAGAATCCGGTGAGGGTCGCATATAGATGCCGGAAACGACACCCATAGCCATAAACATGGTAACAACGGAGCTGCCTCCGTAGCTGATGAACGGAAGCGTCAGGCCGATGACGGGAAATACACCCAGACACATACCCGCATTGACTGCGATCTGGAAAACCAGCATGGCAGCAATGCCAAAGCAGATAAGCCGGTTCATATAGTTATTGGTCTTCAGACCAACATAGACACAGCGTACCACGATGGCGCTCAGCAGCGCAAGAACAAAGACACAGCCAAGCATGCCCAGTTCTTCGCCAACAGCGGAGAAAATGAAGTCTGTGTGCTGGGCATTCAGGGCGCCGGTCTGGGTGCGGGCACCGTTGAACAGGCCCTGTCCGGTCAGGCCGCCGTTGCTCAGAGACGAAAGGCTCTGGCGGGTGTGCCAGCGAATGCCAAGACCCTCCGGGTCGATGGTGGGATCAAAGATCATCATGATTCTGTTCTTCTGGTCCTGATTCATGACATACTGCCATGCAAAGGGTGCCGCAGCCGCCACCGCGGCAAAGCCGCCCAGGAACCACCACAGCTTGACACCGGCAAGATATGCCATAACGATCATGATAAAGGCATAAACGAGGGCAACACCGGCATCGCTGCACAAAATAAGAATCAGCAGAATGATAAAGCAGGTGTGGAAACCCATATGAAGGATGGATCTCAGAGAAGAGATCCGCTCCTGATGAACGCTCATGGTCTTTGCCAGAATGATGATAAAGGGGATCTTACACACTTCACCGGGCTGAATATTCACAGGAAGCAGGGGCAGGTCGATCCAGCTTCGCTGACCGGTGGTACCGGCTACGCCAAAGGGAATGATCAGCAGCATCAGGCAGAGATTGAAAACAAAAAGCAGGTCACGGCGTTCTGCAAAGATGTCCACATCGATCATGGTAAACACAAAATAAATCGCTATGCCAAGGACCAGTGCGAAGGACTGGATCAGCACATAACGGGCATTGCCGTAGTAATTGGTGGCACTGGAGATGATGACGATGCCGAAAACCGTTGCCGCGCAGCAAAGCAGCAGCAAAAGCAGATCGCCTTTGCGGAAAAATTCCCGTAGTGCCTGCGCAAGTTTCTGCATATTGGATCATCCTCCTTTCATCACTTTATCTATTCTACCATCTTCCTGAAATATTGTAAACAAAAAAGTTGTTTTGCGCAGAAGAAGCGTGTATAATAGATGCAATGAGCATCTTCATGACAGAACCGGAGGAGCTATGGAGTTTTTTAGCAGCAGTGTAGAAATGACGGAAGACTTGGGCCGTACCCTTGCGAAGCATCTTCAGCCGGGAGATATTCTCGCCTATTACGGCGATCTCGGTGCCGGCAAGACAGCCTTTACCCGTGGCCTTGCCGAAGGTCTTGGCATCCGCGAGATGGTCACAAGTCCTACCTATACCATCGTCAATGAATACCTTTCCGGCAGGCTTCCCTTATTTCACTTTGATATGTACCGCCTGAATGATGCGGACGATCTGTTTGACATCGGCTGGGAGGATTATCTTGCCCGCGGCGGCATCTGCGCCGTAGAATGGAGCGAGCGTGTGGAAGAAGCCCTGTACGATGCCATCCGCGTCACCATCCGTAAAGACGCAGAAAACCCCGAACATCGCAGGATCACCATTGACACAGGAGGCAAATATGCTGATTTTAGCCTTTGAATCCTCCGCAAAAGCGGGTTCTGTGGCGCTGCTGCAGGACGGTATGCTGCTTGCGGAATATTTCCAGAACGGCGGACAGACCCACAGCCGCACCCTCAATAAAATGGCCGAAGATATGCTGACCAACTGCGACCTCACCCCCAAGGATGTGGACGCGGTAGCCTGCGCTGCAGGTCCCGGCAGCTTTACGGGAGTCCGCATCGGCCTTTCTGCAGCCAAGGGTTTCGCCTGGGCGGGTGAGCTTCCCTGCTACGGTGTGTCCACACTGCAGTCCATGGCTCATAGTGTGATGAGCTTTGAAGGCATCGTATGCGCCTGCATGGACGCAAGACGAAACCAGGTCTACAACGCCCTGTTCTCCTCTGACGGCGAAAAAATCAGCCGTCTGTGCCCGGATCGCGCCATCAGCCTTGAGGAATTGGCGCAGGAACTATCACAATATGACGAAAAGATCATTTTAGTGGGTGACGGCGCTGCCTTGACCTACAATGCCTTGAAAGAACGGTTCCCTGCCCTTCGTCTGGCCCCGGAGCATCTTCGCCATCAGCGCTCCTCCGGTGTGGCCCTGTGCGCTTACGATATGGCACAGCGGGGTGAAGCTGCCGACGGCAGTACTCTGACACCCAACTATCTGCGCCTTTCTCAGGCAGAGCGGGAGCGCATGGAACGAGAAAATCAAAAATTATAATAAAAAAGGAGATATATTATCATGGGAAGCTTACATGTACTGGATCATCCTCTGCTGCAGCATAAGCTGACGATCCTCCGCGACAAGAATACCGGTGTCAAGGAATTCCGCGAGATCGTTGGAGAAATTTCCGCACTGATGTGCTACGAGGCCACAAGAAATCTGCCCACCATGGAAGTGGAAGTAGAAACCCCCATTTCTATGGCAAAGGTCAAGGTGCTGGCCGGTAAGAAAATGGCCATCGTCCCCATTCTTCGTGCGGGTCTTGGCATGGTTGACGCTATGATCCAGCTGGTTCCCTCCGCCAAGGTGGGCCATATCGGCCTGTTCCGTGACCCGGAGACCCATGAACCTGTACAGTACTACTGCAAGATGCCCCCCGATATTTCCGAGCGTCAGGTCTTCGTTGTTGACCCCATGCTGGCCACCGGCGGCAGTGCTTCCGCTGCCATCAAGATCCTGAAGGAAGAATACGGCTGCAAGCACATCACCCTGATGGACATCCTTGCCGCTCCCGAGGGTGTAGAAGTCATCCGCAAGGATCATCCCGATGTTGACATCTATGTTACCGCCGTGGATGAAAAGCTCAACGACCACGCCTACATCGTTCCCGGCCTCGGCGATGCCGGCGACCGTATCTTCGGCACCAAGTAACAAGCTATACGAACCCCTCCGGCAATAGGCGGGGATCCATAAAACAGTTTAACCTCCATATGACCCCAAAATCATATGGAGGTTTTCTGCGTATATCACGGATAGCCGCTAAGCGGCATAAGAGGTGCAGCCCCTTGTGCGGAACGCAGCGACGCAAAACAACCCGGACATTCATGTGTCCGGGCTGTCTGCCTCGCAGAGCACACATACAGGGGTTTTCCCCTGTATGTGCGCCCTTTGTTCCAAAGGGATTTTTTGCGGTTATATTTTACTGGTGCTCTTCTTTTCGCTTATTCGTCTGTAGTATTCTCCAATGGGAAGGTAATACTCCAATTTCCCTCCACAGAACCCGAAGAAGTAACGAAATCTCCATATAACTCATAATCGCCAAGTGTATCAGCAGCAATCTCAGTAAAGATATAGTCCTCATAACTGCCCTCTCTCGCATCGTCAAAGAATGAAATC
>SVMC01000037.1 GCA_015067585.1 Oscillospiraceae bacterium
GCTCGTTCTCTACGCGGTAGAGGATGGTGACCAGCTGTGCGCGGGTCAGGGTGCCCTCGGGGCTGAACTTGTCGCCGCCGGTGCCGTTCATCAGCTCGTTGGCTACGGCGTAGTCGATGCCGGGATGTGCCCAGTGATCTTCTGCGGGGATGTCAACGAAGTCCTTGGCGGGACATTCATGATAGTTTTCATCCTTAGCGCCGCAGACGGTGCAGACACCATCCTTGTAGTCATGGGGGATCACATCCACATAGTCTGCCTTGTAGCTGTCGCCGCAGGTGCAGGTGTAGGTGGTGTAGCCGCGCTCGGTGCAGGTGGGGTCGGTCACAACTGCCTTGTAGTCGTGTACATGGTCATCCTTCAGCTTGGGGATGGATTCGGTCTTGGTCTCGCCGCAGACGGTGCAGGTGAAGGTCTTTTCGCCTTCCGCATCGGTGGTGGCTTCCTTGGTGACAACACCTTCATCCCACTGGTGACCCAGAGCGGCGGTTTCGTCATCTTTGTAGCTTTCGCCGCAGGCGCAGGTATAGGTGGTGTAGCCCTTTTCTGTGCAGGTGGGGTCGGTGGTCACGGCTTCGTAATCATGCTCATGGGGCTTGGGAACTTCGTTTCCGAAGCTCAGGCGCTTCAGGGTGAAGGAATAGCCTTCGGTCATGCCGGTGTAGGCATCGATCACAATAGAATCTGCTTCCATGCCGGTGTCCTCATAGGAGAAGAGATCGGTGAAGACGGTGCCGTCGGTGCTTCTGGCGCAGGTGTAGGTGGTGCCCACCTTGGTTATGCGGAGCCAATAAGTACCGTTGGAGGCAAAGCCCGGCTCCACAGGGCTGGTCTCGCAGGTGAGGGTACCGTCCTTGCGGAGGAAGTCCTGCAAGTCGCCATCGCCGCCGCGGATGCCCGCCAGGTTCTGGAAGTCATCCCCTGCGGAGGCATAGAAGCCGAAGAACTGATAGTAGCCGTTGGCAGCGCCGGCGGTGCTGAAATCCATCTGCAGAGTTGCTGACCAGTCACCGCTGACGGGAACCTTCACCACATCCTCGGGGATCGTTGCCTGATCGCCGCTGTTCTGACCGTTGCAGTCTTCAAAGGCGGGTCTGGTGGCCACCAGGGTCAGACCGGTACCGGCTTCGATCTCGGCGGTAGCGGGGTTCACGATCTCGAACATGGCAGAATAAGAAGGATCGGTAAAATCAATGTCAGCGGGGGCGCTGCTGACTTCCGTCAGCTCATAGAACTTCACACTGGAGCCGTAGGTGGTGGGATCCCAGCTTGTCCGCTGGGTACCGGGGGCATTGAAGCCGCCCTCGCTGCCCGACAGGGTGAAGGGATAGTCATTGTCCTGATAGCTGTTGCAGTAGAAGGTGTACTCTTTCTCACCGTCTCTGGCGGCAATGGACCAGGTGGCATAGTTGGGCTTGCCGGGTTCGCCTACGCTCAGGGGTGCGGTGCCGGAGGAGCCGGAGCGACGCACAAGCTGTGCGCCTTCCTGATCGTAAAGGAAATACTGATCCCGGCCGTCCACGGGAGCGGTGGCGCCCTCGGCATCCTCAACGGACCAGAGCATATCCACGCCCACCTCACTGACGATCACGCCATCCTCCACGGTGACGGCGGTGGCACCCAGAGTGTCCTGACCGGCATGACTTACGGTCAGATTGTTCAGGGCATAGGCATCGTCTGCGACGATCACATAGGTCTTGCCGGCTTCCATGCCGTCTGCCAGAACATAGGCAACGCTCTTGGGCGGCTCTTTGGCGCCGCACACGGAGCAAAGGCCGTCCACATAGTCGTGGCCAAGGGCCTCTACCTCGCTGTCGATGAGAGCATAGCCGCATCTTGTGCAGGTGTGGGTGGTGTAGCCGACCTTGGTGCAGGTGGGGTCGGTCACAACGGATTCATAGGTATGCACCAGTGCAGCCGTCTCATCGCAGACATAGCTGTCGCCGCATTCGGAGCAGACCTTGACGGTGTAGCCGCCTGCGGTGCAGTTGGGCCGCACCACATTGTCTTCATAGCTGTGTTCGCAGGTTTCGGGGTTCTTCTCGTATCTGGGGATGGAAATGGTGGTGGGAGAGCCGACGGTATTGCCGTTGAAGCTGTTGTAGGTGAGGGTGATCTCTCTTCTGTCGGCAAAGGTCTCTACCTTTGCCACCATGCCGTTGATGTTCTGGCCTGCGCCGTCACGGCCGCCGCCATTGCTGGCGGAGGTGAAGTAGATGTCACGGAAATCCGTCTTGGAATAGTAGAGTTCATCGCCCGATACAAAGGGTCTGCCGTAGCGATTGTCGTTCATGGAATGGTTATGCGCCCAGATAAAGATGGCGTTGGGGTACTTGTTCAGCACCTCGATGACCTCAAGAGAGTTCACCGGGGTTCTGGAATTGTCATTGCCGTTTGCCTCATGGAGGGCATAGTGGGACAGCACGAAAACCGGCAGGTCATTGGGAACACTTGCAAGATAGGCATCCAGAGCGGCAATATCTTCGGGGAAGAAGTAGCCTTCGTTCACATTCTCCTTCGCGCCGAAGCAAAATACGCTGTAGTCCTCCTGTCTTGCGCCTTCGCCGCACTGGATCATATCAGGGCCGTAGTCCTCATCCTTGCTGCCCTGATTCTCATAGCACTCGTGGTTGCCCATGGTGTAGACCGCCCCGCCGAGAATGTTGCCGTTTCTGACCTTCTGGTCAATAAGGGTACGGATCTGATTCAAATTGTCAAGGCTGTCGTTCCAGGCATAGTCGCCGCCGAAGCAGACGTAGTCCAGCACATAGCGGCTTGCCATGCTGTCCAGCCAGCCGGACAGGCCGTTGCTGCCGCTGACGGCGGTATGCACATCGGACATAAAGCCGATGTAGTTCACGGCAGGCACTGTGCCGGGGTCCTCCGGCTTGCCGCTGCCCTTGGCAGCCAAGGTCACCTTGGCTTCGTGTACCATACTGGCCTCGCCCACAGAGATCTTCACTTTCAGAGTGATCTCGCTGGCTTCGTCCTTGGTGGCATAGAGTTTGTTGCCGTTGAGGCGGGTATCATCGGTGGAGTAGGCCACCTTGCAGCCAGAGGGACCAAGGGGCAGGGCTGCGTAGTCCAGCGCATTGACTTCGAGGGATTCGGGAATGGATGCGATCACTTCATCCACCACACCGTCGAGACGGTACTGATCAAAGTAGCGATTCATCGTTTCCGCATCATCGCCAAAGTAGAGATATTCGATGGTATAATTGTAGCCTGTGGCCATGCCGGAATAGGCGTCGAAGATCAGGGCGTCGGCCTCGATACCGGTGTCGGCATAGGAGAAGAGTTCGGCAAAGTCCTTGCCATCGACAGACCAGTAGCAGGTATAGTCGTCACCGGACTTGGCAATGCGGAGCCAGTGCACAGAGGAAGCCTTGAGACCGGTGGAAGTGACGAGATCCTCACTGTCCGCCGTCAGAGTGCCATCGACCCGAAGGAAGTCCTGCATGGCATCGTCACCGCCGCGGATGCCTGCCAGATTCTGATAGTCATCGCCCTGCGCGGCATAGAAGCCGAAGAATTCATAGTAACCCTGAGAGCCGCCCTGGGCAAAGGAGACCTTGACGGTAGCCATCCAATCCCCCTCCACCGGCACGCTTACCACATCCGAGGGGTTATAGGTGGATACCTGACCGTTACAGGGTTCAAAGGCATCTGTGGTGGAAACCAGATACAGACCCGCACCGGGAATGATCCGGGCAGATCTCTGGTTCGCAACGGTAAACGCCCCTTCAGATGCGGGGTCCATAAAATTGATGGCATCCAATTCTGTCCCTTCCGCGGCAAGGATGCCCATGGGAAGCATTCCCAGCACCAGCACAAGGCACAAAATGGCAGCAATTACTCTTGAACAAAATGTCATAATATAACCTCCAGTCCAATTCTTCAAAATACAATTCTTACCATATTTTTTATACTACTCATGGAATTATATTGCAACATTTTTTCGTATTTGTGGGATATTTCTGCGAATTTCATAGATTTCAGCCCGGCGTTTTGTTCATATTTTTCTCCAAGAGGGCGGAAAATTTCAATGTGCCGATATAGATATCAAACGGCGTCGTTGCAAAGTACAACGACGCCGTTACATTAAGACGGAAGCAGGTTTGCTCCCGTCTTAATATTTTATGATTGAACACGAAAGAGGATTCAAGACCGCCCCTTTCACACAATTCCATTTTGAGGCAGCCCCAAGGAGTGTGTTCTGTAATCCGGTTTACTTTGTATTCTGAGAGCCGATGGGGTTGACGATACTGAAGCCGATGTTGACCAGATGGTCTGCCACACGCTCCAGACCGGTAACGGAGGAGGAATAGTAGGGGCTGACATCCATGGAGCAGTTGCCCTCGGCAAGGCGGGCGAAATGGCTGGCGGTGAGTGCCCGCTTCATTTCGTCGGTATCGTTTTCCAGTGCGGTCAGCTCAGCCAGATGGGTTCTTTTCAGACTGTCAAAGGCATCTCTGGAGATCACGATCATCCGCGAGACCTTATCGCACATTTCGCCGATATCGCCTCTGGCTCGCTCGGAGAAGCTGAGCTTCTTGCCGGACATTTCTTCCACGATCTCATAGAAGTTCTCCGCATGGTCGCCGATTCGCTCCAGGTCGTTGAGGACATGGAAATAAGAACCGATGACCTGTTCGTCACTCTGCTCCACCAAGCCGGACAGCTTGATAAGGAAGGTCGTCAACGCACCGTTGGTAAAGTTGATGATCGCTTCGTTCTCTGCGACCTTCTCGCCGTGTTCCAGATTGCCTGTTTTCATTGCGTCAAAGGAAAGGGCGATGTTTTCTTCCACCAGACCGAACATATAGTCCATTTCCTTTTTCACCTGCATCAGAGCGACGGAGGGCGTCATCAGCAGGCGATCATCAACGAACTTCAGACTGCGGACATTCTGCGCTTCCTTCTTATCCGGGATCACACGGCAGGAAAGCTTGACCAGCTGAGATACGAAGGGCAGCAGCACGAGGGTGGTGCTCACATTGAAGATCACATGGAAGGCGGAGACCCGCATCTGCAGGGACATGGGATCGTCCCCCGGGAACATGGATACAAGGGCGTTGATCAGCGGCTCCCGGAACAGCAGGACCACCGCCGTAAACAAAGCAGTGCCTACAACATTGAAGGCAAAGTGGATCAGCGCCACTCGCTTTGCATTGGGATTCGCACCCACGGAGGCCAGCAGCGCGGTGACGCAGGTACCGATGTTCGCGCCCAGGATGATGAACAGGGCGAGGTCAAGGGTAAGAATGCCCGTGCCCACCATGGTGATCACAACACCGGTGGCAGCGGAGGAGCTTTGGATCAGGGCGGTAAAGATCACGCCCACCAAAATCAGCAGCAGCGGGAAATCGATCACACTGAAAATGCCCTGGAACATTGTCTCGATCATGGGATTGCCAAAGGCCTGCTCGCTGCTCATCACATTCAGGCCCACGAAGATGAGGCCCAGACCGCTGCACAGCAGACCTGCCAGCTTGACCTTCTCCTTCTTTACGAAGCCCATCATGACGCCCGCAAAGGACAGAAGGTACATGAGCATATTGAAATAGTCGTTTTTCAGCGCCACCAGGATACCTGTGATGGTGGTACCGATGTTTGCGCCCATGATGATGGGAGTTGCCTGCATCAGGGTCATAACACCCGCGTTGACCAGACCGATCACCATGACTGAGGTGGCGGAGGAGCTTTGGATGATGGCGGTGACACCGGCGCCGATGCCGACACCGGACAGACGGTTGTTGCTGATTCTTCCCAGCAGCCGTTTCATTCCTTCGCCGGCACTTTTTTCAAGAGCTTCGCTCATAAAATTCATGCCAACGATAAAAACGCCCACACCCGCAAGAAGCCAAATCAGGCTTTGCAGCAACTGCATGATATCTCCTGCTGACAGCATAATCATTCTCCTTTCGTAATGAAGGCTTGGGCAAACCCATTCCCTCCCACTATATAGGATTATATCATACTTTTTCGAAAATGAAACAAAAACTTACAAAGTTTGGTATAGAAAAGAGCAGGGCCTCTAAGGACAGTTTTATTAGACCGGAATTTAGCTCACAAATTCTCTATTCATAGCGGTATAAGACAAAACTACCCGAAGAAGAGAAACGCAAAACTCTTTTTCGGGTAGTTTATTTGTCGATATATTGCTTGCGCAATTCGATATTTTTGCCTTATGGCAAAATCGATATATTTACCTAACGGTAAATTCGATATGATATAAATCCCTTCACGCCCCGCAGGGCATATCGAGTGCATAGCACATATCGAATGCCGAAGGCGTATATCGAAAATCCCTTCAGGGATTTATATCGATCGGCGGAGCGAAACACCGTTTCGCCCCGCCGTACAGGATGGAACTATTTATTTTGCTCCCGCAGACGCAGGGTGGGCGCTTCGATCAGAACCTTCATATCGTCGGCGATGGATTCGGTGATGAAGGCGCTGCCGCCGATGACGGTGTTGTCGCCGATCTCGGTGCGGCCGCCCAGAATGGTGGCGTTGGCGTAGATGGTGACATTGCTGCCCACCTTGGGGTGACGGCGGCCGGTATAGGCATTGTGACCGGCACGGGTGGACAGGGCGCCCAGGGTGGAGCCCTGATACATCTTCACATGGTGGCCGATGACGGTGGTCTCACCCACCACGATACCGGTGCCGTGGTCGATGAAGAAGTATTCGCCGATGGTGGCACCGGGGTTGATATCGATGCCGGTACGGCTGTGGGCATGCTCAGACATCATGCGGGGGATCATGGGGACCTTTTCTGCATACAGCTCATGGGCGATGCGATAGACAAAGATGGCATAGAAGCCGGGATAGCAGAATACGATCTCTTCCTTGGAGGTGGCAGCGGGGTCGCCCTCAAAGCTGGCCACTAAATCCTTCATCAGAAGCTCCTGAATTTTAGGCAGCTTGTCGATGAGGCGGCGGCAGATCTCCTTTGCTCTGCATTCTTCCTCCACGGGAAGGGACAGGGCGATCTGGCGCTCCAGCTTTTCTGCCAGATGGTGCAGCAAAAGGGCGCAGTACTGCTCCGGGGGCAGGGATACCAGATGCTTGTCGCCATAGTAGGCGGGGAACAGGATCTTCTGCAGCTGACGCAGAATATCCAGAACTTCGTTGCGTTCGGGAAGGCGCAAAGATGCACCATACATGGGGATCTCGGCGGTGCGGTAGCCGTCGGCCATTTTTGCCGCGGTGGAACGGATCAGTTCATCCATAATATATTTCCTCCTTATTCAAACATTGCACTGGTTAAATATCGGTCTCCAAGGTCGGGCAGCAGGGCCACGATGCATTTCCCGGCATTTTCCGGGCGCTTCGCCAGCTCCATGGCGGCCCAGACCGCCGCACCGGAGGTGATGCCGCACAAAAGGCCCTCGCTGCGGGCCAATGCCCGACCTGTACGGTAGGCATCTTCCTCCGTGACGGGAAGGATCTCGTCGATCAGGCTGCGATCCAGCACTTCCGGGACGAAGTTTGCCCCGATGCCCTGCAGACCGTGAGCACCCGCGACACCCTTGGACAGCAGCGGAGAGCTTGCAGGCTCCACCGCCACCAGACGAATATTGGGGTTTTGCTCCTTCAGATAGCGGCCTGCACCGGTGAGGGTGCCGCCGGTGCCCACACCCGCCACAAAAATGTCTACGGTTCCATCCGTATCCCGCCAGATCTCCGGACCGGTGGTCTTGTAATGGGCAGCGGGATTGGCTGCATTTTCAAACTGCCCCGCGATCAGGGCGCCGGGAATGGAGCCGCAAAGCTCTTTTGCCTTCTCAATGGCCCCGCTCATGCCCTTTGCCCCTTCTGTCAGGATCACTTCCGCACCGTAGGCGGCCAAAACCTGCCGCCGCTCGATGCTCATGGTGTCGGGCATGGTGAGGATCACCCGGTAGCCACGGGCCGCGCCAATGGCGGCAAGACCGATGCCGGTGTTGCCCGAAGTCGGCTCAATGATCACGCCGCCGGGAGAAAGCTTCCCTTCCGCCTCAGCCTGCAGGATCATTTCCAGCGCAACTCTGTCCTTGGCAGAGCCTGCGGGATTGCAGCGCTCTAATTTGCCGTAGATCATGGCATTTTCGCAGCAGCGCTGCAGCGAAATGAGGGGCGTGTTGCCCACAAGCGCTTCAATGCCCTTTGCAACATTCATGGTGATTCCTCCTTACATAGAAAAAGCAGCGGAGCGTGCGCTCCGCTGCCTTGGGTGATCGTCATCCTTCCGTCAGCAAATGGGCGCACCGATCCCGCCGCGACAACAAGCTGCCATGCGGAACTTCATTGCGTCCACTCCTTTCTGAACCGGATGGTAAAAGTATAGCATCTTCCCGCCCAAAAGGCAAGGGTCAATCGATGTCGGGTCATTATTTGCGTAATTTCTGACAATACTGGGTGCAGAGCTTATCGGTGCATTCCGAGCACTTGAGGGCGGCGTTGGACTGATCCCAGAACCGCTCCGGGTACATCATCACGCACAGCTCCCAGATCAGCCATGCCAGCAGCGCCAGCACCAGCAGAGAAGTGCCGTAGAAGCCGCCCATGAAAAGCATGGGGGAGAACATCATCAGGTGATCCCAGTTGAAGATTCTGCAGGTGGTGCAGCAGCGGGTGCGCATCATCAGCCGGAAGGGGCACCAGATCAGCACACAGATGAGATCGCACACATAGAAGATGACGCTGATCATAAACAGGCCCGTCTTGCTGATAAAGCCCGCATAATATGCTATGCCGATGAGAGCGATCAGACCACACCAGAGGAGCATCACCTTATAGGCGGCCTTGGTGGTGGAAACCACATAATTTCGCAGCGCCTCATAATTGATCTTCTCCCGGATGGGACGGAAGCGGTTGGCAAAGAGCTTCTGAGAGCCGAGAGGGACTTTATTCTGAATGGGAATGATCTGCAGCACCATATCGATGACCCAGATGAGCCACAAAAGGTGCAAAGGGGAGAAGCCCTTAAAAAAGTTCATTCCCTCCAGCACATCAAAGACCTTGGGATATGCAAAAAAGGCAGCAGCACAAAGGAGCAGAATGACCGAGCGCCCGATCAGGCGGAAAAAGTAGTTCTTTCTTGTGGCAGACATGGGAGCCTCTTTCTGTTGGTTGGATTTCGCCTATAGTATAGCATCCGCGTCGGGAAAAAGAAATCCCCATCGCGATTAAAATTTGGGCAAAAAGCTGCCCCCGCGTGGTGTCGGGGGCAGCTTTGGTGTAGGTATTACTTTTCCCTGTACTGGACCCATTTCTGCACATTGGAAATGGTATCATCGGGGGTTACAGAGGTAATGCTCTCAAGCTCTTCCACCTTCTGATACCGGAACATCTTATAGTAGTCCGTGTAGGTGCTGGTGTAGTAGTTGAAGCGATACCAGTAATAGGAGCCGCCGGACTGGGCATAGGAGGTGTGGGTATCCTGAATCAGATACCAGGTCCAGCCGCTCTGACCTTCGTGGTTGACGGTGCCGTAATTCTTCGTGCTGGTGAAGGCGGAGAAGTTGTTGTAGCCGTAACCGTTCTCGGAGTTGTAGCCCTTTTGGTAGAAGATACGGCGGTTATAGGCGTTGGCGCCGCCGCAGTCATACATCCAGTGCCAGTAGACATAGCCTGCGAAGCTGTTGCTGACCTCACGCTTGGAGGTGGCAGTCTCAGAGGCGGTATAGGGGCTCTTGGAAATGGTGTTGCTGAGAGAATGACCGGGATCGAAGCCGCTGGGGAAGCTGGTGGAGTAATACTTGGAACCGGTGGCGGATGCGACCCAGTAGCTGCCGGTCTGAGTATAGCCGGCGAGGGAGGTCTCACGGGACTCGGTGTTGGTGGTCTTGGTGTAGGACCACTTCTCAGTGACCGCCTGAGCATTTTCCGGAAGCTCAGAGGCCAGCACCCAGTCGGACAGAGGCTTCAGTGTCCAGTGTGCGTATACGGTCTGGTCCAGGCCGGAGGAGAATACGCTTGTCTCCGTGACCTTGGTGCCGTCGCCAAGATACCAGCCGTCGAAGTCATAGTAATCCCGGGTGGGAACGGGCAGCTTGCCGATGGCGGTGCTGTTGGCTACCTCGCGGGAAGTCTCGCTGCATTCGCCGCCGTTGGCATCGAAATACAGGGTGTAGGAGTGGAGCATCTTCTCGAAGGTGTCCTCGTCGATCACCGTGTACTTGCCCTTGACAAGAAGTTCTCTGCCTTCGGGATCGTCGCAGACCAGCAGTTCGCCGGTGACATCCAGCTTGCCCACCACGGCTTCGTTGATCTCATAGAGCACCAGATCTCTTGCGAGGATGGCATTTTCGCCGTCGGTGGAGACGGGGACGGTGGCCTGCAGGCCCAGTCTGGTACAATCTGCGGAGAGCACCATGGCGATACCGGAGGCCTGAACGGATACCTGATTCAGAACCAGCTCGGGAGAGGAGATCTGCAGAGGGATGCGGCCGGTGGAATCGAAATGGGCCTTGTTGATGGAGGTGGCATCGGCGCCGGAAACGATGGTCAGATCCTTGTAGGTCTGGCCGTTGCCGTTGAATTCAAAGTATTTGGTACCTTCGGGAACGGAGAGCACTGTGCTCTTCAGGGAATCCGGGCCGTCGGCCAGATATTCCGTGCGGAGGATGATCTTGTTGGCACCGCAGTTCATGGCGGAAGTGGCAACATCCGCATTCGGAGCGTTGACGATGATACGGTCCACGCCTTCGAATGCGCGTTCGCCAAGCTCGGTCACCTTGCTGCGGATGCCGATGTCTTCCGCGGAAACGCAGCCGCTGAAGGCATACTTGCCGATCTTTGTGATATTGCCGCCGGAAACGCCCACCAGAGAGGTGCAGCCTTCAAAGGCATAGGCGGGGATCTCGGTGATGAAATCGGAGAGAACGACGGCCTGAATGTTGGTATTGCCCCGGAAGGCGGTATCGCTGATGCCGGTGATCTTCACCACATCGCCGTTGCCCACATTCATGTATTCGGGGATGACCACATAGTTGTCGGTGCCGGTGTAGCCGGTGATGACGCCGGTATTCTGGTCTACCTTCAGACCCTTGGACCAGCTGACATACTCGGTGACATATTCTGCCACTTCATAGGGAACCTCAAAGGGGAGCACGCCGTTTTCTTCGTCGTTGTACTCTGCGGTGGTGTAGGAATAGTCCTCAAATTCATGGGTTTTCTCGTCCATGATGCTCTGGGTGTAGACGAAATAGGCGTCCGTCTTCATATCGTAGCCCACCACGGCGAAAACATGGGCGGTACCCGCCACAACCCAGCGGTGATAGCCGGGCTTGGTTGCCTGGGTGGTCCAGGTGCTGGTGACCTTCTTTCCGGTCTGGGTGGAATAGGCAACGGATGCGGAGTATTCATCGGAGGAGGATTCGGTGCTGGAGTGGCCCATGGAGGTGGAATCTTCGCCGCCTTCGGAATAGCTTTCGCCGTAACCGGTCTTCTTGCTGAGCTTTTCGGTCAGGGCAAGGGAGCTGGAGCGGGAGGAGCTGGTGGTGCTGCTGCCGCCGAAGCTGGATTCGCTGTTCCAGGAGGCGTTGCGGGTGGTGGAATTGGTGTTGGTGGTGCTGTGATCCATGCTGCCGCTGATCTCCATACCGCTCTGTGTGGTTTCGGATTCGGTATGCTCTTCGCCCCAGCTATGCTCATAGCCGCCGCCGATCTCGCCGCCGAAGCCGCCGCCGGTGCTGGCGCTGACAGGGCCGATGCCAACAGATTTGGATTTGGGGGTATAGGAGACCTTGGCATTCACATTCCATGCGCTGTTGGAGGTTTCCGTATCGGTCTCGGTTTTGGAATGGCTGGAGTTGATCTTGACCTGGTTGGACCAGCCGTCCTGATTGGTGGTGAGATTGGCCTTTTCCTTGGAGTAGCTTCTGCCGCTGCTGATGTTCCAGTTGCCGGTGTCGCTCTGTGCGTAGGTTTCGGCTTCCTCCACCTTCTTCTCGTTCTCTTCGCACCATTCCTCGTTCACAGAGATCACATTGTTCCATGTGGAGGAGGTGGTCCAGTCGGAGGATTCCGTGGTAGCCTGTGCAACGGACTTGGCATAGGCTTCGATGTGCTCTTCCTTGGTGACCATCTCATAGGAGGTCTCTTCGGTCTTGGTGATGCCGTCGCCGGCGATGTAGCCGAAGTCATGAATGGTATAGAGGGGCACATTTTCGATCTTGCCGATCTCATAGGCGAAGAGGATCACGCCAGCTTCCTCATCCACATGGATGACAGGTTCGTCCAGTTCCGGCTTCGCCCAGGTCTTGTTTCGCTCGCTGGTCCAGTTGGCAGTGAGAGTGAGATCACCGGTGGTGCCTGCGGGGATCGTTGCATTGGAATAGAGATTACCGTCCTCATCAGACCAACCGGCAAACACATAGTTGCTGAGCTTGGGGGTGGGAAGCACCACACCCTTGTTTACGGTGTAGCTGGTCTCGTCCTCTTCCAGATACAGGCTGGACTTGAACTGTACCGTATATTCCACGGGAGTCCAGTGGGCATAGAGGTACTTATCGCCGGTTTCGCTGGCGGAGATCTCCTTGACCTGGGTGGCGTTGGAGCCGGAGCCGTCGTACCAGCCGTCAAACTTGTAGCCGTCAGCGGAAAGGTTGATGAGCTTCAGACCCTTTTCGGATTCGTAGTATTCCGGGTTGGGATTGCTGACACCGGTCTTTTTCAGGTAGCTGTCGTTGCCGTAGAGATCGTAGTGAATGTCAAAGCGCTCGGATTCCACGGTAACGGTGGCGGTGCTGCTGATGACGCTGAAGCCGGTGGCATCATAGATGGCGCAGAAATACTTGCCTGCCTGTGCTGCCACATAGCTCATGAAGGTTGCGCCGGCAACAGGAGTGCCGTCCTTGTACCACTGGTAGGAATAGGGCTTGGTGCCGCCGTCCACAGCTACCATCAGCGTGGTGGCGGAGCCCTTGGCGATCTCGCCGCCCACGGGCTGCTGGGTCACGGTCAGCTTGCCGCCTGCGGGAACGGTCACAGTGATCACAGCGGCAGAGGAAATGATGCTGCTGCCTGCGGCATCGGTAACAATGCAGGTGTAGCTGCCTGCTGCATCGGTGGTATAGGTGGTGGCAGTGGCACCCGGGATGGGAGTGCCGCCGGTGCTCCACTGGTAGGTGTAGGGGGCGGTGCCGCCGGACACACGCACACTCAGGGTGACGGTGTTGCCGGCTTCCACGGTTGCACTCTGAGGCTGAACATCAAAGCGCATGGGTTCTGCGGGAGGCTTGGGAGGATCCACGGGATCTGCCGGCTCGATGGCACGCTGCAGGAAGGTCACGATCTGGCCTCTGGAGCAGCTCATGCCGGGAGAGAAGGTGGAACCGTTGCCGGTGCCGGTGGTGATGCCCTGCTCTACAGCCCACAGCACAGCATCATAATAGTAGCTGCCGGCGGGCACATCTGTGAAAGGATTCACATTGCTTGCGGGTGCGGGTTTGCCTTGAGCACGCCACAGGAAGGTGACCACCTGGTCGCGGTTACAGCTCATGTCCGGAGAGAACTTGCCGTTGCCGGTACCGGTGGTGATGCCCTGCTCCACGGCCCACAGCATTGCCTTATAATAGTAGCTGCCGGGCACTGCGTCGGTGAACTGGTTCACCGTAGAGGCAGGCTCGGGACTGCCCTGAGCACGCCACAGGAAAGTAACTACCTGTCCGCGGCTGCAGATTGCGTCAGGACTGAAGGTGTTGGCACCTGTGCCGTTGGTGATGCCGTTCTCCACGGCCCATGCTACCGGAGCGGAATAGTACATACCCGCAGGCACATCAATGAAGGTCGGCTGTGCCGCAAAAGCATTGGGCATCAGGCCCAACATCAGTGCCAGCGTCAACAGCAGGCAAATCGTTCTTTTGAAAGTATTCATATGTAGATACAACCCTTTCTGCCGCGCAAGGTTTTCTGCACAGCTTGGTATACCATATTATAATGGAAGCGGTTCCCTTTTGCAAGGGAGAGACGCTGGTTATCGTCACAGTTTGTTCATATTTTTGACGCAAAAGCCCCCTGCAGCGATGTCACTGCAGGGGGCTGTGGTATTGAAAGCTTATTTTCCGATGGCGGCAAGCATTTCCTTGGAGAGTCCGCTGAGGTGGACTGTTTCACCCTTCCACTGGAACTTGGCATAGGGGTTGAAGGGGAAGGTGCTGGCTTTGAAACTGACCATATCCGCAAAAGGAATGGCGGCGATCAGACGGCCCACATTGGAGGCCATGTCCGTATCGGAAATATATAATGTTGCGTCCGCAATGCTGACGAGGCAAAGGCCAAAGCCGCCACCGGGCAGCGCTCTTGCATTGTTGAAGACAAAAAGTTCCCGATTATCAATGCGGCCTTCTGCTTTCAGTTTTGTGATAAGCTCTGCTTTTTTCTGTGCGTTCATAGTATCGCTCCTTATGTACCGAAGAAAGAGTAGTGCATATAGTCCTTATAGCCGCTTCGCCAGTAGATGCCACGGGTGAAGCCGTATTTTTTGAAGATCTGGTCGATCTCGCCGTTCACCGGGATGGAGTACTCACTCTTTTCCGGGGAGAAGAAGGAGCCTACGAGGGCCTGTCCCTGGGGAGAGCAATAGTAATTCTCGTTGGGGTTGATGTCAATGGCGAGGCCGCAGTTGTGTTCTGATCTGGCCTCATAACGGAAGCCGCCCAGAGAATGGATGGGGTACTTCGCGTCGCAGGCGTAGATCTCCCGGAAGATCTGATCCACGGTGGCGGCAATATTCTTGTGGACTTCGAGGGTGAAGTAGCGGGTGTATTTCGCGCCGCTGGAACCGATGTCCCATACCGGCACGGTCAGGGAGACCATGTCCTTCTGGGCTTCTGCCTTGGAAGCATAAACTGCCCGGGGATCGGAGACGGATTTTCCGAAGATCCGCTCACACTTCTGGGCGTAGCTTTCATTGCCGTTGGCAAGGGTCAGGTCTTGGAAACCGGAATCAGGTGTGGGTGTGGTGTTCTCTTTGGAAGGAGGATATTCGCATACCACATCGCATTCCGCCTTGCAGCCGTTGGAACTGTAGGCATAGATGGTGCACACGCCCACGGATTCCCAACGCACCTTGCCGCCGTCCACGGAGGCAATGGCGGGATTGGAGGAGACCCATGTGATGGTCTGGTTGGTGGTGGAGGCGGGGAAAAGCTGTGCCGTCAGGGTAATGCTTTCGCCTTTGGTGATCTCCATCACATTTTGGCTCAGCACCACCAGTGTGGCGAAGGTCTCGCTCCAGCCGGACTTGTTGACAAGCACACCGTCCATACGGCTGAAGATGGTGGCGGCTTCCGCACGGCTGGCGCTCTGCTTGGGAGCGAAGCGGAGCGTTCCGTCTGCATTGGCAATGCCCTGCACGATGCCGCAGCTGCGAAGCTCATTCACCGCATCTTTTGCCCAGTCAGCGATCTGGCTTGCATCCGTGAAGGCCGGAAGCTGATAGCCCTCATCGCCTAAAATGGGAGATTCAAAGGCCTTGCCGGTGACCTTGGCATAGCGCTGCAGCATGGTCAGCATCTGCTCGCGGGTGATCATGCCGTTGGGGTCAAATTTGGCACCGCCGATACCGGAGGTGATACCCATACGGGTGGCCCAGTTTACATATGGAATATAGTATTGCTCCGGCTGGATGTCCCGGTACAGAACCCCTTCATAGCTGAGCTTCCACGCGTTGGGATCGATCCCTGCCATACGGCCCAGCACCGTTACGAACATGGAACGGGTCATGGCGGTATTGGGGGAGAAGGTGGTTTCGCTGATGCCGTTCATCAGACCGGCAGAAACTACCTCTTCGATATAGGGTTTTGCCCAGTGCCCTTCAATGTCGGTGAATTTCGATGCATCTGCAGCAAGGGCGGGGGTGGCAATGCCAAGCACAAGGGTAATGGCGAGGAGAAGCGAGAAAAATCGTCTCACGAGCGTCCCTCCTTAAATATTGTAAAGCTATTGTAACGGAAGTGAAGAAAAAAAGCAATCATTACCACCGGGAATTTACAATATCTTAACAGAATTCCCCAAACTCGGTCGAATCCAGTACACAGAAGCTGCGATATTTAGTGCCAAAAGTTGGGGAAAACCCCATGATATAGGGAAAAAGAAAATGTCAAAAAAACTTTGAAATTTTCGAAAAAAATGCTTGACAATTCGCTGAAACGGTGGTATCATGTGGAAGCTGTCCGCGAGGAAGCGACAGAATGTACCTTGTAAATTAAACAACGAAACATGAACAAAAAGCACCTTGGACAATTTTGAAAAACAAGTTGTTCTTTTGATGTCAAAAGAATAGCCAACGAAAA
>SVMC01000038.1 GCA_015067585.1 Oscillospiraceae bacterium
GGTCAGGGCCGTGACTCCGTCAAGCAGTTCTTCATTGAGAATCCTGAGATCGCCGATCAGGTGGAGCTGCAGATTCGGGAAAAGCTCTATGAGCGTCAGGCCAGCCGCACCAAGGTGCAGCTCAAGGCTGCCACCAAGGCGGTGGATATTTCCGCGGACGACTTCTCTGACGAATGATCCTGACAGAAATTGCTTCCGCCCCGGATCGGGGCGGAAGATATCGCACTACATTTTCTGACGGCACCGTATTAAAGCTCCTGCCCTCCGTCATCGGTGATCTTGGCCTGTATGCAGGCCGGGAACTGAGCGAAGAGGACATGGAAGAAGTGGCGCAGGCAGCACGAAAGGCGGACGCAAAAATGCGGGCTGTGCGTGTCATCTCCGCCACCACCGTATCCCGCCGGGATTTAGAGGAGCGGCTGCGCCATAAGGGCGCTTCGGAAGAGGATGCGGCAGAGGCAGTGCAGTGGCTGGAGGAGCTGAAGCTTTTAGATGATGCCCAGACCGCGCGGCAGATCGTGGCACGGGGTGTGCGCCGGGGCTACGGAGAAAAGCGCATCCGCCAGATGCTGTATGAAAAAAAGATCCCCCGGGAGTATTGGGAGGAAGCGTTGTCTGAGATCCCTCCCATGGACGATGCGGTGGACAGCTTCCTTCGCAGTCACCTGCGGGGCGAGCCGGATCAGAAGGATTTGCGCCGCACCATCGATGCCCTACTGCGTCGGGGTTTTTCGTGGAATGAAATCAAGGACGGCCTTCGCAGATATGACGCTGCATTGGCCGGTACAATGGAGGAAGAATAAATGCATCGGATCGGTTTTATCTCTCTTGGCTGCGCCAAGAATCAGGTGGACTGTGAGCAGATGATGTTCCGTGTCCGGGAAGCAGGCTACGAGCTGCTGCCGGACCCGGATGGAGCGGATCTGGTGGTCATCAACACCTGCGGCTTTATCGACGCGGCAAAAAGTGAGGCCATCGACCATATCCTTGCTATGGGACAGCTCAAGCAGGAGGGCAGAATTGGAAAAATTCTGGTCACCGGCTGTCTGGCCCAGCGCTATCAGCAGGAAATTATGCAGGAAATGCCGGAAGTGGACGGTGTTTTGGGCACGGGAAGCTATGCGGAGGTGGTTTCCGCCATCCGGCAGCTTCTGAACGAGGAAGCGGTGTGCCGCTTTGGCGACATCCACGCACCCATTGAGGAATGCGGCCGCGTTCTCACCACCCCGGAGCACTATGCCTACTTAAAAATTGCAGAAGGCTGCAGCAACCGCTGCGCCTACTGCGTCATCCCCTCTCTGCGGGGCAAATACCGCAGCCGCACGCTGGATGATGTGCTGTACGAGGCCAGAACCTTGGTCGCCAGCGGTGTGAAGGAACTCATCGTTGTGGCGCAGGATACCACCCTCTACGGTGTGGATCTGCCGGGCCATCAGAAGCTGCTGCCCCAGCTGCTGCGGGAGCTTTGCCGCATCGATGGGGTGCACTGGGTGCGGGTGCATTACCTCTACCCGGAATCCATCACCCGGGAGCTGCTTGACACCTTTGTGGAAGAGCCGAAGTTGGTGAATTATTTCGACATTCCCATCCAGCACATTGATAATGTGATCCTGAAGCGCATGAACCGCCGCAGCACCCGGAAGGAACTGGAAACCCTCATGACCACCATCCGGGAGAAGCTGCCCGATGCGGTGATCCGCACCAGCCTGATTGCGGGTCTTCCCGGCGAGGGGGAGGAAGAATTTGCCGCCCTGTGCGACTTCCTGCGGGAATACAAGCTGGAGCGAGTGGGGGCTTTCGTGTTTTCCCCCGAGGAAGGGACGAAGGCTGCGGAAATGGAGCATCCCGACGAGTCTGTTGCCGCCCACAGGGCAGAGATCATTGCGGAGATGCAGTCCCGGATCATGGATGAATTCCACCTGTCGCTGCTGGATAAGACCCTGGAGATCCTCTGCGAAGGCTATGACCCGGAGCAGGATCTGTATTTCGGCAGAAGCTATGCCGATTCCCCGGACATTGACGGCAGAGTCTGGTTCACCAGCGAAAAGATCGCCAAGGTGGGCAGCTTTGTTCGGGTGGAAATGGAAGAACTGATAGACGGCGAGCTGTATGGCAGCGCCGTATGGGAGGAAGCGGTATGACAACAGCAAGTAAGATCACACTGGTTCGTGTGGCAATGATCCCGCTGTTCATGGTGTGCCTGTATTTGAGCGCCGACACGGCATGGCTGACCTGGGCATCCCTTGCCATCTTCGTCATCGCCAGCCTGACGGACTATGTGGACGGCACCATTGCAAGAAAATACAATCAGGTATCGGATTTCGGCAAATTCCTCGATCCTCTGGCGGATAAGCTGCTGGTGATCTCCGCCATGGCCATCTTCTGCGAATGGGGCATCTTCCCCGCCTGGGCGCTGATGATCGTGCTGACCCGTGAATTCGCCGTAACCGGCCTTCGTCTGGTTGCTGTGGGCAACGGTCGCGTGATCGCCGCCGGCTGGTCCGGCAAGGTCAAGACCTTTGCTACCATGGTGGGCCTGTGCGTGATGATCCCCTTCCATCAGTTTGCGTGGCTCAACGGTGTGATCATCGGCGTCATCGTCGCCACCACTCTGTATTCCGGTGTGGAATACTTCGTCCAGAACTGGGATGTGTTGAATCTGAAAAAGAACCGTTGACATGGATTTTCCTTCATGTTACTATATTTTTAGCTGAATATCGCGTAGAACGGAAGAAGTAGCAGTGCTGCCCCGGCAGCAGAGAGGATGCGCCATGGCTGAAAGCGCGTCCGGTTGGGAACACTGTGAATGCACCCGGGAGCGAGGAGAGATCCCGCATCGGCCGCGTCAGTGCCGAAAGTGAGAAACGAGAGTGGAACCGCGAGCATTTGCCCGCCTCTTGCTGTGCCAAGGGGCGGACTTTTTTATAGAATCAAAACATCAAAGGAGATTTGCGAGATGTATCTTTATAATTCTGCCACCCGTAAGAAGGAACTGTTTGTTCCCAACAACCCCGATATTGTCAAGATGTACACCTGCGGCCCCACGGTCTACCATTTTGCCCACATCGGCAATCTGCGCAGCTACATCATGGAAGATGTACTGGAAAAGGCCCTGCGCTATGCTGGCTATAATGTCAAGCGCGTCATGAACATCACCGATGTGGGCCATCTTTCCTCCGATGCCGATACCGGCGAGGATAAGATGCTCAAGGGCGCCCGCCGTGAGAAGAAGACCGTCATGGAGATCGCCCAGTATTACACCGATGCCTTCTTCGACGACTGCAAGAAGCTCAATATCAAGCGCCCCGATGTGGTGGAACCCGCCACCAACTGCATTGCGGAGTATATCAATATCGTCTCCACTCTGCTGGAGAAGGAATATGCCTATGTTTCCGGCGGCAATGTGTATTTCGACACCTCCAAGCTAAATCAGTATTATATTTTCAACAGCCACAATGAAGAAGATCTGGCGGTCGGCGTCCGTGAGGGCGTGGAAGAGGACACCAACAAGCGCAATAAGAATGACTTCGTGCTGTGGTTCACCAAGTCCAAGTTTGAAGACCAGGCACTGAAGTGGGATTCTCCCTGGGGCGTTGGCTATCCCGGCTGGCATATCGAATGCTCCGGCATTTCCATGAAGCATCTGGGCGAGGATCTGGACATCCACTGCGGCGGCATCGACAATGCCTTCCCTCACCACACCAATGAGATCGCCCAGTCTGAGTCCTTCCTTGGTCATAAGTGGTGCAACTACTGGTTCCATGTGTTGCATCTCAACACCGGCACCGGCAAGATGTCCAAGTCCACCGGCGAATTCCTCACCGTCTCCCTGCTGGAGTCCAAGGGCTATGATCCTCTGGTCTACCGCCTGTTCTGCCTGCAGAGCCACTACCGCAAGAATCTGGTATTCACCTATGAAAACTTAGACAATGCCGCCAAGACCTATCAGAAGCTGATCGCCAAGATCGCGGGTCTCAACTTCGATGATGCCGCTCCCGTGGATGAAGCTGTGCTGGCTTCCCTGAAGGAGAAGTTCCAGAAGGCACTGGATAACGATATCAACACCTCTCTTGCCATCACCGCCGTCTACGATGTGCTGAAGGCTGCCACCAATGATGCCACCAAGCTGGCTGCCATTGCCGACTTTGACTATGTGCTGTCCCTTGACCTGATCGCCAAGGCAAAGGCCCTGAAGGAAAAGCAGGCTTCTGCTGTCAAGACCGTGGGCGAAATCGTCATTGAGGGCGAGGGTGATCCCGAGATCGATGCCGTTGTTAAGGCCCGTGCCGAGGCCAAGAAGGCCAAGAACTGGGCAGAGGCCGACCGCATCCGCGATGAGCTGAAGGCCCAGGGCATTGAAGTAGTAGATACCCCCCAGGGCGCAAAGTGGAAGCGCGTTTGATCGATTTTATGAAACAGGAGGCCATCCAGCCATGAAGCTGATGATTTTAGATGGCAACAGCATCATTAACCGTGCCTATTTCGGCATCCGTCCTTTGACTACAAGGGATGGATTATATACCCATGCCATTTTTGGCTTCCTGAATATTCTGCAGCGGCTGGAGCATGAGGAGGAACCGGATGCCCTTTGCGTGGCCTTCGACCTCCACGGCCCCACCTTCCGCCATGAAAAATATGAAGGCTACAAGGCCACCCGCCATGGGATGCCGGAAGAGCTTGCCATGCAGATGCCGGTGATGAAGGATGTGCTGCGAGCCATGAACATCCCCATCTTCGCCTGTCAGGGCTGGGAGGCGGATGATGTGATCGGCACCGTGGGAAAGCGCTGCGCCGAGGAGAACTGGGACTGCGTCATTGTCACCGGTGACCGGGACAGCCTGCAGCTCATTGACCGGCGTGTTCATGTGAAGCTCATCACCACCAAGGCGGGACAGACCCTCACCACCTTGTATGATGAGGAAGCTTTCCGGGAGGAGTACGGCTTTGCCCCCATTCATCTCATCGACCTCAAGGGTCTGATGGGTGACAGCTCCGATAATATCCCCGGAGTCGCGGGCGTTGGCCCCAAAACGGCAACGCAGCTTCTGCAGCAGTTTGGCACCCTCACGGGGGTCTATGAAAATCTTGAGGACAAGAGCATCCGTCCCAAGCTGCGGGAAAAATTAGAGGCAGGAAAAGACCTTGCCTTCCTCTCCTATGATCTTGCCACCATCCGCTGTGATGCCCCCGTTGAATTTGACCCCAACGAGTGCCTGCGGAAGCCGGTCAACGGCAAGGCCCTGTATGATCTCTTCCTGCGGCTGGAATTTACCAAGCTCATCGACCGCTACGGCCTTCGCAAATGCGCCTTTGAAGCGGACTGTGTCCCCGAAGAGGCACAGGAGGAATGCCGCAAGGAACTGAGCGAGCTTCCCTCTGCCGATACCCCCTGTGCGGTGCTGATCAAGGATGACCGGATCGCACTTGCCACAGAGGATGGCACCATTTGTGTTCCTCTCTCTGAGAACATTGAGTATTTTAAGACATTATTCGGCAATAAAACGGAAAAAACCTGCCTTGATCTGAAGAATCTGTATCACACTTTGGCAGCGCTGGACCTGCCTGCAGAGGGCTTCGCCTTTGACGCGGCACTGGCCTGCTATGTGCTGGATCCCACGGTGGGGGACTACTCTTTGGAGAAGATCGCCCTGCAATACCTGTCAAGGGAGCTGAATGATGATCTTTCCGAGCGGGTCTGGGCACTGTGGCAGCTTCGCCCTGTGCTGCAGGAGAAATTGAAGGTCCTTTCCCTTGAAACGGTATATTATGACATCGAGCTTCCCCTTTGCCGGGTGCTGGCCCGGATGGAAGAAGAGGGCGTGGCTGTGGATCAGGCGGCGCTTTCGGAGTTCGGAGCCATGCTGAATGAACGCATCGCCGCCTGCCAGAGCGCCATCTTTGAGATGGCGGGAGAAGAGTTCAATATCAATTCTACCAAAAAATTGGGGGAGATCCTCTTTGAAAAGCTGGAGCTTCCCCCGGTAAAGAAAACAAAAACCGGCTATTCCACCAACGCGGAGGTGCTGGAAAAGCTGAAGGATCGTCATCCCATCGTTGCCCATATCATGGAATACCGGATGCTCACCAAGCTCAGCTCCACCTATGCCGAGGGTCTGCTTCGTGTGATCGCCCCGGATGGGCGCATCCACACAAGGCTGCAGAACATGGTCACCGCCACGGGGCGTCTCAGCTCCACGGAGCCGAACCTGCAGAATATCCCGGTGCGCACCGAGTTGGGCAGCGAGATCCGCAAGATGTTTGTCGCCAGACCCGGCTGGGTGCTGGTGGATGCGGACTACAGCCAGATCGAGCTGCGGGTGTTGGCCCACATTGCGGACGATCCTCATATGCAAAATGCCTTCCGCTCCGGTCAGGATTTCCATAAGGTCACTGCCTCTCAGGTGTTTGGTGTGCCACTGGAGGAGGTCACTCCTGCCATGCGTCGTAGTGCCAAGGCGGTGAATTTCGGCATCGTCTACGGCATTTCCCGCTGGTCTTTGGCTGAAGATCTTGGGGTTTCCACATGGGAAGCCGAGGAATATATCAACAGCTACCTTGCCCGCTTTGCGGGGGTGCGGCGGTATATGCACGATGTGGTGGAAAATGCCAAGCGAGACGGCTATGTTACCACCATTTTCGGCCGCCGCAGAAACATTCCCGAGCTGAAAAGCTCCAATTTCAACATCCGCAGCGGTGCCGAACGCATCGCCCTCAATACCCCGGTGCAGGGCAGCGCGGCGGACATCATCAAGCTTGCCATGCTGCGGGTCAGCAAGGCATTGGAAGAGGAAGCCCTGCAGGCACGGCTGGTGCTGCAGGTGCATGACGAACTGATCGTGGAATGCCCGCCTTGGGAGGCGGAGATGATCTCCGGCATCGTCACCCGTGAGATGGAGAAGGCAGCGCAGCTGTCCCTTCCTCTGGTGGCAGAGGCCAAGCAGGGCATGAGCTGGTATGAGGCAAAATAATATGGATTATCAAATTACGGCCATGGGGCCGGAGCATATTCCCCATGTGGCGGAGATGGAACGGGAATTCTTCTCCGCTCCGTGGGATGAAGCTTCCCTTCGCAGTGAGCTGGAAAATCCCCTGAGTCTGTGGCTGGTGGCCCTTTGCGGTGACCGGGTGGCAGGCTATGTGGGCAGCCAGACGGTACTGGGGGAGAGCGATATGATGAACCTTGCGGTGCGTCCGGAATATCGGCGGCAGGGTTTGGGCAGACGGCTTGTCAATGCCCTCATCTATGAGCTGGATGAGGACAGCCATTGCCTGCTCCTTGAGGTGCGGCAGTCCAACGAGGGCGCCATTGCCCTTTACCGGGGACTTGGCTTCCGTCAGGTGGGCAGACGCCCCAATTATTACAAACGACCCACGGAGGATGCCCTCATTCTCCGAAAGGACTGGTGAATCATGCTGATACTTGCAGTGGAATCCTCCTGCGATGAGACCGCCGTTGCCCTTGTGCGGGACGGCCGGGAGGTTTTGACGGACGCCATCAGCTCCCAGGTGGAGCTGCATCGGATCTACGGCGGCGTAGTGCCGGAAATTGCTTCCAGAAAGCACATTGAGGCCATTTACGGTTTAGCGGATCAGGCCCTCCAAAAAGCGGGTGTGACCCGACAGGAGATCGATGCCGTGGCGGTCACCTATGCCCCGGGCCTCATTGGCGCGGTGCTGGTGGGGGTGAACTTTGCCAAGGCCGCCGCCATGCGCTTAGGCGTTCCCCTGATCCCGGTGCATCACATCCGTGGCCACATTGCCGCCAATTACATCGCCTATCCCGAATTGGAGCCGCCCTTTTTGTGCTTGGTCGTGTCCGGCGGACATACCATGATTTTAGCAGTGGAGGACTATACCAAAATGCGGATCCTGGGCCAGACCCGGGATGACGCGGCGGGCGAATGCTTCGACAAGGTGGCAAGAGTGCTGGGGATGCCCTATCCCGGCGGCGCAGCCTTAGATCGGGTAGCCCGGGAAGGTCAGGAAGGAAAGTACCCCATGCCCCGGGCAAAGCTTTCGGGCAACCCCTTGGATATGTCCTTCTCCGGCCTCAAGACGGCGGCACTGAATCTCATCCACCATGCCGAGCAGGTGGGAGAGGAATTGGATATTCCCGGCCTGTGCGCGGATTTCTCCGCCGCCGTCAGCGATACCCTGGTGCCCCGCACCATGGAGGCCCTGCGGCAGACCGGTATGAAGAAGCTGGCCATTGCCGGCGGTGTGGCAGCCAATTCCCGCATTCGCGCGGATTTTGAGAAGGCTGCCAAGGAAGCCGGGGCAGAACTCTTTGTGCCGCCCCTGAGCCTGTGCGGCGACAACGGCGCCATGATCGGCGCTCAGGGCTACTACGAGTATCTGGCGGGCAACCTTGCCGATCAGACCCTCAATGCCTTTGCCACCAAGACTTTGGAAGGTGAAGCGGTATAAGAAAATACAAAAGATATAAAACGGAAGCCAGTAGGGAAATGACCTTCTGACTTCCGTTTTGCTTCATCTATTCTTAATGGAATGGCTGCTATGATCTTAATCTTGAAAGTGTTATGCTATTAAGGAAAGAACCAATCTCCCGTGGGCCGGGACAGCTCCGGCGTAAGGGGGATGTCGGTTCCGTCTTCATAGAGGAAAATGTCGTCGATCTCGTCAAGCGAGGACAGGGTGGCAACGATGCTGCGAAGCAGGGCGGTACGCTCTGCTTCGGTTTTGCACTGCTCCATCAGACCTTCTGCAAACTCCACATGAATGGAACCCTCTTCGGTGCGCACACTTTGCACCTTGCCGTACTGAGCCAGGGGACTGTAATAGCCGTTGGATGCGTGGAAGACGGACAGAGCTTTCAGAACGGTCTCCACCCGTGCGGCATCCACCGTTTCCTGCAGCCGCATGGGGAAGGCGGCGAGCTTTTCCTCGCCATTCAGGCAGACATACAAGGTGGCGTCGAATTCGCCCATACCGCTGCGCACCGGACCGATGAGACGGGAATCTTCTGTAAGGGGCTGTGCCAGATCCAGATACAGGTAACGCTCTACAGGGCTGCCCTCTACTAAGATTTCCACCGTTTCGATCTCTTCCAGCTGGGTCAGGGAATTCACCACGGAAAATATCGTCATACGCTCCTGCAATTCCTGCTCCGGACGGTTCTGACGGAATTCCGCGGAGAAATCCACAAGGCAGGCCCCATCCTGCACCGAGACGCTCAGAAGCATGGTGCCCCTGGGAATGGTGGGGGAGAGGGATTCGGACTGTGGGCCGGTGATCAGGGAGCGAAGGATATATTCCTGCTGGCTCATGGCAATATCTGCCGGCTTGCTGCGCTGCTCTTCCATCAGGAAGCGGCCCTGAGGATCGGCAAAGTACAGCCGCACCGGCGCATTGGGCTGGCCTGCGCTGTTATCGCTCAGAACGAACTCGGCAGGACGGAGCACAAGCTGCTCTTCACCATCTAAAAGTTGGGATTCTGCCTGTAAAATTACCGTTTCATAGCCGCTGTACTCCCAAAGGGTGCGGGCAATGCAGCCGGCCGCCACACGAAGCCCCACCGCCGAAAGGCTGGACAGAGAATCATCGAAGATCAGGGTGATCTCCCCGGGCAGGATCCGGGTCTCAAGCAGCCGCAGGCCCTTGGGAAAGGGGGAGGACAGCCCCGGAGAGATGGGACCCTGCAGATATACCTCCATCAGGCCCGCAATGCTTTGCTGCTCCCAGCGGATGGTGCGGTTTTCTGCCGCCATGATGCCGGTTTCGGAGAAATAGGCTTTTTCGTCGGCGTTTCTGTAGTAAAACAGTACACCATCCTCCGTCTTGGCGGGGGATTGACCCATGCAGCCGGAGAGCATCAGCAGCATGGCAAGGAACAGACATAATAACCTTCTCATGCTTCCTCCTCCTGTGCTGGGCGGTAGGGGAATACCACAGTGAAGCAGGCGCCGCCCTCCGGGCGGTTGTCTACCCGCACTGTGCCGAAATTCCGCACCACCATATCATGTACGATGGAAAGGCCGAGGCCGCTGCCCCCCGCCATGCGGGATCGGGCCTTGTCCACCCGGTAAAAGCGTTCAAACACATGGCCGATGGCATGGGCGGGAATGCCAACACCGCCGTCTTCCAAGCGGAAGATCACATGGTTTTCGTTCATTTCCAGAGACGGACGCAGAAGCCCGCCATCATTGTTGTATTTAATACCGTTTTCCACCAGATTGAAGAGGATCTGATACAGGTCATCCTCCGCGATGACGATGGTGCAGCCGGGAATGGTGGCATCCTCCAGACGGATGTGCCGGTCCTCCATCTGGGGCCGCAGCATACGAAGCACCTTGCGGCAGACCTTCTGAATATCCACGATCTCCCGGTCTTCCTCGGTCATGGAGTCCAGCTTGGTCAGCTCCAGCAGCTTGTAGGACATTCTGGTGAGACGATCGGCTTCGTTGCCGATGTCCTCCACGAATTCCCGCATGGTCTCTCCGTCCATGTCATTCTGCAGGATGGAATCCGACAGCAGCTTGATGGATGCCAGCGGGGTCTTCAGCTCATGGGAAGCATCGGAGACAAACTGCCGACGCTTTTGCTCAGAAATGGACAGGCGGTCGGTCAAGGCATCGAATTCCGTGGCGAGATGGCCCATCTCGTCCTGGCTGCGCAGCTTGATCTTGTGGGAATAGTCGCCCTCCCGCACGATACGGATGGAATCCAGGATCCGCCGCAGCTTGCGGGCATAAATGCCGGAGGAGAAGACGGACAGCAGAATGACGATCAGCTCAAGGATGACGGACAGATTGAAAACTGTCTCGTCCAGACCCTGCAGCAGAGCGCCCTGTGCACTGTCGCTGAGCATGAGATATACCGCGCCGATGGGAACATCGTAGTACATGATGGGCACGCAGCCATAGCTTTCCACCACACCATTGCGGAAACGGCCATAGAATACATCAGAGCCTTCCAACGCCTGCACCACGGAGGAAAGCAAAAACTGCGCACCGGTCTCATTGCTGCCAACCATGGAGTCATACACGGCAACACCTGCCCCGTCAGTGATCACCACGCGGTCGTAGCTTCTCGGCCCCAGCACCTGCAGGATCTGTTCTGCGGACTCGTGGGTAACGGAGTCCAGCCCGGAAAAGGAGGCGGAGATGACCCGGATACGGTCCATAACCGCAGACTCATTGGCCCGGAACACCAGATCCCGGCTGGTGTTGGCTGCGTAAATATTCAGAAAGCACAGCGTCAGTGCTGTGATGATCATATAAATGATCGCATAACGCAACTGCGAATTTTGCAGCGCGTAATTTGCTTTTCCTTTACGCCTTAAAATAGTAGCCAACTCCCCACTTGGTCATAATGTGCTCCGGTTCTGCCGGATTTCTCTCTAATTTTTCACGAATACGGCGGATGTGTACATCCACAGTGCGGATATCGCCGGTGAACTCATAGCCCCAGATCAGATCCAGAAGATTTTCACGGGAATATACCCGGTTTGGGTTCCGCATCAGAAGATCGGTGAGGTCGAATTCCTTTGCGGTGAGATCCACAAGGGCACCGTCAAGGTAGGCGTTGCGGCTGACATGATCCAGCCGGATGGCACCCAGCGCGATTTCCTCCGTCTTCTTTTCGGTCGTCCTGGCAGAGCGGCGAAGCAACGCCCGGATGCGGGCCTTCAGTTCTAAAATATTGAAGGGTTTGGTGAGATAATCGTCCGCGCCATGCTCAAAGCCCATCAGCTTGTCCATATCGTCCGCTTTGGCGGTGAGCAGAATGATGGGTACATCGGAAAAGGCGCGGATCTGACGGCAGGCCTCCAGACCGTCCATTTCCGGCATCATCACATCCAGAACGATCAGATCCACCGGAGTTTCCCGCACGGTACGCACCGCATCCAGACCGTTGGAGCCGGTGAGGACTTCATAGCCTTCGTTTTTGAGGTTGTAACGAATGCCCTTGACCAGCAGGGCCTCATCGTCAACTACAAGTATTTTCATTCCGATGCCTCCACATAAATCAGATCTTTGATCTCATCAAATTTTCCTTCCGCAATGCCGTTTACATCCATGAGCTGCTCCACGGAGACGAAGCCGCCGTTTTCCTCCCGCCATGCCACGATCCGTTCGGCAAGCTTCGGCCCGATGCCGGGCAGTTCTTCCAGTTCGGAAGCTGTGGCGGTGTTCAGGTTCACGCGAATCGGCTCCTCAATGGGTTCTTCCGGCGCGCCCTCTTGGGGCATGGTCTCAGTGACCTGCGCCGGGGCATTACCGGTGACACTTTGGGTAGTGATCACCGCGCGGATGGAATTGCGGCCTAAGAAGAACGCAAGGGTAAATGTGACGAATAATGTCGTCAGGCCCAGCAGGACCCATTGCGATTTTTCGAGTTTCACCTGCGCACCCCCTCAGACATTGACAAAAAGCGTAAATTTGCTATAATTTCTTTATCTATACTTATCTACAGTATAGCACACTTTATATGCCTACGGCAATGACCGTTTTGCGGATAAATGGAGATTCCTTATGAAAGAACGAAGAATTATAAGCCTGTTTCTGGCATTGTTTCTGATGCTGCAGCTGCTTGCCCTGCCCGCCTGGGCGACGGAGGCGGAAACATTGGAAGAACCTGCGGAAGAATCCGTGGAGGAAACCGCGGAAGTGGAAGAAATTCCGGAGCCGGATGTGGTTCGGCCGCCGGAACTTGTCTGCAAAGGCGCCATGCTGGTGGAGCTGAATTCCAATACCACGGTATACGAACTCAATGCCGATGAGCGGCTGTATCCCGCCAGCCTTACCAAGATCATGACCTGCCTTGTGGCGCTGGAGCGGGGAAACCTCACCGACGAGGTGGAGGTGGATGGCAGCCTGTTTGACGGCATGGATGCGGATGCCAGTGTCGTCGGCCTGCTGCCGGGGGAAAAGATCAGCCTGGAAGAGCTGCTGTACTGCCTGATGGTACCCTCCGGCAACGACGCCAGCCTGGTGGTTGCCGACCATATCGCCGGCAGTGTGGAAGCGTTTGTGGAGATAATGAACCAGAAGGCCCAGGAACTGGGCTGCAACGGTACCCATTTCATGAATCCTGACGGCCTGCATGACGATAATCACTATACCACCGCCCGGGATATGATCACCATGACCAAGGCGGCATTGCAGAGCGAGACCTTCCGCACCATTTGCGGCACCGCCTCCCATGAGGTACCGGAGACCAATGCCTCCTCCAGCCGTATGATCTATACCACCAATTATTTTATGAGCTCCATCATCACCGGTAAGTATTACTGGGATAAGGTCAGCGGTGTCAAGACCGGCTTCACCACCCCCGCAGGCCGCTGCCTTGTGACGCTGGTGGAGGAGGATGACTTCTCGTATCTTAGTGTGGTACTTGGCTGTGAGACCCCTTACGATGAAAACGGTGAGCCGGTATACGGCCATTTTACTGAGTCAAGAAAGCTGCTGGAATACGGTCTGGAGAATTTTACCTTCGTGTCCGTGCTGTCCCACCTCAACCCCATCGCCCAGGTGCCGGTCAGTTCCGGCAAGGTGAATTCCGTGGTCATTGCCCCGGCGGAGGACCTCAGCGCCCTGCTTCCGGCGGAATATGATCCCGGCAAGATCGATGTTTCCTACACCCTGCGGGACGGTGAGGCTCTGCAAGCACCTCTGAGTGCCGATGAGGCCGTGGGTACCATCACAGTCACCTATGACGGCAAGGAAGTGGGAAAGACCGACGCACGCACCATTTCCGCAGTGGAGCGCAATGCCATCCTCGCCACGCCCACCAAGGATGACCCGGCTTTCCTGCGGCTGGTTCCCATCGTCATCATTGTGGTGGCCTTCCTGCTGCTGGTCATCGCCCAGGTCAACCGCAGAAAGAGCCGCAAGCGCAGAAAAAGAAGGAGATAAGCATGGAGCAAATGGAACAGCTCAGAAGCCGCTGCCTTAGCTGCAACCAGTGCCCCCTGTGCGAGACAAGGCACAATGTGGTGTTTGGTGTGGGTCCGGAGAATACCGGCGTGATGTTCATCGGGGAAGGCCCCGGTGAGCAGGAGGACCTGAAAGGGGAACCCTTTGTGGGACCGGCGGGAAGATATCTGGATGAAATGCTCTCCATCATCGACCTGGGCCGCCACAACTGCTATATTGCCAATATCGTCAAATGCCGCCCACCCAGGAACCGTGATCCCCTGCAGACCGAGCAGGATGCCTGCATCGGCTGGCTGCGGCAGCAGACCGCCATCATTTCTCCCAGGATCATTGTGTGCCTCGGCCGCATTGCCGCCATGAAGATCATCCGGGAGGACTACCGCATCACCCGGGAGCATGGCCGGTGGGTACAGAAGAACGGCATCTGGTTCACCGCCATTTATCATCCCTCCGCCCTATTGCGGGATGTTTCCAAGCGTCCCGATACCTTTGCGGACCTGCTCTCCATCCGGGAAAAAGTCCGGGAAGTCTGCCCGGAGCTGCTGCAAATGCAGTAAATTCGGCGAAGACAAGCAGTTCCTGCAATCGATATTTCGGTCAGGCTTAATAATAAGTATAAAAATCCCGCTGTTTTGCATTGAAAACAGCGGGATTTGTGTTTGAAAAGTCGGATTAGTCCTGTTCCCAGTTGTGCCAGACGTTCTGCACATCGTCGTCATCTTCCATGGCGTCGATGAGGCGCTCCATGAGCTTGGCCTGATCTTCGTTCTCCAGCTTCTGATAGTTCTGGGGAACCATTTCCAGCTGTGCGGAGACGAAGGTGTACTTGGAGAGATTTTCGACCACTTCGTTGAAGTCATCGGGGAGGGTGTAGATGGTGAACACATCGCCGTCGGCTTCGAAATCGTCAGCGCCGGCTTCCATGGCGTCCATCATGACCTCTTCTTCGTCCAGCTCTTCTTCAGAGTTGTCGATGACCAGAACGCCCTTCTTGTCGAAGGACCATGCAACGCAGCCGGAGGCGCCCATGTTGCCGCCGAACTTGTCGAAGTGGTGGCGCACATTGGCAGCGGTACGGTTGCGGCTGTCGGTCATGGTCTCTACGATGACGGCAACACCGCCGGGGCCGTAGCCTTCGTAGGTGATGGATTCGTAGGCATCGCCGGAGCCGGAGTTGGCAGCCTTGTCCAGAACGCGCTTGATGTTGTCGTTGGGCATATTGGCAGCCTTGGCCTTGGTGATGACCGTAGCCAGACGGGAGTTATAGTTGGGGTCTGCGCTGCCGCCTTCCTTGACAGCAACGATCATTTCCTTTGCGATCTTGGTGAACGCGGCGGCACGCTTTGCGTCCTGTGCGCCCTTGGTTTTCTGAATGTTATGCCATTTGGAATGACCTGACATAATGAATACCGCCCTTCTTCTATATAATGCCGGGCGCAAAAACACCCGATTGATAACTAACCAGCCATTATTTTACCATACAATGGGATGGAAAATCAACACCTATGTTACAGGAATTTCACGCAATCCGCATGAACTTCCGATTTTTCTGCGGTGATATCCGGGAACTGCGCGGTAAGCTTTTGGCAGAGGACTTCGCAGATGGGGTCTTCCGTGGGGAAGTGGCCCGCGTCGATCAGGTTGACGCCGAGGGTGGCGGCCTTCTGGAACTGGTGGTATTTGATGTCGCCGGTGACGAAGGTGTCGCAGCCAGATAGCATGGCCTGGGGCAGGAAGTCCATGCAGGCACCGCCGCCTACTGCAACACAGCGCACCGGTTTGCCGCCGTCAGCATAGCGGATGCCGCCTGCTTTTAGCTGCTTTGCCGTAAATGCGGCAAAGTCCGCAAGGCTCTGCTCGTCCACATCTCCGATCCTTCCGATGCCGTATTCCTCCCCTGTGAAGGTGCGGATGTTGGCAAGGCCAAGGCATTCGGCAAGGCGGTCGTTCACGCCATCGGGGGCGCTGTCCAGGTTCGTATGCATACTGATGACGGCGATGTTATGGGATGCGAGATAGTAAAGGAGTGCGCCGTGCTCCGTTTCGTCGCAGATCGCCTGGGTGGAGAACAGCAGGGGATGATGGCTTACAATGAGCTGCACCTGTTTCTCGACAGCTTCCCGGGCCACCTCCATGGTCACATCCAGCGCCACCAAAATGCGGGAAACCTCCTGCGACTGTCTGCCGCACAGCAGGCCCACATTGTCCCAATCCTCCTTCCATGCCTTCGGGGCAAGGGAGAGAAGGTAATCACGAATTTCACAAACGGTTGACATAATTTTCCTCCATTTCCGCCAGTTCGGCAACAGCGGTGCGTAAATATTTTAGTCTTTGAG
>SVMC01000039.1 GCA_015067585.1 Oscillospiraceae bacterium
TGATGACCGCTTCGGGAGCAAACTTGCCGCCGCCAATGCCGTTGACGATACCGTTTGCTTCGGCCCATTCCACAGCCTTGGAGTACCAGCTGTCAGCGGGTACATCGGAGAAGGTGCCCTTCAGTTCCACTGCGGGCTCGTTCTCTACACGGTAGAGGATGGTGACCAGCTGTGCACGGGTCAGGGTGCCCTCGGGGCTGAACTTGTCGCCGCCGGTGCCGTTCATCAGCTCGTTGGCTACGGCATAGTCGATGCCGGGATGTGCCCAGTGATCAACAGCGGGGATGTCGCTGAAGTTCTTAGCGGGGCAGTCATGGGCGTTCTCGTCCTTTGCGCCGCAGACGGTGCAGACGCCGTCCTTGAAGTCATGGGGGATCATATCTACATAGTCATCCTTGTAGCTGCCGCCGCACTTGGAGCAGGTATAGGTGGTGTAGCCCTTTTCGGTGCAGGTGGGAGCAGTGACGACCTTTTCGTAGGTATGCTCGCAGCCGGGATCGCCGGCACCGGGAACCTTGACGGTCACGGTGGCGGAGCCGCTGGCCTGACCGTCGGTGACGGTGAGGGTGAGCTGTACTTCCTTGGCCTGTGCAGCAGGTACAACCTTGCCGTCGGCGGAGATCACAGCAGGATCGCTGGATTCCACGCTCAGAGAGTAGCCGTGGGGCAGCTTGGAGAAGCTGAGATCCTTAGCAGTCTCTTCGGGCAGATCTGCTGCCACATAGTCGGCAACATTCTGGCAGGCCCAGCCGAGGAAATCGGTGTTGGCGTCAACACCATCGCGGCTAACAACTGCGATGTACTCGTAGTTGAGCCATACGGGGGTGTTGTCGGTGTTCTGGCCGCCGGTCAGAACGATCTTGGGATCGATGTAGTCAGCGGTGACAGAGCCAAGGGCCTTGAAGTCAACGCCGTTCTGAGAATAGCTGACGGTGTACTCATTGTCGTTCTTGTTGATGGAGAAGTAAATGGTAACGGTGCCATCCTCGCTGGCAACTGCATTGGCAGTCTCGAAGGAATCGAGAACCATAGTGCCATTGATTTCCTGACCGGGTTCAATGTAGAGACGGTCTTCCTGGCAGCAGATACGGACATAGTTGTCCTCATCCTGCCAAACGGACATGGTGAGCTGCTGATAGGTTGCAAGATCGGAAGTCGGGAAGTGAGCCTTGGCAACCACTCTCCAGTTGCCCTGTGCGGGCATGGTGAAGGCATTGTGCCAATCGGCGCCGTCCTGATAGTAGTCTTCCACCTGGGTGTAGAGCTTGAGGCCCTCGCCCTTAACGATCTGATACTCGTCCTTCAGTTCCTTTTCGATGATCCACTTGCTGCCGATATTGCCGTCTGCGAAGTAGTCATCGGAGGGACCGTAGTTGAATGCGATGGTGTAGGTGCTGGTGGCAGCGAAGGAGCTGACAGTGACCTTTGCAATGCCGGTGGGGCCGTCGATCTGCTGGATCTCGACCTCGTGGGCAGCATCGGCTGCAGTTGCTGCAATGACGGGAGCCTTGTCAGCGTCATCGGCAACTTCAATGTTGTAAACATAGGTCTTGGCGTCGAAGCCGGTGACATCCTTGCCGTCCACCTTCAGGCTTGCCAGAGCGGGAGCGATGTCGGAGGACTTCACGATGTTGATGGCATCGAAGGTGGCGGTGGCGCCGGCTGCATTGCCGCAGAATACGCCCAGCTTGGGCTCTGCCATGGCAAGCTTTGCACTGCCATTCAGAGTGACCCAGTTGCTGCCGTCGGCAGAGTAGGCGAAGGTGTACTCAGCGCCGTCCTTGGTGATGCGCAGGGAAGCTTCGGTCGCACCGCTCAGAGCAGCGCTTGCCACCTGGGTGCTGGTGCCTGCTGCCACAGCATATGCGGTGACCTTGCCGTTTTCGAGGGCGAGCTTGATGTAGTTGGCATCGTCGTCCTTCACCAGGAGACCTGCCTGCTGGCTGCCGGTGAGGGCTGCTGCCAGAGAAACATTGGTCTGTGCGGCCCAGGAACCGAAGCCGGATTCATAATAGAAGTTGTTTTCCATGCCGGCTTCGCCTGCGATGGTCAGGCCATCTTCGCCGAAGGAGGCATTGTCGTTGCCGCCGGCTACCTTCCAGCCCTTTGCCTGAGCGGCTTCGAAGCCTTCGGCAAAGTCGGTGGAAACGGGAGCGGTGCCGAAGCCGATACGGTAGACTTCAGCCAGACCGGAAGCGGGATCGGTGCAGGTAACGGTGGCAACACCGGGGATGGCTTCTGCCTGAGTGACCACCAGTTCGAGACCTGCGCCTGCAGTGGCTTCCACTACGGGGATCTCAGCACCGGCATCGACCTGAACTTCGTAGGCATACTTGGTGACATCGAAGCCTTCCAGAGCCTTGCCGTCTACGGTGATGGTGTCCACGGAAGCGGCTGCTTCAACATAGACAACGAAATCGGTGGTGACGACCACGCCGTCCAACTCACCGGTGACGGTAACGGTGGCAACACCGGCGCCAACAGCCTTGATCTCATCGCCGTTTACAGCAACGACCTCGGGACGGTTGGACTCATAGGTGAAGGTCATGCCCTCGGGCAGGGGGCAGGAAGAGTAGGACTTGATGGGGCTCTTCTGGTTGGCAATGATGTAGCCGTACAGGGACTCATCGTTCATAGCAACGGTGAGCTGCGGGTTGATGATGCTGCCCTTGGCATAGATCAGACGCTGGGCAATGCCCTTCTCGGTATCGCCAACAGCATTGGCCTTGACGGTCAGGACTTCGGGATAGACATCCATTGCACCGGAGACGGTGAAGTCAGCGGTCAGGTCAGCAGCGGCACTGTTGGTACCCACCTGAACCTGATACTTGCCGGTGTCGACCTTGAAGCAGTCATCAGCTTCGTTATAGAAGGCCAGATCGGGGATGGCAACTTCCATCTCCACGGTCTTGGTTTCGCCGGGCTGGAGCTCGATCTTGTCGAAGCCTTCCAGACGACGGATGGGACGGTTGAGGGCTGCGGGGGCATCGGGCTGTGCGATATAGAGCTGGGTAACTTCCTTACCTGCCACATCGCCGGTGTTCTTGACATCGAAGGAGACCTTGACGGTGTCATTGGCATCGTAAGCGGTCTTGTCGATCTTCAGGTTGGAGTATTCGAAGGTGGTGAAGCTCAGACCGTAGCCGAAGGGATACTGAGCGTCGCCGGTGTAGTACATGTAGGTACGACCCTTGCTGCCGTTGGTGGCATACATATTGTAGTCGTTGATGCCGGGGATCTCGCTGTCGCTGGTGTACCAGGTAGCGGTGACCTTACCGGAGGGGTTCACCTTGCCGGTGATGATGTTGCCGAAGCCGACGCCCTTGTGGTGGCCGCCGAAGCTGGACCACAGGATGGCCTTGACATCATTTTCGAAGGTGCTGACCTGCATGGGGCCGCAGGTTTCCATCACAGCGATGGTGTTGGGATTCCACTTGCCGACCTGTGCGAACATATTGGCCTGGTTGTTGGGCAGGGCAGTATTGCTGCGGTCACGGTCTTCCGCGGAGTAGGAGTTGTTGGCGCCGCCGACCACAACGCAGACATCAGCCGCTTCGATGGCTGCCTGATTGCTGCTGCTGACGGAGTCGGAGGTGATGTAGGTGAAGGTGGCATCGGGGTTGATGGCCTTGATGGCATCGGTGATACCCTTCTGGATATGGATGTGGTTTTCGCTGTTGCTGCTGTTGGCAGAGTAGAGGCCAAAGTACATATTGGTCTGCCATGCGCCCACGATGACGACCTTATATTCGCCGCTTGCGGGAACATTCAGGGGCAGGAAGTTGTCATTGTTCTGGAGCATGACAACGCCTTCGTTGTTGACAGCGTCAACAATGGCAAGACGCTCGTCGGTCTGGTTGGGAACGCCGCTGCTGGGCTTTGCAGCCTTCTGCTCTTCGATACGAGCCATGGCAGCCTCAGTGAGGGCCAGATTCTCGTCGAACTCGCCGGTGGCGATACGGCCGGTGAGCAGACGATGCAGGGCGATATCGAAGGTATTTTCGGTCACGAGACCTGCGTCGGTCTGGATGTTGCCGTTGACCATGGCCTGGGCATTGGCGCTGTAGCTGCCGGTGCCGCGGTAGCCGCCGTTGCATTCCAGATCTTCGCCGTGGGCCAGAGCGCCGGCCAGTCTTTCATTGTCGGTCAGAGTTCTGCCGGTGTGGGGGTTGGTATAGTTGTGGCGGTTCATGGTGCCGACGGAGTCACAGTCGGAGGTGATGTAGCCGCTCAGGCCGAAGGTCTGACGCAGCAGGGTGTCCATCAGATAGGAGCTGAAGGAGCAGGGTTCACCGTTGAGATCGCTGTAAGCGGTCATGACGGAGGTAACATCGGTGGCCTTGATGATATCACGATAGGGGGCTACGAAGTAGTTACGCAGAGCGCTCATATCGGTGACAGCGCCGCCGTTGAGACGGTTGTTCTCACTGTTGTTGGCAACATAGTGCTTGATGGTGCTGTGTACCTTGAAGTAGCCGTCGGGGTCGATCATGGTGCCGTCCTGGTTCTTGCCTTCCAGACCGAGGACATACTGGCTGCCCATCTTGACGGTCAGGTAGGGGTCTTCGGAATAGGACTCTTCGTTACGGCCCCAGCGGGGGTCACGCTGCAGGTTGACGGTGGGGGAATAGAAGTTCAGGTCGATGGCGTTGCCGGTCTGGGTGTTACGGCTGGTACGCTCACGAATTTCGTCGGAGACCTGAAGTGCTTCCTGATAGTAGAGCTCGGGGTTCCAGGTGGAACCAACGGTCAGGCTCTGGGGATAGGAAACGGAGTTGGCAGGGCCTGCGCCGCCGCCGCGGACACCGGCACCGTTGTCGATACGGTTGTAGCCATGCAGACCTTCGTTCCACCAGTAGTACTGGGGCAGGTTCTTGGTGGCCTTGGTGTTCAGAGCGCCGCCGCCCAGAGCTCTTGCGGAGATGGCGGGAGCGGGGCTGGAGATGAGCTGAGAACCCTTCTGGCTCAGGGTCATACGGGCAACCAGGTCGGCTGCGCGTTCTGCGAAGGAGTAGCTGGTATCTTCGTAGATGGGGATACGGGTATCAACGGGACCTTCGGGACCGGTGGGAACCTTTTCGCCGAAGACCAGAGATTCCAGATAGAAGGTATAGCCGGTGGTCATGCCGGTGTAGGCGTCGATGACCAGGGAGTCAGCTTCGATACCGGTGTTCTCAAAAGCGAACATTTCGGTGAAGTTGGTGCCGTCCTCACTGCGGTAGCAGGTGTAGGTGGTGCCGTTCTTGCTGATTCTGTACCAGTAGGGAGCAGCATCTACAAGACCGGGAGAGGAGGGAGTTTCTTCCTTCTGGACGAAGTTGCCGTCCTTGCGGTAGAAGTCCTGCATATTGCCGTCGCCGCCGCGGATACCTACCAGATTCTGGTAGTCATCGCCGGCTGCTGCGTAGAAGCCGAAGAACTGATAATAGCCGTTGGCTGCACTGGCGGGATCGAAGTGGAACTTCAGGGTGGCAGTCCAGTCGCCTTCCATGGGAACATGAACAACGTCCTTGGGGTTGTTGCCGGTCACCTGATCGTTGCAGTTTTCAAAAGCTTCGGTGGTGGTGACCATGTACAGGCCCTGACCTGCCTTGATCTCGGTCACATCCTGGTTGACAACAGTGAATCTGTCAGCGGAGGCAGGATTGGTGAAGTCGATAGGATCGGGTACGGGCATTTCAAAGTCCAGAGTCTTGAGGTAGTAGGTGTAGCCTACCTGCATGCCGGAGTAAGCATCGAGCACGATGGCATCTGCTTCGATGCCGGTGTCGGTGAGGGTCCACAGGTCGATGTACTCTTCGCCGTCCATGGAGTAGGTGCAGACATAGTCGTCACCGGTCTTGGCCAGACGGAACCAGAATTCGGCACCGGCCTTCAGGCCTTCGGTGTCGCCGGAGCCGGTGGCATCGGACAGAGCGCCGTTCTGACGAAGGAACTGCTGCATGTTGCCGTCTGCGCCGCGGATGCCGGCCATGTTCTGATAGTCGTCGCCTTCGGAAGCATAGAAGCCGAAGAATTCATAATAGCCCAGAGAGCTGCCCTGCTCGAAATCGAAGTTCAGGGTAGCGGTCCAGTCACCGCTCACGGGGATCTTGACCAGGTCCACGGGGGTGGTAGCAGCGTCGCCGGAAAGCTGGTCGCCGGCGGTCTCAAAGGCGTTCATGGTGGAGACCATATACAGGCCATCACCTTCACGGATCTCGGTGGAATTCTGATTCACAATGGTGAATCGTTCTGCTGCTGCAGCCTTGGTGAAGTCGATGTCGGACATATCGACCGCTGCTGCAGGAACATCACTTTCCTCTGCCGCGAGAGAAACTGCGGGGAACATACCCAGCAGCATCACCAGGCAAAGAAGGATTGCAATGCCGCGAGAGAATTTTCTCATAGTGAGCCTCCTTAAAAATATATGTTTTTTGCCGCAGTGCGGCATTTGTCTGCAAGTCCCAGGCAGCGGTCCTCCACACCGCCGCCGGCGGGATCTCACAGTCAATCTTTTACAATCTCGTAGGGCCAGTCACTCAGCCCGCCGAGGTTATAAACTTCGTAATAGCCCATTTCCACTGCCTGCTCGGTAGCGGTCTGGGAGCGCTTGCCAGATGCACAGTAGAAGATGATCTCAGTGGAAGTCAGGGGTACCAGTTCAGGAAGCCGTTCCTTTACTTCTGCCAGAGGCACATGGATGCTGCCGGGGATATAGCCATCCGCCGCCAGTTCATCCGCCTCACGCACATCGATCAGCACTGCGCCATAGTAGTCGATGTCCAGCTTGGCCTGCTCGGCGCCGATCTTGTCCTGACGGATCTGAGAGCTTTTCGCCACCTGCACATAGAAGTCCTCGCCGCACAGAAGGACACCGCCTTCCTGTGCCGCAGTGGCCCACAGATCTCCTGCGCCCTCCATCACCTTCAGCTCGTTGCAGGTGATGCATTCGGTAATGGCCAGCACCTGACCGTCATCCATAACACCTACGATCTGGTCAATGTTAAAGGAGATGTCATGGATCCGAATCTTCATTTCAGGATCCACCGGCTGACCATTGACATGCATGATCTCCTTCTGCATCCACACATCGCCTTCCACTGTGTACATAATGAGGGGGACATTGGGCTCATCCATGTGATAGCCCAGCACAAAGAGGGTCTCACCGGCAGGAACCGCACTGGTAAACACATAGGGGGGATACAGCCCCTCATAATACTTGTTGAAGTCCTGATGCTTCCATTCCATGCCGTCTGTGGAAATATAAACATTCGTCTCCTCGGTAATCGCTGCCACACAATACTCGGTAGCCACCAGATCGATCAGTTCGTTGCCCTCTTCCATGGCAATGGCTTCCCAGCCCTCGGCGTCATCCCGATAGATCACACCTTTCTCGCCCGCAGCAAAAATGTGGCCCGCAAAGGCTGCCACAGAGGAAAGGCTGTCCTTCGTACCCACATCCGCACTGCGGAAGGTCTTACCTTCGTCGTTGGAAATGAGCAGAGTGCCGCTGTCACCGCAGACTGCGATGTTCTCGTCTTCCACGAACACATCGTGAAGGTCTTCCGTTGTGCCGGTTTCAAGCTTGGTTACATTGCCTTCAATATCAATATAATCCAGACGACCGCCGGTGCCGCAGGCAACAAAGCCTGTACCAAGAGGAACTGCGGACACATAGCCAACCGGGCCATCCTGTACAGGGGGTGTTACCACCTCATCCTCTGCCGGTTCAACCTCTACCATTTCAGAGCAGCCGCAGGTAAAAATCATCAGCACCGCCAAAAGGCAGCAAAGCATACTGCGGAGTCGTTTGGAATTTGTTTTGCTCATGTTATCCGCCCCTTTCTTTCGGCACAAAAGCCACAGATGTGCCGCAAAAAGCTGTTCTTCTCACAAATACATCATATATCAAATGTCTGCAAATTTCAACCGAAATTTGGTTTTCTGCAACAATATTTATGCATCATGCTTTTTTCTTTTGTTTCATTTAATTTGCAGTAAAACCGCCGCCCGGCTTGTTCCGGGCGGCGGATCGATTGGCGGTAGATGTTTGGATTTACACTTCAGCCGGTATCTTTTTGGCATTCAGGTCAAGGATGATATGGCGGGGACATACCTCAGCGCACTTTCCGCAGCCAACGCACTTGTCATAGTCGATGACCGCAAGGCTGTTGGTCACACGGATGGCCTCATGCTCGCAGACCTTCACGCACTTCGTACAGCCGATGCAGCCATTGCCGCAGGACTTCATTACGATGGGGCCCTTCGCGGTGGAGCTGCAGGGCACATGGACCGTGGCAGAATAGGGAACGGCATGGATGAGGTTCCGGGGACATACAATGGAGCAGCTCATGCAGCCGGTGCACTTTTCGTGGTCCACCTTTGCCCTGCCGTCTACGATGTGAATGGCGTCGAACTTACATTTTTCCACACAGTTGCCGAAGCCCATGCAGCCGTGCTCGCAGAGCATAATGCCCTTACCTGCCACCTTGGTGGCGGAGAGACAGTCCCGCAGACCCTCGTACTGGCCCTTAGGGATGGCATCGCGGCCGCTGCACATGACCATAGCCACCATGCGCTCCATTTCCACGGACTCCACACCCATGATCTTTGCCATTTCATCGGCGCAGGCTTTGCCGCCTGCGGCGCAGGCGCCGATCTTTGCCTTGCCGTCGATCACGGCCTGAGCATAGCCGGCGCAGCCGGAGTAGCCGCAGCCGCCACAGTTTGCGCCGGGCAGTGCCTCGATCATGGGTTCCAGACGGTCATCGGTTTCCACCGCGAACACCTTGGAGGCGATGGCGAGGATCACGCCGAAGATGATGCCCATAGCGCCCAATACGCCAATGGCATATAAAATATTCATCATCTGTAACCCCTCCTTATCCGAAGAACTTCATGCCGGAGAAGCCCATGAAGGCCAGCGCCAGCAGACCTGCGGAGATCAGCGCGATGGGGAAGCCTTTAAAGCTCTTGGGGCATTCCGCATCCTCTGTGTGCTCACGGATGGAGGCAAACAGGAAGATGGCTACAAGGAAGCCAAGGCCGCCGGTGATGCCGTAGACCAGCGCCTCGATAAAGCTGTAGTTGTTCTGAATGTTCAGAAGAGCGACACCCAGCACCGCGCAGTTGGTGGTGATCAGGGGAAGATAGATGCCCAGCGCCTGATACAGGGCGGGAACCACCTTCTGCAGGAACATTTCCACGAACTGCACCAGCGCCGCAATGACCAGAATAAAGGCAACGGTCTGCATATACTCCAGTTCCCAGGGAACCAGCACATAGGTGTTCACCGCCCAGGTAACTGCGGAGGCGATACCCATAACGAAGGTGACCGCAAGGCCCATGCCCAGTGCGGTGCTGGTCTTCTGAGAAACGCCCATAAAGGGGCAAATGCCCAAGAACTGCGCCAGAATGAAGTTGTTGACCAAAATGGCGCCCAGAGAAATGGTGACGAGAGAAGTAAACAGTGTCATGCCGCACCCTCCTTTTCTCTTTCCTTACGCTCAATGCGCTGCATGAGCCACTGGCTGGCAGCGATGAGGCAGCCAAGGGTCAGGAAGCCGCCCACGGGGAGCACTACCAGCAGCGCCGGGTACATTTCCGGAAGGATCCGGATGCCGCCGCCGTTGTTGATGAAGGCAAAGCCACCCAAAATGGTGCCATTGCCCAAAAATTCACGCACCACGCACATGATCACAAGGGCGACGGTAAAGCCGATGCCCTGGAAAATGCCGTCCAGCGCGGAGGCCAGCACACCATTCTTGGAGGCGAAGGCTTCCGCCCGGCCCAGAATGATGCAGTTGACCACGATCAGCGGAATAAACACGCCAAGGCTTTCCGATAGGCTTGGCAGATATGCCTGCATCAGCAGATCCACGATTGTGACAAAGCCGGCGATCACAACGATATAGCAGGCAATACGGATCTTCGGGGGGATCACCTTCCGAAGAAGGGAGATAACGATATTGGAGCAGGTGAGGATGATGATGACGGACAGGCCCATGCCCACGCCGTTGAACAGCATGGTGGTGATGGCCATGGTGGAGCACATACCTAAAAGCTGCACCGTAACGGGGTTCTTGGTCAGAAGACCTTCTTTGAACTGATTCTTAAGATTCATATGCTGCCCTCCTTAACCAAGGCCCGCCACATAGGCAGAGGCGATCTCCGCACCGTTGCAGATGGCTTCGGCAGAAATGGTGGCACCGGACTTGTAGGCCACATCAGTAACCGCGATCTCGCCGGACTTGCCCGCAAAGCTTTCCCGGAAAGCCACGCCAGCGTCTGTGCCATCGGCATAGACTGCGCCGAGACCGGCGGTCTCGCTGTGCTTGACGATGGAGATACCGGTCACGGTACCCTCCGGATCGGTGCCCACCATCATGTCGATGCTGCCCTGAGAGCCGCTGACCACCACCTGAATGGCATAGCCGTCGTCACCCATCTTATAGATGGTGCTGATCTCGGAAGGTGCGTTGGCATCCTCCACGATCTCAGGCTCCGCGCTGCTTTCCAGTACCAGAGAAATGGCATCCGCCACCTTCTGGGCATTGATGGCTGCGATCTTATCCTTGGTGATGGCATTGACCCCACCAAGGGCGGCTGCCACCACAGCGCAGATCAAAAACAGAATCGCGCCCAGCTTAAAAATGTACAAAGCGGTATTTTCTTTCTTTGTCATGCCTTGGCACCGCCTTTCTCACGAACCGCGCCGAAGCGGCGGGGATGACCGACCTTATCCAGCAGGCCCACGGTGACATTCATGATCAAAATGGCATAGGATACGCCTTCGGGGAAGCCGCCGAAATAGCGGATGAGCACCGTCAGGACACCGCAGCCAACGCCGAAGATCACCTGACCCAAGGGAGTAACAGGAGAGGTGACATAGTCCGTTGCCATAAACAGGGCACCCAGCATCAGACCGCCGGAGCAAAGCTGCCATCCCATCCAAATCAGACGGTCATGGCCGCCCTGGGGGAACAGGAAGGTGAGCAGCGCCACGGTGCCGATGAAGCACAGCGGGATGCGGGGAGAAATGACCTTGCGAATGAAGAGATAGCCTGCGCCCAGCAGGAGGGCGATCACGGAGACCTCGCCGATGCAGCCGCCCACATTGCCGATGAAGGCATCCATCAGCTCCATCTCCGGCAGAAGGTCTGCCTTCAGAGCGGCTAAGGGAGTGGCGGCGGTAATGCCGTCCAGCACGCCCTCACCGGTATAGTTGCTGACAAGGCTGAGCCAATGGCCCGGCTTTGCCCATGTGGTCATGATGGCAGCCCAGGAGGCCATCATCATGGCACGGCCCGCAAGGGCCGGGTTCAGGAAGTTTTTGCCAATGCCGCCGTAGAGCTGCTTGACCACCACGATGGCAAACAGGGCACCCAGCACCACCACCCAATAGGGCACCGTGGGGGGACACACAAAGGCCAGAAGGATACCGGTGACCACTGCGGACAGATCATGCACCGTGGAATCCTTTTTCATCATTTTGCGGTAGCCCCATTCAAAGAACACACAGGCTGCCACGGAAACCAAGGTCACTGCCAGCACACGGAAGCCGAACTGCCAGACAGCAACCAGCAGAGCCGGAAGCAAGGCAATGCACACATCCCCCATGATGCTGGTGGTGGAGTGCTTGGCACGGATATGGGGAGAGGACGAAATCGTCAGTTGATACTTCACGCTCGCATACCTCCTTATGATTTTACCGGTTCTCTCGGCTTGACAGTCCGCAGTTCCAGCTTCGCGGTGCGGAAGCTCTGAACCAGCGGGATCTTTGCCGGGCAGATATAGGCGCAGCAGCCACATTCGATGCAATCGTAGATGTTGTAATCCACCATGTTGTCGTAGTGGTTCATACGCTCGAATTTATATAAGTACAGGGGCATCAGGTGCATGGGGCACACGGTGATGCACTTGCCGCAGCGGATGCAGTGGGGGTCGGGCACCTCTGTCCGCTCTTTCTGGGTCAGCACCAGAACGCTGTTGCAGCCCTTCAGTATCGGAACGGAGAGATCAAACTGGGCGGCGCCCATCATGGGGCCGCCGGAGATGACCTTATAGGGGTCATCCACCATGCCGGCCTTTTCCAGCAGGGCCTCAAAGGGGGTGCCGATGGGAACCAGATAGTTGGCAGGCTCCTTGACACCTCGACCGGTGACTGTCACCACGCGCTTTACCGTGGGCATGCCGTCATACACCGCATCGCAGATGGCGGCACAGGTGGCTGCATTCATAACTGCGCAGCCCACCTCGGCAGGCAGCGTACCCGGAGGAACCAACCGCCCGGCGATGGCCTGAATGAGTTGCTTTTCCGCACCCTGAGGGTAGCGGGTGCGAAGGGTTACCACTTCAATGCCTTCCCCGGCCACAGCAGAAACCGCTTCAATGGCCTGGGGCTTGTTTGCCTCAATGCCCACATAGGCATGATCCAGCCCAAAGATCTTCATTACAATACGAAGGCCCTTTAAGAAGCGCTCGGATTCTTCCCGCAGCAGTCGGTCATCCGCAGTGATGTATGGTTCGCATTCTGCCGCATTGACGATCAGGGTGTCTATCTTGCCGATGCAGGAGGATAGTTTAAAATGGGTGGGGAATGCCGCACCGCCCATGCCCACGATGCCCGCTTCGCGAATGATGCTGATAAGAGCACCGGGGAGCAGTCCGTCGATGCTTTCTCTGGGCTGACAATCGGGACACAGGGTGTATTCGCCGTCATTTTCGATCACCACTGCCATACACAGCGAGCCGTTGGTGTGAGGTTTTTCCGCCACCTGCTTGACCTTGCCGGAAACAGAGGCATGAACAGGGGCGCACAGGCCCTCATTGTCACCAATTTTTTGTCCCACAGTGACATAGTCGCCAACCTTGACCAGGGGCTTACAGGGTGCGCCAATGTGCTGGGACATGGGGATGGTCACCAGCTTGGGTGCAGGGAAGGGTGTGATCGCTTTCTCACAGCTCAGGCGCTTCATATCGTCGGGATGTACGCCGCCGAAGAAGGATTTTGCCATAGTGATTCACCTCGATATTCAGAATTCCACCGCACCGGGGTGCGGTTTTTTCCATGCATTATAAATATACACCAAAACTCCGCCCTTGTCTATAGCGAAAAGACAGCAATATTCATATTTTGACACAGGCATGGCATAAAAGGCTTCATGTTTTCCGCAAAATATGATATAATCAGATATATTTAAATCGATATAAATGCACCGAAGGAGAAATTATCTATGCTTTATGTCTGCGGCAGCGAATATTCTGGAAAAGACGCCTCCACAGCCGTGCGGAAATTGCTGGCAGCAGCCTTCCTCCGCCTCACAGGAGAAGCTATGCCTGAGATCAAAACCTTACCGGCGGGCAAGCCTTACTGGGAGGACGGGAACCTTCATTTCAGCCTCTGCCATACCCGTCAGGCGGTATTTTGCGCCATTTCCGACGGGATCGTAGGTCTGGACGCGGAAAAAATCCGACCCGTCTCCCCCGCTGTGGTCTCCCGGGTGCTTTCCCCGGAGGAGCTGCGGCAGTTTGACGGATCGGACGAAGGCTTTATGCGGCTGTGGACATTGAAGGAAGCCTATGTAAAATACACGGGAGAAGGTCTCCACGGCTACCCCAACAAGCTCTCCTTTGATGGCACAAGGCTTATGGGAAGCGAGCTTTTCTTTGCCTCACTGCGGCACAGAGATTGGATGGTCAGCATCTGCAGCGAAAAAGCGCAGACCCTTTCTGTCTTCTGGGACGAGCTCAAAGAATGAGCCGCTCCAGATCCTCCGGCACATGGACATTGCCGGTAAAATACTGCTTTGCCTCGGCGGTATAGCTGGCTTTGCGGGTATCGATGGTGTGATCCTCCGTGTGCCATAGCACCAGATCCTCCACCCCCAGCTCCCCGGCAAGCTTAGCCGCGTCCATGGCGGTGCTGTGGTGCTTCTCATAGGGACGAAAGCGCTCCCGATCCGCATAAAGGCAGAACGCCTCGCTCAGAAGCCATTTCGCACCCTCCACATAAGGTGCGCACAGGGGATTGTATGGCTCGTCACCCAGGCAGACAAGCTTTTTTCCGTTCTCCAGCATGGTGGTGAAGCCGTACTGCTGCTCCTTGGTGGAGTGAATGTCGAAAAAGGTCACAGCATAATCATAAATCTGATGTACCGCACCGTCTTCCACGGAAGAGAACAGGATCCTGTCTCCGAAGAGGCTGCAGAACCGCTGTTCCAGCGTGGCTTCGCACATAGCGCGAAGCCGCGCTTCGTTTTTCTCCGCACAGTGGACGGTGAGGTTGCCCTCGTATTTTCCGGTGCGGATCAAAGTGCCGATCTTTCGCACCATCCAAACAAGGCCCAGCATATGGTCGCAGTGGGCATGGGTGAGGATGATGTGATGGATGGCTGCCGCGTCAAGCGCTGCCGCCTGAAGCTGGCGCAGGATGCCGTTACCGCCTCCCGCATCCACCAAAAGCACTTCAGCGGCGGCATTTTCAATGGCAAAGCAGGTATTATAGCAGCGGGTGGCAAGGGCATTGCCCGTGCCCAAAACGGTCAAGATTTCATTCATAACAGATTCTCCCCGGTAAAGACATAATTTTGTCTTATTATATCCTCTCATGCCCACTTCCGTCAACCATTGGAAACGGCGGTATATTTCCCCTTTTGCGGCATATACTGTATTGAATACAACAGCGAAAGGGGCAATGCACAAATGATACTGCTGCGTGGCGCACTGCTGCTCAGCTCCGTGGGAACGCTGCTGACCTCTGCAGGCGTATGGCTTTGGAGGCACTATGACACATAGGATCGGTGCGGTTCTGATTCTTCTGGGTGTGCTGTGTGTGCTTGCGGCCTTCTGTCTCGATGCAAACCGGGCGCCGGACTGGATGCTTTCCTGTCCGGCGCTTTTATGCTGTACTGCCGCGTTAGTACAGCGACGCGGCACTTCGTATACGCGGCATCGCGGCAATTGTTTTCCGCGACGGACAGTTACATCGGAGTAACCTATTGAAAACAAAAACTTAAATGTAGTATAATAATAGAAAAGAGATGTATGGGGTGGTTTTCAATGCATCTGAACGATTCGTTCCGTGATTGTCCTGTTATGACTGTGGCCCGTATTATTGGCAGCAAAGGCAAGATCCTGATCCTGTATCGGCTGTTGGATCGCTCCTGGCGGTTTAACGAGCTGAAACGGGACATTGCAACGATCAGCCCAAAGGTACTGACGGAGAATCTCCGCTCCCTGGAGGCAGACGGCTTGGTGGTTCGTACGGTCCACAACATTATGCCGCCCCATGTGGAATACGCCTTATCTGATCTTGGCCAATCCATGCGCCCCCTGCTGCTGGAGATGCAGGCGTGGGGGGTCAGCTATCTGAATCAAATTGAAAAACCCGTATAAATCATTTTATGCTCCTTCCAAAGTCCTCTTTGTCCTGCCAATCACGGGAAATCCCGGATCCGAACTGCATCGGATCCGGGATTTCTCATTTTTTCCTATCCCAACCATTGACATAGCACCACAAAACTGCCCCCCGGTTTCCCGGGGGGCAGAACTGCTTATTCAGCTGTTTTTATGCGTTATTTCGGGGTGAATCCTTCTTTTTAAGAATTATTCGCCTTCGAGGTAGCGCATGATGATGGTTGCAATCTGTTCGCGGGTTGCGCTGTCCAGAGGCTTCAGGTAGGTGACATTGTTCACGGATGCACCGGTGATGATCTCGTTTTCAATGGCCCATACCATTGCGGTGGTAGCGAAATCGCTGACATTGG